>CAISJD010000075.1 GCA_903885605.1 uncultured Chthonomonas sp. | reverse complement strand
TTGTCGGGATGTCCCTCGGTTACGCTTTCTGAAGTGAAGAGCTTAATGTCGGCCAATGAGCCGCTCCTTTCCCCGGCGCGTCATGCGCCCGGATGCCCGGTCCCAAAACGAAATGGCCCCTCTCCTAAGGAAAGGGGCCATCACAAAGTCTGTGAGTCGCCGTTGCCCCTTATCTCGCAGCGTTGGCTGCCCGGATTTAGCACCTGCCTCGCCGGCGAGCGAGGTGGTTGTTGTGGCATCGTAGGGCCGGTCCCTCCGCCACTCTGGATAAGGCAAACACTATCCCAGACGATACCCCGCATCGAACGCTGTCGTCAAGGCCCATGCGCGTGGCGTCTCACGTCTCCTTCGCCTGTGCCGATGGTTCGGCAGTGGCGTCTGCGCGTCTGGTACAATCGTGCCGACCCTCGGGGTGCATGGGAGGCTCCATTGAGTTCTGCGCCAGTCGGCTCCGCGCCTGTTCTTGAGATGCGCCACATCACCAAGACTTTCCCCGGCGTTCAGGCTTTGCAGGATGTGGACCTTGAGGTCCGCGCCGGCGAGGTCCACGCCCTGGTCGGTGAGAACGGCGCCGGGAAGTCCACCCTGATGAAGATCCTGGCAGGCGCCCAGCCACGCGACACCGGCGACATCCTGCTGAACGGGCAGCCGGTCCATGTGGATAGCCCCACGCAGGCCATGGCTCTGGGCATCTCCATCATCTACCAGGAGTTCAACCTGGTTCCGTACCTGAACGCCGCCGAGAACATCTTTCTGGGGCGCGAACCCCGAGCCGCCGTGCCCGGCTTCGTCGACTTCGGCACGATGTACCGCGAGTCGCAGGCCATTATCGACCGGCTCGGCGTGAAGCTGGATGCCCGCACGCCGGTGAACCGCCTCTCTGTGGCGCAGCAGCAGATGGTCGAGATCGCCAAGGCAACGTCGCGCCGCAGCTCCATCATCATCATGGATGAGCCGTCCGCCACCCTCACGGACCATGAGCTCCGCAGCCTGTTCGAGCTGATCCGCCAACTGAAGGCCGACGGCGTGGCGGTGGTCTACATCAGCCACAGGCTTGAGGAGATCTTCGAGATCTGCGACCGCGTCACCGTCATGCGTGACGGCAAGCGGATCGATACCTGCGACGTCAGCGCCGTGAACCGGGACGACCTGATCCGCATGATGGTCGGCCGCGAACTGACCCAGATGATCCCGAAGCAAGTTGCGCCGATCGGCGAGCCCGTGCTGGAGCTCGACGGTTTTGGCCGGAAGGGCGCGCTGACCGACATCACGCTGCAGGTGCGCCAGGGCGAGATACTCGGCATCGCAGGCCTGGTCGGCGCCGGACGGACTGAACTGGCTCGGGCCATCTTCGGCGCGGACCCGGTTGACGCCGGGTCCATGAAGATCGACGGCGCCGTGGTTAGGGTGAAGTCGCCGCAGGATGCCATTGCGCTGGGGATCGGCCTCGTAACCGAGGACCGGAAGGGGCAGGGCCTGATCCTGGGCATGGCGGTCCGCGAGAACATCACGCTGGCGAACCTGCGTGAGCTTGCCAGGCTGAACTTCATCAACGGTCGGGCCGAGCGTGAGGTGGCGCGGAAGTATGTCGAGGACCTGACCATACGGACCCCGAGCGTGGAGCAGACGGTGCGCAACCTCTCGGGAGGGAACCAGCAGAAGGTCGTGCTCGCTAAGTGGCTTTTCACCAAGTCCAAGCTGCTGATCTTCGACGAGCCGACGCGCGGCATCGACGTGGGCGCCAAGACCGAGATCTACCAGCTGATGAACGAGTTGACGGCGCGCGGAGCGGCGGTCATCATGATCTCGTCAGAGCTACCCGAGGTGCTCGGCATGAGCGACCGCATTCTGGTGATGCACGAGGGCCGGATCGCCGGCGAGCTGACCCGCGCCGAGGCGACGCAGGAAGGCATCATGCACCTGGCCACGGGTGGGCAGGTGGCCGCGTAGGTTGGCTGCCGGCGCCTGGATCGTGCCACAGACGCCGGCCGGTGCCCGCTACATGGGCGACGATTCCAGCTTCTCGGAATCCTCGGGGAGGGGGCCTTCTTCGGGGATCGGCTGCTTGAAGAACACACGCGCCGTATTGGAGTCCACCGCGACGACAGACACGAGTTCCCAGCCCTTTTCACCCTCAGCGTTCAACTTGCCATCGACAATCGACAGATCACGACACACCATGCTGTGGTACTTCCACTTCTGCATTGCCATCGTTCTCCTTGAGTGGGACAGGCCTGCGGCGCAAGCGAAGGCGCGTCCGCGCCGATCGCTCCCTGTCCGGCCGACCGCGACTTGCGCCTGGGGAACCCCATGCGGCACCTGACGGCCGAGTTGGCGGAGGTCTGGAGGTTCAGGGCGCTGTTCCTGCAACTCGTGCGGCGCGACCTGAAGGTCCGGTACAAGAACTCTAAGCTGGGTTTCGTATGGTCGATCGCCCCTCCCCTGATGCAGGTCGCCTGCATCACGTTTGCCTTCAAGAACGCTACCACTTTTGCGGCGAACTTTGATAGCTACTCGGCCTACGTTCTGGCTGCGATGATCCCCTGGACCTACTTCCAGACGGCCGTGCTGGACTCGAGCCAGTCGATCCTCATGATGTACGGCGTCATCCGCAAGGTCTACATGCCGCGGGAGATCATCCCTCTCGCCACCAGCGTCTCGAACTTCATCCACTTCGCCATGTCATGGCTCGTCTTCTTCGCCTACCTGGTGTTCTACCTCCGCGCGCCGCTGTTGCCCACGCTGATCTGGTTCCCGGTTCTGGTTCTGGCTCAGTTCTTCCTTGTGACCGCCGCCAGCCTCGTGGTCTCGTGCCTCAATGTCTTCTATGAGGACGTGAAGTACATCGTCACCGTTCTGTTCAACCTGGGCCTCTTCGTGCTGCCGATCATGTACCTGCCGGAGCAGGTGCTCCATTCGCCGACCATGCGGAGCCTGTGGGGCGGCTGGGCAGCGCGCATCTACATGTGGAACCCGCTCGCCGTGCTCATTTCGGGCTACCGCAAGTGCATGCTGGAGGCGCCGCACCCCTCGGTGCTTGGAGGCAACGCTGCGGCGCCGTTCGATCCCGGCTCCGTGCTCGCAATCCTCGGGGTCTCATTCGTCGCCCTCGTGTTGAGCTACGTGTTCTTCAACGCGCGCAAGTGGCGCTTCGTGGAACGGCCATGAGCGGCTCGCCAAAGCCCTCGATCAGGCTGGCGGGCCTCCGCAAGACGTTCGTCCTCCAGCACAGGCATGCCGGCAGCCTGAAGGCCGCCATGCTGAGCATCTTTCGGCCGCCCCGGCTCGAGCGCCGAGAAGTCCTGCGCGGCATCGACCTGGAGATCCTGCCCGGCGAGACGGTGGCCGTTGTCGGGCGCAACGGCTCCGGCAAGTCGACGCTACTTTCGCTGGTCGCACGGGTATACAAGCCTACATCGGGCGAGGTCACCGTCAACGGTACGGTAGCGCCGTTGCTGGAGCTTGGTGCGGGCTTCCACCCCGACCTGACGGGTGTGGAGAACGTCGAGCTCTACGGAGCCATCCTGGGACTGGGCCGCCGCGAGATCCAGGCTCAGTTCGACTCGATCGTGCGCTTTGCGTTCGATCGGCCAGACCTCGCCGAGAAGATCGATACGCCGCTTCGGAACTACTCCGACGGCATGAAGATGCGGCTCGGCTTCTCCATTGCCGTCCACACGGACCCGGCTATCCTGCTCGTCGATGAGGTGCTGGCTGTGGGCGACGAGGCATTCCAGCACAAGTGCCTGGACAAGATCGCGGAGTTCCAGGAGCGCGGGAAGACGATCCTCTTCGTCTCGCACGACATGGTGATGGTCCGGCGCGTGGCGCATCGCGTGGTCTGGCTGCAGGACGGCGTGGTGCTTCGCGACGGTCCAACCGCCGACGTGGTCGATGCCTATATGGTCGAGCCGGGGCCATCCGCCGTGGCTGTTGCCAGCCCAGGGTAGGCGCGCGTGGCGTTGGCCGTGGTGAGCCGGTCGAGCGCTTCCACGCTGGAGCCCCGTAGCCGGGCCACCGTCGCGGCGACCTGCGCCACGTGCCGGGGCTCGTTCCGCGAGCCGCGGTAGGGGATAGGGGCCAGCCAGGGCGCATCCGTCTCCAGCAGCAGCAGATGGTCGGGCGTCTCGGCGCAGGCCTGGCGTATGGCGTCGGCGCTCTTGAAGGTGACCATGCCCCCGAAGCCCAGGTAGGCGCCCGCCGCTGTGTAGCTCCGGGCCTGCTCCGGCGTGCCCGCCCAGCAGTGCATGATCGCCGTTCGGCCCGGCGCCAGCCAGCGCGTGATGTCGGGCAGCATCTCCTCATAGGCGTCGCGGCAGTGGATGATGACGGGGAGCCCCAGGTCGCCGGCCAACTCGAGCTGCTCGTGAAACGTCGCCCGCTGCACATCAGGCTCCGACAGGTTGTAGTGGAAGTCCAGGCCGATCTCGCCGTAGGCCACGACCGCCGGGGAAGCGGCCAACTCCCGTAGCGTCCGCGCCGTCGCCGAGCGCCAGTGCTTCGCCTCGTGCGGATGGACGCCGATAGCGGCCGCGACACCGTCATGCTCCTGCGCCAGCGCGACGCATGCCTGAGACGACCCGAGGTCGCAGCCTACGGTGACCGCCGCATGTACTCCGGCTTCGCGGGCGCGCGACAGCAACTCCGGCAGTTCGTCGCTCTCAAACCGGTGGTCATCCAGGTGGCAGTGCGTGTCGATCACGTCGTCGGCTCACCGGCGCCGGCTTCGGGCTCCTTCAGGACGCCGTCGTAGTGTGCCAGCATGGCCTCCACCTCCGGCTCGCCGGGGAGGCGGTCGCCGTACACGTGCGCTTCAAAGGCCCGTGCGGCGCCGGCGAACGCCGGTCGGACCGCGTGGCCACGGGGAACTTCGCGCAGATACTCGCCGACGGTCTTGCTGCGGGCGAAGCGGAGCAATCTGAGCCGCTCCAGCGCCAGCAGGAGGGCCGTGAAGGCCGCCCGATAAGCCCCTGCGTGGTCGCCGCGCTGGGCAAGGGCGCGGGCGTGCTTGGCCCACGACTCCGGCGCCAGGTCTTCCGGGGCGTCGGGCAGCGCCGCGTCGCGCTTGGCACGCTCGGCCGACGCGGCGCGTGCCGCGGCACCTCGCATGAGGGCACGTACAGCCACAGCCAGTCCCCAGCACATGGCCGCCAGCGCCGCCGCCAGCACCACGTAGTAGAGCCATGACGCCCCGGGGCTATGGGACGGAGCCAGCCACCGCAGGAACCGGCGTAGGCCGTCCCACAGTGGAGCCAGGGCGCGTCGCACCCGCGAGAGGGCGGACGACCAGGCCGACTTGCCGGGCGCGCTCGACTGGTAGTCGCGCTGTGCCAGGATGGCGCGCACGTCGACCTGCACCCGCTGCCGCTCGGCGTCCACTGCCTGCGCCTGCGCCGGCGAGGCCTGGGTGGCGAGGAAGAGGAGTACGAGCGCCGACAGCAGCCTCAGCATTCGGCGGGGCCCTGGGTATGGGCAGATCGGCTCAGCACATCGAGGTCGAATCCCTCGCGCCGTACGCGCTGGTCGAAGTAGAGCAGTGTGAAGGCGGTGGCGATGAACGGTTGGGCCAGCAGGCCTATGAGCGTGGAGAGGATGCTGCTGACCGTGATCTGGGCCTCGAAAGGTATGTGGAGCGCCGGGAACAGGGCATACTCGAGGAGTGCGTCGATCGAGGCATAGGTGGTGCCTACGAGTATCGCGGAGCCGAGCGATACAGCGACGCAGGCGACCGCAAGGCGCCAGACCTGCCCCTTGGCCAGGGCCCACTGGCGGTTCAGCGTCTCGGTTGCCGGACGACCCTCGATCATCACGATCTGCGTCACGAACACCGAGGTCATTACCGCTACGAGCGCCATTATGACCCCGATCACCAGGCCCGCGATGAGGCCGGCGGCCACAGCTGATGCCGTGCCCATCGAGCCGCCTGCAGCAACCGCGGCAGCCGCGACGCCGATGACGATCGCGGTAGCGAATACCGCCGCACCCATCACAGCGCACCAGATGACGCCGACGAGGCCCCACGCGCCCAGTAGACGCCAGAAGGAACCGCGCACCGACCGGTATGCCGCCGCAAGCGAGGTGGGGCGCCCCAGCACCCGCTGTGCGATGGCCGACGTGAGCGCTCCCGTCTGCAGTACATAGGAGATCGACATCACGGTGGCGGCCACCATGAAGTAGAGCATCATGGCCCCGATCGCCGCCGCATCAGGCGGCTGGTCGGAGGCGCCGATGCGCTCCATCAGGCGGTAGATACCCAGCCAGTGCGAGGCGAGCCGGTCGATCAGGCTGGCCGGCACCGCCACCACCGCGGCGATCCCGGCGAAAAGGGCGAAATGCGACTTGTAGAGGTCGAACGCCTCGTCCACGATGTCGCTGAGCGACATCGGCGCCAGGTTGGTGGCGGCGCCTGTCGTCACGGAGCTCGCTCCGAGCGGGAGGTGTCCTTGAGGCGGACCGTGACGGATACCGTGGCCGGCGACCCGGCGATCGATAGCCCCGGCGGGATGACCAGCGCGACCTGCCGCGTGGCGTCGGCCGAGGCCCCCTCGATGGCGATGGGCGCTGTGCTGATCGAGGTAACCGTGGCGATGTCTGCCGTTGGGCCCGCCAGCGTGACCGTCATGGGGCTCACGGTCACGCCGTCAATGACGAAGGGCGGGGCGGGCCTACCTGTGAGAGCGGGCGAGATCACGACGGTCTTCACCGCCGCGCTGTCGACGACGTCGACCTGGACGCTGACGAGCGCGGGCTCCAACTGGACGGTATCCACATTGATGCCGTCGCGATCCACCGCGCGCAACTGGGTGTTGCCCCTGAACGGTCCTTGCCGAGCGATGACCGAGCCTACAACCGCCGTGACGCGCTTCACGTCCGGCGTGGACCCGAGCACCTCGACCTGCGGCGGGTCCACCTGGGCGGGAGTGAATGATCGGCCCGCCGGCGGCTGACCCACGACGTTAAGCGTTACGGGCAGCGTGCGGCGCATGTTGACCGTTACCTCAACAGGGACGGAGAGGCGTTGGTCGGGAAACGTGACCGTAGGCCCGAGCGGCGGCGCGATCAGCTGCACCACAGGCAAGCGCCGCGAGGAGGCGGTGGCCGCGCTGACGTCGACGATGGCCTTGACGGAGCCCTCGCTCAGGCGGTCCAGCGCGGCGGCGGGCCCCGAGACGGCAACGCTGATCGTAGCCGCACGGACCTCCACGGAGAGGCCCCTCTGCGCTGAGCCCTTGGTCTGCACCTCGGCCAGCACCTGCCGCGAAGGCGCGGCGGCGCGCTGCGTACCCGCGTAGGCCCAGATCATCAAGGCCGCGGCCAGCGAAATCGCCTTCAGTTCCCAGTTGTGGTAGAGATGCCCCAGTAGCTTACGCATGCGTCGCGCCTATTGCCCCTGCTCGCGTTCGCGGTTCCGCTTCATGATCGCGCCGCCTACCCGGTTCGCCACCTGGCCGATGCGCTCGCGGGCGGCCGTCCGAGCGTCCTGCACCTTGAGGAAGGCCTGCAGCCGTTCCCTCAACGTGTCCTCGCGGAAGGGCCTCAGCAGCTTGCCGTCCGCGGCAATGGAAACGATCCCTGTCTCCTCGCTCACGACCACGACGATGGCGTCGCTTGCTTCGGACATTCCGAGAGCCGCCTTGTGCCGCGTATGGACGGTGGCGTCGACCCTCGGGCTGTCCGTGAGCGGCAAGGTGCAACCGGCCGCCAGGACCTTCCCGTGGCGGACCACCACGGCGCCGTCGTGCAGCGGGGTCCCCTTGTAGAAGATCGTGTCCAGCAGGCTGGCCGAAGCCACGGCATCCATCAGCGTGCCGGTAGCGACGATGTCCTCCACCTGGCTCTCACGCTCAAAGACGATCAGGGCACCGATGCGCTTCACGGACATGACCGAGACCGCCGCGACCACCTCGTCGATGGCTTGCGATACATCCGCCGTGCTGGAGTGGACCAGGCCGCGCCCCCAGAAGCCGGGCCTGCCGAACTCCTCCAAGGCATGCCGCAACTCGGGGAGGAAGAGGACCACCAGCGCCACAGGCCCGAGGACGAGGGCCTCTTTGAGGAGCCAGTTGAGGGCGTAGAGGTTGAGCCAGTCGGTGGCCAGCACCATGGCGAAGAAGACGATGAGGCCACCCATGACCTGCAGGGCCCGGGTCCCGCGGGCGACCAGGAGGAGCCGGTAGATCAGGTAGCCGATCAGGAAGACGTCCGCGACAGCGCCGGGACTGATGTACTTCAGCAGCAAGGACCAGTCAGGCAGCCATTGGCTCATTGGGTGCGGTCGCTTCCGTGACGTTGGGCGGAGGGGTCATGTGAGACCCGCTCGACACGCATCATTCTACCTCGGCCATGCAGCGGCCGGGCGGCCCGAGTGGACGCGTCACCGTGGTAGGTTCACCGCTTCGGGCCCAGGTGCGACGTGTCGTTCAGGGAGATCAGCCGCGGCAGGCGAGAGCCGAAGTCGACCCGAGTGATCGAGGCATTGTCGAGCCACATCCGGCGCGCCAACTCCGTCGGAGCTCCGATGGCGCAGCAGATGGCCGTGCGAAGCGTGCCGCCGTGGCCCACCACCAGATGCACGCCGTCTGTCAGGTCCTCCAGCACGGCAGTGATGGCCCGGGATACGCGCTGTTCAACCTCCGAGCGCTCCTCGGCGCCGGGCGGGGGATTGGTGGTGGGATCGCCCTGGTAGGCGCTCAGGACCGCCTCGCCCCAGCGTGCGCGGATATCGTCAGGTGTGAGGCCTTCCCAATCGCCCAGGCAGACCTCGCGCAGGTCGGGCGTAAGGAAGGGCTCGATGCCGTGGAGGCGAGCGATGGGCCGGGCGGTCCGGACAGCCCGCTGCAGGTCGCTGCAGGTGATGGAGGCAACAGGGCATTCCGCGAGCGTCAGCGCCAGCGTCTCGGCTTGCGCCAGTCCTTCCGCGGAAAGCGCGATGTCTGTCTGGCCCTGCAGCCTGTGGTCTCGGTTCCAGTCGGTGGCGCCGTGGCGCACGAACCAGATGCCTCGCATGCTTCTCCCTCCCGAGGGCGCACCGACGAGCGCGGCGGCCAAGCTATTATGATGCGTGGGCGGTGCGTGGCGATGCCCACGCCCGCGCAGGGAGGCTGCAATGCAGAGACGATCCTGGATCGCCATAGCCCTGGCGATCGTTTGCCTTGCCGTGGCGGTCCTGCTGGTGCTGCGTCCGTTCGATGTCCGGGCGCCGGCGTTCGGCCCGTCGGTGGTCAGCGGAGTGATGGACCAGGCCACCGATGCTACCCGTCGAGCCGATCCGGCGGCGCTGGCGGAGCTGATCTCGGCTGACGGCCACGCCCTGGGCATGCGGCGCGACCAGCTTCGCCTGACGCTGGCGCGGTCCATGCGTGAGGTGCGCCGCGGCCAACTCTACCTGGAGTACCGGAACATCCGCATGACGGCTGACAGTGGTGCGCAGGTCGACGTCACCGTGGGGGAACGGACCCAGTCGGTCGATATTGTCTATGCTCGAACAACGGTCACCCTCCGCTTCGTGCGCCTCACCGAACCGCGCCTGGGCGGGCTCTACACCGTACAGAGGTGGGTCCTCTCGGACGTTGAGGCGCAGGGCGACTTCGGGCTGTCTGGCTTCTGACATCGCCCTACGGAGCGGGCATCCGGACCCGGACGGTCTCCTCGCCGCCTCCGCCCCGCATGAGCGTGAGGACAAGGGTTTCGCCGGCCTTCTTGCCTGCGATGGCGCGCCGCAGGTGTTCGGCGCTCAGGACGGACTTCCCCTCGGCGCCGACGATGATGTCGCCACGATGCATCTTGGCTGCTTCGGCCGGGGTTTCCGGCCAGACGCGAAGCACGATGAGGCACCGGCCGGGCGGGGCGCCGAGCTGGGCGGCGACGGCCGGCGGCACCGGCGAGTAGGAGAAGCCCAGGAACGGCGGCGCCTCCTCCGGCGGGCGTAGAGGGGGCGGGTGCCGGATCCACTCGGCCACCAGGCCTCCGAGATCGTTCATGGGGATGGCGAAGCCCACGCCCAGGGGCCCGCCCTCGGGTCCGTCGGCCAGTATGGCGGTGCAGAGGCCGATCACCTTGCCGTCCATGGTCGCCAGCGCTCCGCCCGAACTGCCGTGGTTCATGGCCGCATCGGTCTGGATGACGCGCGGAAGGCGGCGCCCTTGCTCCAGCGGCAGGTTGCGGCGATCGGTGGCGGAGACGATGCCGAGGGTCACCGTGATGCCGATGCCGAAGGGGTTGCCCACAGCAATGACGCTCTGGCCCACCTGGACGGCGTCTGAGTCGCCTATGGCTGCTGCCGGAGCCTTGAGGCCCGGCGCCATGAGGAGCGCAAGATCACGGTCGGCGTCCGTCGCCACGATTTGCGCGGCGACCTGCGAGCCGTCGGGCTCCGTGATGCGTATGAGACTGGCGCCGTCGACGGCATGGCAGTTCGTCATGATGTGACCGGCGTCGTTGATGACGATCCCCGACGCGGTCTGCTTCGCCACGGGCCGCATTCGGCCGGCGACGGACCGCATCGTGAGGCTCTCGATGTTGACCACGGATCGCCGAACCGCACCGGCCGCTTGCACGACCTGGTCCGATGCCGCCGAGGCTGCGCCGACGCGGGGCGGCCGGGCAAACCAGGCCCAGGCGCCGCAGAGGGCCGCGCCGCCGATGAACGCCACGACGTAACCGAACCAGGGACGACCACTCTCAGTCATGGCTGTCAGGCGCGGCCGCCGGTGAGCGGCCGGATGCCCTGTCAGGCCGGGATGGAACGCAGGAGGTCGACCATCTCTACGGCGGCCAGGGCGGCCTCGGCTCCTTTGTTGCCGGCTTTGCTGCCCGCACGCTCGATGGCCTGCTCCAGGTTCTCAACCGTGATGATGCCGTAGGTGATCGGCACCCGGGTCTCAAGCCCGATGTGGGCGATGCCTTTGGTGACTTCGGCGGCGAGGTACTCGAAGTGCGGCGTGGCTCCTCGGATCAGGCACCCGATGCAGACGACGGCGTCGAACTTGCCCGACGCGGCCAGCTTCTGCGTTGCCGCGGGTACCTCCCAGGTGCCGGGCACACGCGCCACCACGATCTGCGCCGCGTCGGCGCCGTGGCGCACCAGGGCGTCGACCGCGCCGTCAAGCATCCGCTCGGTGATGAAGGAGTTCCACCGGCTGACGACCAGGCCGATCCGCATGCCTGCCGCGACCAGCTTGCCCTCGTACGACGTGTAGGTAGCCATGCCTCTTTCAGTCCCTTCCGGCGCCCGTAGGCCCGCGCCGAGGGCGATCAGTGCGTCTCTTCGTGGCCCAGCCGATGCCCGAGCTTTTCGCGCTTGGTGCGGAGGTACCGTGCGTTGTGCTCGTTCGGCTGCACCTCCACGCGGACCCAGTCGATGATCTCCAGCCCGTAGCCCTCAATGCCGGCCACCTTGGCGGGGTTGTTGGTCATGATGCGTATCGACCGCAGGCCCAGGTCCACCATGATCTGCGCCCCGATGCCGTAGTCGCGCAGGTCGGGCTTCAGTCCAAGCTGCTCGTTGGCCTCGACGGTGTCGGCTCCGTGGTCCTGCAGCATGTAGGCCCGGATCTTGTTCACCATGCCGATGCCGCGTCCCTCTTGCTGCAGGTAGACGAGTACGCCGCGGCCCTCGTCGGAGATGCGCTGCAGGGCCAGATGGAGCTGGTCTCCGCAGTCGCAGCGTAGCGACTCCAGCAGGTCTCCTGTGACGCACGAGCTGTGGACGCGGACGAGGGTGGGGGCGCCGTCGGAGATGTCGCCCTTCGTCAGCGCGATGGCGGGGAACGGATCGACCGAGGACTCGTAGGCGTGCAGCGTGAAGGTCCCGTATTGCTTGGTCGGAAGCTCCGTGGTGGCCACGCGCTGAACGAGCCGCTCGGTCCGCCTTCGGTACTTGATCAGCTCGGCGATCGTCAGAATCTTGAGGCCCATCTCTTCGGCCAGCCGAGTCAGCTCGGGCAAGCGGGCCATGGTGCCGTCCGGGTTCATCACCTCTGCCAGGACGCCCACCGGCGTCATGCCGGCCAGGCGGCAGAGGTCCACCGTGGCCTCGGTGTGACCTGTGCGCCGCAGGACGCCGCCGTCAGCGGCGCGGAGCGGGACGATGTGACCCGGGCGCGTGAAGTCGGCCGGCCGGGCTGAGCCGTCGGCCATGGCGCGCACGGTGGCGGCGCGATCATGCGCCGAGACGCCTGTGGTGGTGCCCGTCCGGTAGTCCACGGAGACGGTCATGGCCGTGCCCATGCGGGCGGTGTTGTGCTCCACCATCATGGGGATCTGGAGCTCGGCCAGCCGCTGGTTCGTGGTGGGAGCGCAGACGAAGCCCGACCCCAGGCGGATCATCACGTTCATGTCCTCGGCGGTGCACTTCTCCGCGGCCATGACGAAGTCGCCTTCGTTCTCGCGATCCTCATCGTCCGTGACGATGACCATCTTGCCGGCCCGGAAGTCCTCCAGCGCCGCTTCCACTGTTGCGAAGCTCATAGCTCTCCAGACCCGCCGTAGAGGCCGAACCCGGCGCTCCGAAGCGTCTGCTCTGTGATGCCGCCCGCTGCGGGCGCAGCCATCAGGCGCTCGATGTAGCGCGCCACGATGTCCGTTTCAATGTTGACCGTGTCACCGGGCCTGGCTCGGCCCAGCGTTGTGTTCCGGAAGGTATGCGGGATCACCGAGACCTCGACGGCGTCGCCTTGCAGCTCTGCCACCGTCAGGCTGATCCCGTCCAGCGCGATGGAGCCTTGGGCCACCACGTACCTCAGCAGGCGCCCGGGGAGGGTGACACGGATACGGTGGGCATCGGCCTCGGACGCCATGCCGGCGATGCGCCCTACGCCGTCGGCGTGGCCCTGGACGATATGTCCGCCGAACCGGCCGTCGGCCGCCATGGCACGTTCCAGATTTACGTCGTCCCCGACCCGAAGGTCACCCAGTCGGCTCAGTCGTACCGTTTGCGGCGCGACGTCGAAGGAGGCGCGGCCCTTCTGCAGGCTCGTGGCCGTCAGGCATACACCGCTCACGCAGACGCTGTCCCCGACGCCGATGGCGTCCGCCAGGTCGCCGCAATCGATGGTGAGCACGCGCGACGCGCCCAAAGCCTGGATGGACGCGACTGAGCCTACCCTCTCGACTATCCCGGTGAACATGGGCCCTCACGCTTCGCCGTCGCCTTGCGCCGACCGCAAGGCGCATTGTACCCGAGGCCCGAAGGCCCGGCCCGGCGCCTCAGGGCTTGGATGCCGTGCCGTCCGGCGTGCGCGCCTGGGTCCAGACATCGATCTCATCGGAGCACGGGAAGCGCGCAGCGGCCACCTCGTTGAGGTCGATCCCGAAGCCGGGCTGGTCGTTGGGGTACATGTAACCTTGGCGCACCTCCGGACAACCGGGGAAGACCTCCTGCAGCGCCTCGCTGAAGCCCGCGAACTCCTGTACGCCGAAGTTCGGGACAGAGACATCGAGATGGAGGTTGCATGCGTGGCCCACCGGCGAGACATCACCAGGGCCATGCCAGGCCGTGCGGACGCCGTGCAACTCCGCGTAGGCGGCCACCTTCCTCGCTGGAGTGAGGCCGCCCATCTGGCTGATGTGCATGCGAACATAGTCCAGGAGGCGCGCGGAGATCAGCGGCGTCCATTCGCGCGGGCTGTTGAAGAGCTCGCCGATGGCGATGGGCGTGGCGCACTGGGATCGTATTGCAGCCAGGTAGTCGATGTCTTCCGGGGCCAGCGGGTCCTCGAGGAAGAAGAGCGAGTAGGGCTCAAGCCGCTTGGCCAGCAGCACCGCGTCGCCGGGGCGCAGGCGCTCGTGGACGTCGTGGAGCAACTCGACCTCGTCTCCCAGCGTGTTTCGGAGGTGTTCGAACAGCTTGGGCACGGAGCGGGCGTAGGCCGCCGGATCGAAGTAGGCGCCGTCCGGGGATCCCTCGGGGCGGTGCAGGTTGCCTGCGCGCCCCCCGTAGCCGCCCATCTGGGCGCGGACGTGCGTGAGGCCCTCGGCCATCCACCGGCGGACGTTGTCTTCGACCTCCACCGGTGTGCGTCCGTCGGCGTGCCGGTAGATGGCCGCGCCTTGCCGGCATCGCCCGCCCAACAACTCGTAGACGGGTAGCCCGGCCCGCTTGCCCAGGATGTCCCACAGCGCCATGTCAACGCCTGAGAGTGCGTTGTTCAGCACCGGGCCGTTGCGCCAGTAGGAGTGGACCCAGCAGGTCTGCCAGATGTCCTCGATCCGGTCCACGGGCCTGCCGATGAGCAGCGGACGCAGGTACTCCTCCACGGCGCTCTTCACGGCCAGGTGGCGTTGGGTGAAGGTGGCGCACCCGAGCCCGTAGAGGCCTGTGTCGCTCGTTTCGACACGGACGACCACGAGCCGGGAGCCGGCCGGAGCCGTGAGGATGACCCGGATGTCCTTGATGGTAGGCGCGTTAGCCATGCTTCCTCCCCTTCCTGACAGGTGGCAAGCCCGGCAGCGACAGGCGCGGGCCGTCAGAGCAGAGCCACTGGTCGGTCTCCGGATCGTCCAGCAGCAGGTGCGAGTCCAGGTCGATGTAGTCGAAGACGCCCATCCCCATGGCAAACGCCGTGGAGAAGGCGATGCCGCAGGCCGATTCGAGCATGCAGCCCAGCATCAGGCGCCGGCCGGCAGTCTGCGCGATGATGATGATCTCGAATGCGGGGGCGAGGCCGCTCTTCATGAGCTTCAGGTTGATGCCGTGCACCGCCGTGCGCGCAACGACGCGGCTGGCGTCTTCAGGCGTCAGCACGGACTCATCGGCGAAGATCGGGACCGGCGAGCGCCGTGCAACCCTGTCCAGGTCGGCCAACCGACCGGCGCGAACGGGCTGCTCCACGAGCTCAAGCGAGAGCCCGGCCTGGAGGAGCCGGTCGATGAACTCCAGGGCCTGGAGCGCGGTGAATGCCTGGTTAGCGTCAACGCGCAGCGCCACGCCCTCGGCCGAGCCCATCAAGCTGCACAGCCGCTCCGCCTCGGCCCTGGGGCCCATGTTGCCGACCTTGAACTTGAGGCGCGTGAACCCCGCCTCCAGGGCCTCGGCAATCTGCGCCGGCGCCTGGTCCGTGATGGAGATCGTCGTATCGGTGGTGAGTTCACGCAGGCGGCTGCCGAAGCCGTACCAGAGGGGCACGACCTGCATACCGGGACCAACGCGCCAGAAGGCCATCTCGAGGCCGGCTCGCGCCGACGGGCTCCGTGGCAGCAGACGCCGAAGGATCGCCTGTAGCCCGTGGATGTCCTCAATGCTGAGGCCGACCATCGCCTGCCCGGCCCGCTCCATGTCGCGGACCAGGCTCTCCGGGTCCTCTCCGGTGACGTAGGGGGCGGCTGTGGCTTCACCGATGCCGACGCAGCCGTCATCGTCGGTCAGCGTGGCGCGGACGCAGGTGGATGTGGTGCGGGGGGCGGCATCACGCGAGGTGGCGAAGGGGTGGCGCAGGCGGAGTTGACGCGTGGTGACGACGATAGAGGAGACACGAGGCATCGGGGCCGGTTACCGTTAGCCGGCCCCGAGGGCAAAGTCGATCGGGTGGGGTAGGGAGGCCATGGGGCAGGCCGGCCGACTAGCCGTGCGTCTCCTGGCCGTCGCTGCCCTTGTCGCACGTCTGGGACGCGGCATGCGCCCGGCCGTTCGGCACGGCGGCAACGGCAGGACGGACCGCCGTCAGCGCGCAGAGGAAGGCCAATACGGCCAGTGCCAGTCGGATCAGTCGAATCGTCTTCATGGGTTGCTCTCCTCCGAGAGGCTCTCCTCGAGCCACGACCACCACGCGATCAGGTCGCGGTCGCGTATTTGGCAAAGTGTGCGGAGCAGGCTCTCGGCCTTGCACGTGGCGCTGTCGGCTCGTACGACGGTCTCCAGCACCTCCTTGGCCTCCATGAAGTACCGATCCTTCACGTAGGCCAGGATAAGGTTGCACGCCCTCATGGGCGTCGGTTTCTGCATGGCCAGCCGGGCGTAGGTGGTGGCCATCTCGATGTTGCGCTCGCGGTTTCGGCCGGCGTCGAACCAGGTGATGTGGATGTCAGCTGCGTTGGTGGCCGCGATGAGCCTGTGGTCGCCGGCCGCGTCCATGGCCATGATGGTCTCGTAGACCCGCAGCGCATCGCGCAGGTTGCCCATCTGGCTGTGCATGACGCCGACCTCGTTGAGCGCCTCGAGGAAGGTCGGCTCGGTCTCGTAGCAGGCCTTGTAGTGCGTCAGCGCCGCCGCCAGGTCGCCGTTCCGCCGCAGATCACGCGCCCGCTGGTAGAGCGATGCGGCTGCGGCGCCCTTCGGCGTCGGCTTATCGACCGTGTAGAGGTCGAGCACCCGCATCGCGCCGCGCATGTCGGGCGACGGCGGAGCGGTGGAGGTGGCGCCGGTGACGTCGTTGACGACCGCTTCCTCTACGACGCCTCCGGAGGCGGGCGTACGGTCAGTCCAGTGCGTTTCCAGCAACTTGCGCACGAGCGCATCCTGCCTGGCGCCCGACCATGCTGCGGACGGCTGCGACTTGGGCCGCACTCGGCTCCTCCTCTGTCGACTGAGCATCTGGATGAACGGGTTGTCGTCGCCGCACTCGGTCCGCAGTATCTGCGCCAGAGCGGCCCTCGCCCGGCAGAGCACCTGGCGGTCTCGGTCCGTATCGGCTCCGACTTCGGAACCGGCGGCGCGTGACCGCGCTCGGGCCACGTCTCGCGAGATGGCCTCCGCGTAGTGCTTGGGCACCGTACGAAGGGCCGACGCGAGGGCGTGACGGAAACAGGTCTGGTCCTCGGCATTCAGCGTCGCCTGCTCGGGGCGGCCATCGGACGCTGTGTCCTCGATCAGATCGCCGAGAAGCGGAGCCCCGTCCGCGCCCGATCGTACCGGCTGGTCGAGGCTGATGGCGAAGGGTTCGCGGGCCAGTTGGCGGGCCTGGTCGGCCACCACGGACTTGATCGCCCGGGCCAGATAGGCGCCGGGATCTGGGAACATGGCGTCCAGCGCCTCGGCGAATTCGACGCCCTGCTGCGGCCGGAAGCGGCGCAACGCCACTCGGGCGGTCTTGGTGGAGGCCTCGGCAAGCGCCGCGTAGCAATCGTTGGCACTCAGGCGAGGCACGCGGGTGCGGCCGTCCTCGCCCACGCGCGGGGCAGTCAGCAGCGTGATGGCCCGGGGGCCCAAGCGGCGGGCCACCATCTCGGCCGCCGTCACGGCGTCGGGCTCGGTGACGGCGGCGAACGGTGGCGCCTGCTTCGCTTCGGTCCAGGTTGTCTCTGCCAGGGTGGTTCGGTTCATGATCTCGCCGCCGATGCTCGCTCGTTGCGCTACGTCCCTATTCAGGAGTACGCGGCACGGGTTTCGTCGTGACGCATTTCCCTCAAAATCGTCGCTGAGCGGACCATGGGGTTAGACGGCGGCCGTGGCCTCCGGTTCCGCGGCCCGGTCGTCCTCAATCAGTGTGCAGGGCGAGGCGACGCCGTCCACGATGCGCCACGAGCGTATCTGCCAAGGCGAGAAGTCGGCCTCCCACTCCGTTCCGCCCAGGCGCAGTCGAGCCGTTCCGCCCGTACCCGCGCAGTCGGCGGCGCGGAGCACTGTTCCACGCCCATCCTCGGCGCCCTTCACCACGGTGACCGTGATGCTCTTGGAGCTGCACTCCACCAGGCCGCGCAACGCGGCGCGCGAGCCGTCGTGCTGGTACTCGTTGATTACCACCGGCGGCTCGGCCATCTCCCATGCGGCGCGGGTGACATCTGCGAACGAGGCCTCGGCGCCGATGGGCAACAGGCGGAACCGCATGCGGTGCTCCCCGAGGTCCATGTACCGGTAGTGACGCTCGGGCCGTAGCTTGTCGGGATTGTGGTGCGCGTAGGCCGGGCTCCGTACGAGGCTCATGCGGAGCAGGGAGCCGTCGGCGTCGTAGCCGTGCTTGCCGTCGTTGATCAGCGCCCAACCCTCGGGTCCGCCTGCCGGTGCACCACCTGAGCAGAGGGCGACCCAGTGGCCGCAGGGCTCCTCCTCACCGTTGGCCCTCCGCTCTGCCACAGCGTAGGCGGCGTCGGCCGTGACGGTAGCGTCGGTCAGGGCGAAGGGGAACTCCAGCTTCAGGATATGGAGCGGCTCTTGCCAGTTCAGGTCGATGTCGATCTCGACGAACGGCAGGCCGCGGTAGAGCCTGATCCACTGCGTCATGGAGGAGACGCCGAAGGCGCTGTCGATCCGCAGCGACGCGCGAACCGGCCCCTCCTCCTCGAGCACGACCTGCGTCGTGGCGAACCGCCCCACCACGTCGCCGTAGCGGACGACGTCGTGGCTCCACGTATCGCTCAGGTCGCGGATCACCACTGCCGCCGCTGCCGGGCCTGTGATCTGCTCGCGGCCGGACGCGCGGTCCACGAGCGAGATCCAGCCGCGCTCCTGCGTGGCGCGGATTTCGAGGGCGTCGTTGGCGATGAGCCCCTCCCGGGCCACGAGGTCGCCGTCATCGGGTCCGGCCACTGCCTCGGCGGGCTGGCGGAGGAGCGTGGCGCCCAGCGCAGGCGCCTCCGCGATGAAGACCGCACGGCGCTGTCCTGCCGTCGTGGTGGCCTGGATGGCCTGGGCCGCCACGCGGGCGCCCTCGGCGTCTACCAGGCGATCCGACAGCCGCTCGACCTCCACAGGCGTCCTGATCGCCCACGGGAGGGTGTTGATGGCCACCACAGGGTCGCCGTCGCCGCGCGTGTCGATGGAGCCCGAGATCGCCTGTGCGCTGAAGTCCAGTGCCCGTCCCGCGATGCCTGCCGCGTGCCCGGAATGGTCGCGGGCGTCGTCGTACGCAGCCGGCAGGCTGGTGCCGGCCAGGATGTCATGGAACTGGTTGAACAGCACATCCTGCCAGGCCGACGCCAGCGCCTCGGTGGGGATCGTCCGCAGGCCCAGCAGCTGGGCTGCCGCCGACACGCGCTCAGCGGCCATGAGGAGGTGCTCCAGCCTGCGGTTCTGCCGCTTCACCTCGGCATGGACGGTGTAGCATCCACGCGCGTGGTGCTGAAGCTCGCCGTCGACGGTCTGGATGGGAGCCCCCGCGGCTGCGTCGGCCTCCACCGAGTTGAAGAAGGCGTCGAGCGAGCTCAGGACGATCCGCGGCCTGCCCGGCGCGTCTGCCATGGCAAGGAGGCTCTCGATGTTGGCCTTGGTGGGGCCGCCGCCGTGGTTGCCGACGCCGTAGAAGGCCACGTAGTCGCCCACCGAGGCGGGGCGTCGGGCGTTACATCGATCGACGTGCTCGTGGATTTCGCCCGGCCAGGTGCAGTAGGGGCCGGGAATCCGGACGGTCAGCACCTCCGAACCGTCGTCGGAGCGCCAGCGGAAGACGGGCTCGGCGCCCGCGAGTTCGTGGGGCTCGGGCCGCATGAACGCGTACCGGTCGAGGCCCGACTGCCGCAGGATCTGGGGCAATCCGGCCGCGTGCCCAAAGGTATCAGGGTTGTAGCCCACGCGAGCGCGGAGCCCGAAGAGGCGCTCGAAGGTGAGCTGGCCCTGTAGCGCCTGCCGTACGAAGGACTCGCCGCACGGCACGTTGTTGTCGGGCTGCACCCACCAGCCGCCAACGATCTCCCACCGACCCTGGGCCACCCGCGCCGCGATCTCAGCGACCATGGCGGGGTCGACCTCGGCCAGCATAGCGTAGAATGCCGCCGAACTGCCGGTGAAGATGAAGCCCTCGTACTCGTTCATCCGGTCCAGCGCCGAGCGGAAGGTCGAGCGGATCGTCTCCAGCCCCTCAGTCCAGCGCCAGAGCCAGACAGGGTCGATATGGGCGTTGCCGATGGCGTGAAGCGTGGGGTTCGCGAGACTCATAGTCGTCCTCCGGAGCTGGGTTCGGTGCTAGGTTACGCGTCTGCAGCCGGCAATCCTCCCGCTCGGGCCGTGCTGCGCGCTCCGGTAGCGTAGAATAGCTGCATCATGCATGCTGCAGACGGTCGCCGGCGCCGACGCCGGCAGGGGATGCTTGCCCGAGCCGCGCTCTGCGCCGTCCTCCTCGGCGCCTGCGCGGGCTCGGTGCGTGTGCTGGGGCAGAAACCGCCGCAGGGTTCGCGTCCGTCTCAGCGCACCGTGCCTAGCCGCGCTCCCGGGCGCAGCATGGCCCTTCTGACCTCCGGCCAGGGTGGCGTAGCCGACCTCTATGTGGTCAGCGCCTCAGGGCGAGCGGCGCGCCGTTGCTCGCTTCAGGCGGCCAGCCTCCTATGGTCGCCTGATGGGCGCCGCCTGCTGGCCCTGGCCGGAGCGCCCGGAAAGCCCGGCCCGCTGTGGCGCCTCTGGGCTGCCGCCACAGACCAGCCCGCCCAGGCCTTGCCGTCGGTCGCCGCCGCCGCGTGGATGCCGGACAGCCGGTCGGTGGTAGTAGATGAGGGCACAGGATCGCTCTCTGTGATGGACTGCATCTCCGGCGACCGGACGCCGCTGCGCTGCGGCGCCGGCGGCTACGGACCCGCGGTGTCGCCGGACGGCAGGCAGATCGCCTTCGGTCGCCGCCTGGGAGGGCGCGAGGACCTCTGGATCATGTCCGCCGACGGCTCCGCTTCGGCGCAGTTGGCCCCAAGCGCCCATCCTCAGCAGATCGCATGGTCGCCCGATGGCCGGATGCTGGCGTATGTCGAGGCCGGCGCGACGGGCGGGCAGGGGAGGCTCTGCGTGGTACGGGTGGCCGGCCGGGAGTGGTATCCGTTTGGCCCTGCCCGTGCCGAGCCGCTGGTCTGGGAGCCCGGGTCCGCGAGCCTTGCCTACTCGGGCCCGGACGGCGCCATGCTGGTCGAGGTGCCGTCGGGGGCCGCTCGCGGGTTGCCCGATGACGTCACCGGGCCCGTCGCGTGGGGCGCAGACGGATCGCTGACCGCCATGCGGAGCGGTAGCCTGGTCTCGTTGCGGCTCGGATCGACGCCGGATGCCGGGCGTGCCGTGACCGTGACGCCGAGGCCCGCGGGCGCCATCCTGGCTGTCGCCGCGGCCCCGCTACGCCCGCAGGTGGCCCGCGAGGTGCAGCAGACGCCTCCAGCGCTTGCCATGGGCGCAGTGCCCGCGGGTGAGCTCTGGCTTTCCGGTACGGTAACCTCCACGTCCGCGGCCGGTGCTTTCCAGATGACCGTGGATACGATGGTATCATCTACTCTCGGCACGTTCGGTTTCGGTCGCCCGCCGGCGGCCCGTGTCCTCTTCGCCGCGGCCGAGGCGGCGTCCGGGGGCGGGCCGGTGCCTCCACCGGGTGGGCGCGTGCAGTGCCGCCTGATGCGCTCGGAGACCGGCCTGACCTCGGGGTGGTCGCTGCGTTGGGTGGGCGGCGAGGGCGCAGCAGCGCAAGGGACCGTCGTGTCGGGTCCGTCGGGCTTCGGCCCCGATGTCTTCCCGGTGGTGGGGCCGTCTCGTTGGAGCGATACCTACGGCGCGCCGCGCGACGGTGGCCTCCGTCAGCACGCCGGGCAGGACATCATGGCTCCCCGCATGACGCCGCTGGTGGCGGCCTTCGACGGCGTGGCCCACGGCTACTTCAGTCCTGGGCGCAGCGGTTTCACCGTGGAATTGGTAGGCGTTGGTCGATCTGCCAGCTATCGCCATCTGAACGACGATACTCCGGGCACCACCGACAACGCGGGCGGCCCTGCGTTTGCCTTCGCGCCGGGGATCGCGGCAGGCATGCGCGTGGTGGCGGGGCAGCTGCTGGGCTGGGTGGGCGACAGCGGCAACGCCCGCGGCACGAGCCCGCACCTGCATCTGGAGATCCACCTGGCGGGTCAGGGCACGGTGAACCCGGCCGACCTGCTCCGGTCTGCCCGCCGCCTGGATGCGCCGTTCGTGGCGGATCTGCAAGCCGACCCGTCCGTCGGCGCCGGGGAGATGCGCTACAGCGGGTGCGTGGCCTCGGTGGACGCGGCGGCCGGTGTGCTGGTCCTGGATGTGGCGGCCACCGCCGACAGAAAGTCAGCCTCCGCCGTGAAGGCGCCCATGCGGGCCACGGTGCGGGTGCCCGAGGGCGCCTCCGTCCGTGCCAGGGGCGCGCCGGACGTGCCCGTGGCGCTGGCGGACGTGCTGCCGGGAGCCTCAGCTTCAGTACGGGCATCGGGTCGGGCTGGGACGACACTGGAGGCCCGCGAGGTGACGGTGAGCGTGACGGCCTTCCTGCCGGACGCCGATCTCCGCGCAGCCATGGACAAGGCCGCGGCCGGCTCAGAGCCGGCCGCGCAGATCAAGTAGGTTGCCCGGCTAGTCCGGGTAGTGGCAGCGCTTGTACTTCTTGCCGCTGCCGCAATGGCAAGGATCGTTGCGGCCCGGCCGCTCGCGGGGAGCCCTGGCCTGAGCCTGCGGGCGCGGCGCACCGCCCTTGGCCTCGGCCTCCTCCTCCTCAAGGTTGGTGAAGGTGTTGTACTGCTTCCTACGCGGTGGCTGCTGCTCCTGCTGCACCTGGATCTGGAAGACGATCCGGGCGACCTCGTCCTGGATGCTGTGCTGCATCGTCTCAAACATCTCGAACGCTTCTTTGTTGTAGACGATCAGCGGGTCCTGCTGGGCGTATCCGCGCAGGCCGATGCCCTCGCGCAGGTAGTCCATATTGGCCAGATGTTCCATCCACTTCTGGTTGATCACGTTCAGGGCGACGTGCCGCTCCAGGTCGCGCATGGCCTCGGGGTTCCCGGTCACCTCGGTGACGTGCGCCTCCTTGGCCTCGTAGGCGGCTTCTACCAGCGCCACCAGCTCCTCCTCGAGGTCGTCGCGACGTTTGCCGTCCAGGCCGCTTCGGGGCATCAGGTTGGAGATACCGAAGAACTCGTCGAGCCCCTTGTAGAGCTCGTCCAGGTCCCAGTCCTGCCCGCTGTTGGTGTCCGGGCAGAACATGACGACGGCATCCGACACGGTCTGCCGCATGTAGCCCAGGACGACCTCGCGCAGGTTGGCGCCCTCAAGCACGCGGCGCCGGTCGCTGTAGATGACCTCGCGCTGCTTGTTCATCACGTCGTCGTACTGCAGGACGTGCTTTCGGACTTCGAAGTGGTGCTCTTCGACCTTCTTCTGGGCGCGCTGGATCATCCTGGAGAGGATGCCGGCGTCCATCATCTGGTCCTCGGGCCAGGCGCGAAGCCACGGATGCTGCGTCCGGTCGCCGAAGAGGCGCCACAGTTCATCTTCCAGCGAAACGAAGAAGCGGCTCTCGCCGGGGTCCCCCTGGCGGCCCGCGCGTCCCCGCAGCTGGTTGTCGATCCGGCGGCTCTCGTGGCGCTCGGTGCCCAGGATGAAGAGGCCGCCCACGGCTCGGACCTCCTCGGCTGCCCGTTCGTGCTGCTCCGGCGTCAGGGTGGTGACCGAGTCGAGGACGCTGTGCTTGCCGCCGCGCCGGTAGCTGAGGATCACCTCGGCCGGCACAGCCTCTTCGCCCTCAGAAAGCTCACCGTCGCCGAGTTCAGAGGCGATAGCCACCGGCGCCGGCTCCTCCTCCACCTCGGGCTCGTGCGGCCGTCCGCCGAGGATGCTGTCGACGCCGCGGCCGGCCATGTTGGTGGCAATGGTGATGCCGCCCTTCCGGCCCGTCTCGGCGATGATGATGGCTTCCTTCTCGTGGTACTTCGCGTTCAGGATGTTGTGCGGTATGCCGTGCCGCAGCGCCTCGTCGATGTTGTTCAGTACCTCATCGTCGGCAGGCAGCTCCAGCAGCTTGGCCAGCTCCTGCAGGCTCTGCTCGGAGAGGGGATCGGGATCGAGGCCCAGGCCGGTGGCGATGGGCGCCAGGCCCCGCAGTGTCTGCTCGTCGAGGTTGACATTGAGGGCCTTGTCCCACGCTTCGCGCGTCGGCTTGTCGATCTTAGCGGCCTCGAACCGTGAGCGGCAGAGCGAGATGATCGCCAGCACCTGCAGCTTGTTGTCGGTGATGCGCTGCGACACCTTCTCGGAGATCTCGATGGAGCGCGTACCGACGAGGACGGGCTGCTGCTTGGCGTAGAGCCTCAGGATCTCGGCGGCGATGCCTCGGAACTTGTGTTCGGCGGCTTTGTAGATGATGTCGGGCTGGTCCTTGCGGACCATGGGCCGGTTGGTGGGGACTACGACGACATCGAGGCCGTAAATCTTGCGGAACTCGTCTTCCTCGGTCTTGGCCGTGCCCGTCATGCCCGCGAGCTTCAGGTAGAGGCGGAAGAGGTTCTGGAAGGTGATCGTCGCCAGCGTCTGGGACTCGTGCTTGATCTCGACGCCTTCTTTGGCCTCGATGCTCTGGTGCAGGCCGTCGGAGTAGCGCCGGCCGAACATGAGGCGGCCAGTGAACTCATCAACGATGATAATCTCACCGTCCTTGACGACGTAGTCAATATCCTTCTTGAAGAGCGCATGCGCCTTCATGGCCGCTGTCACGTAGTGCATGGACTCCGGGTCTTCGGAGAGGTTCCGGATGCCCAGCATGTTCTCCATGCGCGTGATGCCGGTCTCGGTGGGCGATACCGTCTTCTGCTTCTCGTCGACCAGGTAGTGGAAGTCCGGGTTGTTGCGGTCGTGGTCCGGGTCGTCGCGCTCCTGCTGCGTCTTGGCGTCCTTGCCCGCGCGAAGGGTCCGCACGACGCGGTCCACCTTGTAGTACATGCTCGTGTCCTGGTCCACGAACCCGGAGATAATGAGCGGGGTCCGGGCCTCGTCGATCAGGATGCTGTCTACTTCGTCGACGATGGCGTAGTGCAGTTCGCGCATCACCAACTCGTCGGCGCTGAAGGCCATGTTGTCGCGCAGGTAGTCGAACCCGAACTCGTTGTTGGTGCCGTAGGTCACGTCGCAGGCGTAGGCCTCGCGGCGCGAGATCGGCCGGGTGAACGTGAAGCGCGGGTCCGGGTCCTCGTATGACGGGTCGTAGATGTAGGAGCCGCCCTCATCGCCGGTCTCCGGGCTCTGGCCCTGGATGATGCCCACGGTCATTCCGAGCAATTCGTATACCGGTCCCATCCAGACGGCGCCGACCTTGGAGAGGTAGTCGTTGGCGGTCACAAGATGGGCGCCCTTGCCGGCCAGGGCGTTCAGGTAGAGCGGAAGCGTGGCCATGAGGGTCTTGCCCTCACCGGTCTTCAGCTCGGCGATGCGGCCATCGTGCGTGACCATGCCTCCGATGAGCTGCACGTCGTAGTGGCGCTGGCCCAGCGTCCTTCGGGCCGCCTCACGGACCACGGCGAACGCCTCCGGGAGTAGCTCATCCAGCACATTGTCGAGGGCCTCGCGGACCTTCTGCTTGCGCTCGGACTCCAGCACGCCGTCGCGGTCCAGCGCCGCCACCAGGGCGGGCCACTCGGTCTGGACGCGCTGGCGGAATTCGTCCGTTTTGGCGCGGAGCTGGGCATTGCTCATGGCGGTGAACTGCGGCTCCAGGGAACTGACCCGTTCAGCGGCCTTGCGATACTTGGCCACGTCCCGCTCATTACCATCCATCAATCGGCGTAGGAATGCCACCATAGCTTCGATCCCAGGTCCTTAGGTGAGGAGTTGGCGCCACGCTCACTGGTCGGGTGCGCCACTTACAGCACGAGCCGCCACGCACCCCGAAGGAGCGGACTGGCGGCTCAAGTACCGCGTATTATACCACCGGGTATATACGCAGGTTCGGGGACCTCGGATGCGGTCGCCTCTGTATTAGGTATCCTGCGGCAGACGCCGGCGCGGTCGGCTAGGCCGGTGGAGGGGGCGATTCTTTTGGCTATCGGGATTCGAGTACGGAAGGGAGCCGATCCGCTGCTGCTGGGTAGCTGCCTCGGCCTCATGCTCATCGGGCTGACCTGCCTCGTGAGCGTCTCCGTGCCGGGCGCGCCGCCCTACGTGCAGAAGCAGATCGCCTGGGCGCTACTGGGGCTGCCCGTCTTTGCCGCGATGGCGCTGACCGACCCTGCCCGCCTCGCCCGCTGGGCCAAGGCGATCTACATCACCAACATCGGCCTGCTCCTTGCCGTCGCCGTGGCAGGGAAGGGGGCCAAGGGCGCCGTCCGCTGGATCATGGTCGGCGGCTTCCAGTTCCAGCCCTCCGAGTTCTCGAAGCTGGCCATCATCATCTGCCTGGCCGCGTGGCTTGCGGCCAACCGGGACCAGATCCACCGCGGACGGGTCTTCCTCAAGTCGCTCTGGCTAGTGCTGCCGCCGATCCTGCTGGTGATGAAGCAGCCCGACCTGGGCACCGGCCTGGTGACGCTCTTCGTCTGGGCCGGGATGACGTTCATCGCCGGCGCCCGGTTGCGACATTTCGCCTACCTGACGCTGGCGGGGCTCGCGGTCTTCGCCCTGATGTGGCGCATCGACGTGCTGCTGCCGTACCAGAAGCACCGGATCATGACCTTCGTCGCGCCGCAGTCCGACCCAAAGGAAAAGGGCTACCACGTCATCCAGTCGCGCATCGCCGTGGGGTCGGGCGAGCTCTTCGGCAAGGGGCTACGCAAGGGGACGCAGGTCCACGGGCGGTTCATTCCCGAGAGCCAGACCGACTTTGTCTTCACCGTGATCGCCGAGGAGGGCGGTTTCGTTGCATCCGTGCTGGTGGTCTGCCTGTTCGGCATGGCCCTGTGGCGCATCACGCGGATCGCCGAGATGTCGGAGGAGCCGCTCCACCGGCTGATGGCCTCCGGCATCTGGACCATGCTGCTCGTCCACATGACGGTCAACATTGGCATGACCCTCGGCGTCATGCCTGTGGCGGGCGTGCCGCTCCCGTTTGTCTCCTATGGAGGTACCGCCCTGGTGCTGAACCTCGGAAGCCTCGGCCTCCTTACCGGCATATCGACGCATCGAGACCCCCTTGTCTTCTGACCGGCAGAGGCGACGCGGCCGTGAGGCGGGAGGAGCTCGGCCGCTTGATCGCCTGGAGGTGATCCGGGCCCTCCGCATTTCAAACTGGGAGGCAGTCTTCGCCACGGTCCACGCCGCCATCACCGGCGGCGCGATCCAGACGGGGTTCGCCGTCTACCTCAACGCCGGCAACATGGCTATGGGAGTGCTGGGCTCGATCCCGACCTTCACGGCTCTTGTGCAGCTGATCTCGTCTGTCTTCGTGCAGGCGCTACCCGAGCGGCGCGCCTTTACCGCTTGGTTCTCACTGGCGGCACGGTTGCTCTGGGTGCCCATCATGCTGGTGCCGTTGACGCTGCCGCCCGGGGTCAGGCTGCCGGCTTTCATGGTCCTCTTCGCCCTCTCCGGCATCCTGATCCAAGTGCCCGTTCCGGCGTTTACCTCGTGGCTCTCCGACCTCGTGCCGCCCGACCATCGCGGCAGGTACTTCGGCCGTCGCAACATGCTCGCCGGCCTGACGGTGGTCGTGGTCTCGCTCCCGGCCGGCTGGTTCCTGGACCTGGCCGTTAAGTCGAATGCCATGCCGGAGCCCGTGGCATTCTGCGTCCTCTTCGGCGTGGCAGCCCTCTTCGGCTTCTTCAGCTTCCTCTGCCTCCTCCGCCAGCCCGAGCCGCCTATGGTCACTGCCGCCTCTTCGTTCAGCGGCCTCCGTGGATTGCTGCAGCAGTACCGTGCGCCGCTGACCGACAGGGCGTTCCGTCGCTTCCTGGCCTTCTCAGGCGTTTTCGCTGTGGGGCAGTTCGTGGCCGGGCCTTTCTACACCGTCTACGCCATCAGGAGCCTCCACCTGAACTTCCTCTGGCTCCAGGTCCTCGGCTCCCTGGCAAGCCTGGCGGGCCTGCTCGCCATGCCGCTCTGGGGCTACCTTTCCGACAAGTTCGGCAACAAGCCGATCCTGGTGATCTCGGTCTTCGGCGTGGCGCTACTGCCGCTGGGATGGGTGCCGTGCGTGGCTTCGCAACCGGCCCTGACGATGGTGCTGCTGACCATCAACCACCTGGCAGGCGGGCTCTTCTGGTCGGGTGTTGGGCTGACGCAGTTCAACATCCTGATCGCCGATACTCCCAACGACAAGCGCCCGGTCTACGTGGGGGCCATGTCGGCGTTCACGGGCGCCCTGGGCGGTCTCTCGCCTATACTCGGCGGCCTTCTGCTCTCGGCCCTGGGCGACGTGCGGCTGCAGATCGCCGGCATCACGCTGGGCTCGTTCCAGATGCTCTTCGTGATCAACAGCCTGATCCGTTTCGCGTCGCTGGGCATGATGCGAGGGCTTGGGCGCGGCAACGAGGCGTCGCCGAAGGAGGTCCTGCAACAGCTGGGCGGCATTCGGATGGGCGCAATGGTCAACATGCGCCGCCTCCAGCGATCGCGGACCGTGGAGGCCCGATCCCAGGCAGCTGAGGCGCTCGGCACCAGCAAGACGGCCCTGGCGGTCGATGACCTGGTCGCGGCCCTGATGGACCCAAGCCGCCGTGTGCGCGCGGATGCGGCCGCGGCGCTCGGCGGGATCGGCGACCCGAGGGCGTCGGCCGCGCTCATGGCCGCGGTGGAGGATACGGGTTCAGGCATCCAGCAGGACGCTTGCCGGGCCCTGGGCAACATCGGTGATGCCGCGGCAGCGGAGACGCTGGCCCGAGCCTACGCGCTGCCGGATCCCCGTGTGCGCCTCGCTGCGGTTGAGGCTCTTGGGGCGATCGGAGGTCCGGTGGCCGCTGTTGTGGTTGCGGATGCCGCCGCGTCGGGCCTCGAGATGGGCGACACAGCCCTGGCCGTTGCTGCCCTCCGCGCCGGCGAGCGGCTGGGCATTCTGCCGTCCGATCTGGTGGCTCGCGCCGCCGAGAGCGCGGAGCCTGCCGTCCGCCGTGCCGCTGCCGCGACCGCGGGGCAGGTGGGGCATCGCGAGATCGTGGAGGCGCTGGTCGGGCGGCTCGCGGCAGAGCCCGACCCGGCAGCACAGGCGGAGGTGGCCTGCGCGGCGGCAGCACTCGGCGTACGCTCGGCGCTGCCGGCCATCGTGGCTACGGCGCTTTGTTGCCGGTCGCCGATCGCGCGCCGGCAGCTCGTCTTCGCTGCGGCGCAACTCGCAGGGGTCGGTGACGAGGCGTACAGGGCGGTGATGGCCCATGCCATGGAGCGCGATCAGCTCCTTGAGCGGACGATGGCGGATGTGGGGCGCATGGCTGAGCAGCTCCTGGGCGTGCCGGCCGCCCGTCGCACGGACGTCCTCTGCCGGCGCGCCGTGCAGCGCTACGCCGCCGGCGACATGGGCGATGCCGTGCGCAACCTGGCTCGCATCGTGGCCACGCTCAGCGCGGCGGCGGCAGACAGCCCTGCCGGCGAGATGGCCCGGCAAGTGGAACGTATCGCAGAGCCTGAGGCCACCCCGCAGGAGCTCTTCATAGTCGCCGCACTTGCGGTTCGGCAGTGGGTGACCCCTGCGCGAGGTTAGGAGCTTGACAGCCGGCTTGCAGTAAGCCATAGTGTGACCAAGCTGCGGCCATTGGTGGCCGGGCCCGCAAAACACTGGAGGTACTGCGCGCTTGGCGAAGTGGACATGCGAGGCCATCACGGCCCGGATAAGGGAGTTGGACGCCGCAGGTGTGGCAATCAGCCATACAGGCGTCGCGAAGGCGGACCTGGCATTGCTGCGTGCGGCCACAAGGCGCTACGGTTCGTGGCGGGCTGCCGTCGAGGAGGCGGGCTTCGACTACGCGCAGGTTCGTGCATACGACGAGTGGACCGACGAGAGGATCCTGGGGCGCATCCGGGAGTTGCACAGCCAGGGGGTCGATCTCTCATGGCGATACGTCAGCACGACTGCAGACCCGCGGCTTGCTGCTGCTGCCACCAAGGGCGCGCACTTCGGCTCGTGGCGTGCGGCCATTCTGGCGGCAGGCATCGAGTACGCCGGGGTGCGGCGCTACCGCCGCTGGGATGAGGGTGCTATCATCGCGCAGTTGCGCCAGATGCTTGCCGCCGGAGCCGAGCTGAACGCCAAGGCAGTTGAGGCCACCGACGTGGGGCTGATCACCGCCGCTCGGCGCCGCTTCGGTTCGTGGCAGGGCGCCCTGGCCGCGGCAGGTATCGAGTACGCCCGCGTGGCGCTCCGGCGCCCCTATGCGCGTCGGGGAAGGGCCGCGTGTCAGGAGGCCTGACGCACCAGTCGGGAGGAGCCATAACGTTGGGCAAGTGCTACTTCAACCGCGAGTTCAGTTGGCTGGCGTTCAACCGGCGCGTGCTGGAAGAGGCCCAGGACCGCAGGCATCCGCTGCTGGAGCGTGCGAAGTTCCTGGCCATCGTCCACGCCAATCTAGACGAGTTCTTCATGATCCGCGTCTCCGGCCTGCTGGAGCAGGTGGGTTCAGGCGTCAGTGTGCGGTCCGACGACGGCACCACGCCGGCGCAGCAACTGGCGGCTATCAGGCGGGACGTGACTGCCCTGCTGGCCGAGGCGTGGAAGTGCTTCGAGGAGGACATCGAGCCCAAGCTGAGGGCGGAGGGCATCGTCCTCCAGGGCTACGCCGACCTGACTGCGGAGCAGGTTGCCGAGGCGCACTCCTTCTACGACACCCACGTCTTCCCGGTGCTTACACCGCTGGCTGTCGATCAGGGCCATCCGTTCCCGCATATCTCTAACCTCAGCCTGAGCCTGGCTGTGGTCCTGCGCGGGCCGACCGGCCAACCGCGCTTCGCCCGCGTGAAGATACCGGATGTCTTCCCTCGGCTGGTGCCCCTGGCATCGGATCCCGGCGACGCCGCGCCACGCGGACGGCCGCAGTTCGTGCGCCTCTGGCTCGAGGACCTCGTCGCCGCCCACCTTGCCGAGCTGTTTCGGGGAATGGAGGTGGTGGCCAGCTACCCGTTCCGAGTCATTCGCGACGCCGACCTCGAGATCTGGACCGACGAGGCGGGCGACCTGCTGCAGTCCATCGAGCAGAGCCTTCACCGCCGGCGCTTCGGCAGTGTGAGCCTGCTTGCCGTCGCACCGGACATGCCGGATGACGTCCGCGCCATGCTGGCGGACAACATGTCGCTACCGGAGCACTCCGTCTACTCGTCTCCCGGCCGCCTGGGCCTGAGCGACCTGATGGCCTTGACGAAGTTCGACTTGCCGGACCTGAAGGACCGGCCGTTCCGAGCCCATGTTCCGGCCGAGGTCGATGCCAAGGCGGACATCTTTGCCGCCATTCGCCGCAGGGACATCCTGCTGCATCACCCTTTCGACAGCTTTGCGCCCGTCGTCCGCCTTGTCGAGGCCGCCGCCGCCGATCCCTTCGTGCTGGCCATCAAGCAGACTATCTACCGCGCCGGCAGCAACTCGCCCATCGTGGCCGCCCTATCGGATGCGGCACGGAGCGGCAAGCAGGTCTCGGTCCAGGTGGAACTGAAGGCCCGGTTCGATGAGGAGAACAACATTGAGTGGGCGAGGGCGCTGGAGCGCGCCGGGGCGCATGTTGTCTACGGCGATGTAGCCATGAAGACGCACGCCAAGCTGCTGATGATCGTGCGGCAGGACACCGACGGCATCCGCCGGTACCTGCACCTCGGCACGGGTAACTACAACGTCAGGACCGCCGAGCAGTATACGGACCTGGGCCTGTTGACCTGTGACGCAGACCTGGCCGAGGATGTGACCGACCTCTTCAACGCGCTGACGGGCTACAGCGTCATCGACCACTACCGCAAGCTGCTGGTCTCTCCGGGAGGCATCCGAGCAGGTATCGTCGAGCGCATCCAGAGGTCCGCCAGGCTGGCCGAGGGCGGTGCGCCCGCCCAGATCATCCTCAAGATGAACTCGCTCACCGACCGAAAGTGCATCGACGGGCTCTACAAGGCGTCGCAGGCGGGGGTGCGCATCCATTTGATCATCCGGGGTAGCTGCTGCCTGGTGCCGGGTGTGCCGGGCCTCAGCGAGAATATCACCGTGACGAGCATTGTTGGGCGCTTCCTGGAGCACAGCCGTGTCTTCTGTTTCTCAGTCGGCGGGGGCGAGGACTGGGAGGTATGGCTGGGTAGCGCAGACCTGATGGAGCGGAACCTTGACCGCCGGGTCGAGTCTCTCTTCCCGATTCTTGACCCCGTCTGCCGAAAGTGGATCACTTCCGAGTACTTGCCCGCGTACATGAGAGATGTAGCCAAGTCCCGAACGCTCACGCAGTCCGGCACATATGAGCGCGCGTACGGCGACGGTGAGGGGCAATGGTGGAATGCGCAGGAGTGGTTCATGCAGCTCGCCGAACGGCAGACCCGGCGGCAGCAGCGCTCCATGGGCCTGCGCAAGCAGAAGGTGAGCGACTGAACCCGCGGACCCGCGCGAATCCGGCGCAGGTATACTGGTGCCCGCACCGGCATCGGTGCGATCGGCGGCGCCGGCCGCACACCACGATGGAATGGAGCCGACTCAGCACGTGAGTGGATACATACCGATCGTAGTCATGCTCTGCTTGGCGGCGCTTCTGGCGGCCGTCATGGTGGTGGGCAGCCACATCCTGGGTCCGCATAAGCCCAGCCGGTTCAAGGTCGCTCCGTATGAGTGCGGCGTGACCCCGGTCGGGTCCGCGCGCGAGCGCTTCCCGGTACGCTTCTTCCTCGTGGCAATGCTCTTCATTGTCTTCGACGTGGAAACCGTCTTCCTGTTCCCGTGGGCAGCTACATTCGGCGCCGGCGATCGGGGCATCAAGTTGTTCCTTCTCGCCGAGATGGGCGTCTTCATCGCGCTCCTGCTCGTGGCCTACGCCTATGTCTGGCAGGCCGGCGCGCTGGACTGGACCGATGGCGCCCGCGTGCAGCATGAGGTCACCCCGCTGGAGGCCCTGGCCGTACGTACCCCGATCCTCTTCGGGAACGAGGGGTCAGGCCCGGTGAGCCTTGCCGCCGTCGCCAAGCATTCGGTGCCCGCCGATGTGTGACACTGCCAAGCCGGTCGCGCTTCTGGACGCTGAGCGCCTGCAGTCACTGCTGCCGCATGCGGTCATCAGCATCGACGTTTCCGCGGGTGACGTGCGGGTGATGGTCCGCCGCGAGGGCATCGTCGAGGTCGTTCGGCTCCTTCATGATGACCCGGAGTTCAATTACACATTCTTCTGCGAGTGCCTCGGGGTGGACTACCTCGACGTGCATACGGGCGCATCGATCCAGGGCAAGGCGCACCGGTACGAGGTGGTGTACAACCTGTGCTCGCTGGTCGATCCCGCTACGGGCGCGCTGCGATACCGGCGCCTCTTCCTGAAGGTGCCCGTCCCCGCTTCAGACCCGGAGGTGCCTTCCGTAACCTCGGTCTTCGGCGGCGCCGGTTTCCCCGAGCGCGAGGTCTACGACCTGCTGGGCATCCGCTTCAGCGGGCACCCGGACCTTCGCCGGATCCTGATGTCGGACGATTGGTCGGGGCACCCGCTGCGCAAGGACTACCCGCTGGGCGGCGAGCGAGTGCAGTTCCCGGGCGGCACTACCGGTCCTTCTGTGGGCGAGAGCGTAGTGCAGCACGCCGGCGAGAGCTTCACTGGCCGCACCGGCAGCGTCCTGGGCGATGTGGAGTAGATCGGACATGGCAACGAACCCCGCAATCGACCCCGCAAGCCGGACGCTCGTCGGCATGGCATCGGCCGGCGCTCAGGGCATCACGCTGGACCCCATCGATGAGACGACCATGGTCGTCAACATGGGCCCTCAGCACCCGTCGACGCACGGTGTGCTTCGCCTGGTGATGGAGCTGGACGGCGAGACGATCGTCCGCTGCACTCCGCACATCGGCTACGTCCACACAGGCATCGAGAAGACCGGCGAGTACCAGACCTACATGAAGGCGGTCACGATCACCGACCGCATGGACTACCTGTCCGCTCACATCAACAACCTGGCATACACGCTGGCCGTTGAGAAGCTGCTCGGCATCGAGATCCCGCCGCGGGCGCAGGCGTTGCGCGTGATGCTGTCTGAGATCCAGCGCATTGCCAGCCACCTGGTCTGGCTCGCCACCCATGCGCTGGACATCGGAGCGATGACGGCCTACTTCTACGCCTTCCGTGACCGCGAGAAGCTGCTGGACCTGACCGAGATGATGTCCGGCGTCCGGCTGATGCCCTCATGGATCGTGCCGGGCGGGCTTCGCGGCGACGCGCCGGACGGTTGGTTTGAGCGTTGCGCCGCCGTTGTCAACGAGCTTCCGATGCGGTTCCGCGAGTATGAGACGCTACTGGACCAGAACCCCATCTGGCGCGAGCGTACCCAGGGCGTCGGCTGCATCACGGTGGACGAGTGCCTGAACCTGGGCGTCAGCGGCCCGACGCTGCGTGGATCGGGCCTGGCTTATGATGTACGCAAGGTGGCGCCCTACAGCGGCTTCGAGCGGTACGACTTCCACGTACCTGTCGGCACGTTCGGCGACGTCTATGACCGCTACCGCGTCCGCCTCGCTGAGATGCGCCAGAGCCGCGAGATCCTGAAGCAGGCCATCGAGGCTATGCCGGACGGGCCAGTGCGAGTGGAGGACCGTAAGGTCTCGCCGCCGCCGCGGCCCGAGCTGGACACCTCGATGGAGGCGCTGATTCACCACTTCAAGCTATGGACCGAGGGCATTCGCCCACCGGCCGGCGAGGCCTACGTGCCCGTCGAGTCGCCCAAGGGCGAGATCGGCTTCTACCTGGTCTCCGATGGCTCAAACAAGCCGTGGCGCATGCACGAGCGTCCGCCTAGCTTCATGAACCTCCAGGCCCTGCCCGGGCTCTGCCAGGGCCGCCTGATCGCCGACGTCGTTGCCATCATCGGTAGCATAGACATCGTGCTGGGGGAGATCGACAGATAATGGTTGCATCCTCCGCCGGCCGCTTCAGCGAAGCGGGCCTGGCACAGCTCACGGAGATCGTCTCCCACTACCCGGACGCAGGCGGGGCCATCCTGCCTGCCCTGTGGCTCGCCCAGCGCGAGTATGGCGGCTGGCTACCCGCCGAGGCCGTCGCGGAAGTTGCCGCGCGACTGGGTCGGCCGGCATCTGAGGTCCAGGGCGTCGCAAGCTTCTACACAATGTACAACATGCAGCAGCGTGGGCGCCATCACATTGAGGTCTGCACCTGTTTGACTTGCGGTTGCCTGGGCGCCTACGAGGTCATCGATCGGCTCGAGCAGTTGCTCGGCATCCACCTTGGGCAGACGACGCCTGACGGCGAATTCAGCCTTACGGAAGCTGAATGCCTGAACTACTGTGAAGCCGCCACCGTGGTCCAGGTCGGCGAGCGGTACTTCGGCGGAGTGAACGCCGGCAACGTGGCTGACTTGATCGATCGGTTGCGTGGTTCGGACGACTGCACGCCCGTGTCGCTCTCCAACGCCATCGTCGAGGCCATCGTGCCCGGCCGCGCGGGAGCGACCCATGGCTGAGCTCCAGGTACTGCTGCAGCACAGGAATGTCCCGGGCATCGACGGGATCGATGTCTACGAGAGCCATGGCGGCTATGCGGGTCTCCGCGCCGCCCTTGGCAAGGAGCGCCAGGCCGTCATCGACGAGGTGAAGGCATCAGGCCTGCGGGGCCGGGGCGGCGCAGGCTTCCCGACGTGGATTAAGTGGAACGGGTTGCCCAAGAGCGGACCTGCCCAGCACTACCTCCTCTGTAACGCGGACGAGGGCGAGCCGGGCACGTTCAAGGATCGCGAGCTGCTTCTCAAGCTGCCGCACATGGTCGTCGAGGGCATGGCCATCGCGGCCTACGCCACGCGGTCGGCGAACGGGTTCGTCTATGTCCGTGGCGAGTTCGTCGAGTCCGCCACGCAGCTTCGAAGGGCCATCGACCAGGCCCATCGCCGGGGCTACCTGGGCCGCAACATCCTCGGCCACTCGGACTTCTGCTTCGACCTGCACATCCATACGGGTGCAGGCAGCTACGAGTGCGGCGAAGAGACGGCCCTGATGAGCAGCCTGATGGGCGAGCGGGGCCAGCCTCGGCTCAAGCCGCCGCACGGGCCGCTGCCGGTGGTCTCCGGCGTCTGGGGTTCGCCTACGCTGATCAACAACGTCGAGACCTATGCCTGCGTGCCGCACATCCTGACCCACGGGGGCGCCTGGTACGCGGCCATGGGCACGCAGCGTAGCCCGGGCACGAAGATATTCTCGGTGAGCGGGCACGTCGCGCGGCCAGGAAACTATGAGATCGAGCTGGGCACGCCGCTGACGGAGCTGATCGACCTAGCAGGCGGCGTTGTCGGCGGCGCGCTCAAGGCCGTCATCCCGGGCGGAAGCTCGGTGCCGATCCTGCCGGCGGAGAAGTGCGCCGGCGTGACGCTCGACTATGAGGGCTGTCAGGCGGCGGGCACGATGCTCGGCTCCGGCGGCTTCATGGTCTTCAACGACAAGACCGATATCGTGGCCCTCATGCGGCGCACGGCCCAGTTCTACGCTCACGAGTCTTGCGGCAAGTGCACCCCGTGCCGCGAGGGCACACGGTGGATGTCGCGCGTCCTCGACCGGATCACCGCCGGCGCCGGGCGTATGGAGGATATCGACCTGCTACTCTCGATCTGCGACCAGATCGACGGCCGGTCCTACTGCCCGCTCGGCGATGCGGCCTCTTGGCCCATCCGCGCAGGCATCCGCAACTTCCGCCATGAGTTCGAGCACTGGGTGCGCCATGGCAGCTCACCGATCCCCGGCTTTGTGCCGCCTGTCCGCTCCCACGGGCCATCTCCCGTTCCGGGCAGGCAGGAGTAACCAGCGCTCACTCAGCGCTCACTCTCATTATGAATGATACCAAACTGGTAAATGTGACCATAAACGGAGTGGCTCTCCAGGTGCCGAAGGGGGAGCGCATCATCGAGTCGGCGCGCCGCGCCGGCATCGACATCCCGTACTTCTGCTACCATCCGCGCCTCTCCATGGAGAACGGCGCCAACTGCCGCATGTGCCTGGTCGAGATGGCGATGCCTCGGACCGGCCCCGACGGCATGGTCACCCTGGCCAAGCACCCCAAGCCGCAGACGGCCTGCAGCCTCCCGGCGGATGAGGGCATGGTGGTGGAGACGGAGACCGAGGCCACCGTGAAGGCCCGCAAGGGCGTCCTCGAGTTCCTCCTGATCAACCATCCGCTCGACTGCCCTGTCTGCGACCGTGGCGGCGAATGCCCGCTGCAGAACAACACGCTGCACTACGGCGCCGGCGCGAGCCGCTACATCGAGGCCAAGCGCCGCTACCCGAAGGCCTATCCGCTCTCGGAGCATGTGGTGCTGGATCGCGAGCGCTGCATTCAGTGCGCGCGCTGCACGCGCTTCACGCAGGATATCTCAGGCGACGCGCAACTCGACTTCCTTAAGCGCGGCGCGGATACGCAGATCGGCACGTTCAACGCCGAGGCGTTCTCGTCGCTCTTCTCCGGCAACACCATTGAGATTTGCCCCGTTGGGGCGCTCACGTCCAGGCATTACCGCTTCCAGGCGCGTCCTTGGGACCTCGCCACCCAGAAGTCGATCTGCACCGAGTGCAGCAATGGCTGTAGCATCAAGCTCGACCACCGGGACGGTCAGGTCTTGCGCGTGAATGGTCGGGTGAATGAGGCGGTGAACGAGGAGTGGACCTGCGACCGCGGCAAGTTCGGCCTCCCGGTCGCGATCTCCGGCGAGCGCCTGACCGCGCCGTTGCTGCGCGACGGCGATCGGTTCCGCGAGGTCTCGTGGGATGTTGCGCTGGGTACCGTCGCCGAGAAGCTGCAGCGGGCCGGTAAGCAGGCTGCGGTCCTGGCCGGCTCGAAGCTGGCGAATGAAGACCTCTACGCGCTTCAGGCCCTGTTCCGTGGTGGACTGGGCTCGACGCGCAGCGGCTATCGCTTGGGCGGCCAGTCTTCTGAGGCGCGCGACGTGGCGGCCGGGCTCTTCGGACTGAACCCCATGCCGACCGGCATCGCCGGCCTGGAGGCGAGCCCCTGGACGCTGGTGGTCGGCTCCGATCTGGCTGTGGAGCAGCCCATCGTCTTCCTTCGTTTGCGCAAGTCGTGGCGGTTCGGCAAGTCCAAGGCGCTGGAGATCATCCCCGCCTCCGCTCCAGGCAAGACGCACGTCGGCGCCTTCGCCGCATCATCGGTGCGCTACGCCGAGGGCGGCCTTGCCGAGGCGTTGCGCCGCACTTGCGCGGCCCTGTTGGCGGCGAATCCAGGGCTGACGGCCTCGCAGGAGGTGCTGGCGTGGGCGGGGTCCGCGGTCCAGAATGATGGCGGCGCGGCTCGCCGCATGGCCGAGGTCCTCGCCACCGGACCGGGAGCGATGGTTGTCGGAGAGCGCGCGCTGGCCGGCCCCGACTGGCGTGAAGCCTTGGCGGCCCTTGGCCATCTCGCGGCGCTCACCGGCTCGAGCGGCTCAGTGAACCGGCTGGTGTCCGGCTGCAACGACCGTGGCGCCGATGCCCTGGGTTTCGTCGGCGGCGAGCTTGGCGTCGCCGGTATGCTAGCCGGAGCCGCATCAGGCTCTGTGCCCGCGCTCTGGATCGCAGGCGCCGACCCGGTGACGCAGTACCACGATCCGCAATCCGTCATCGCATCGCTGGAGCGGGCTCCATTCCTCGTGGTCAGTGATATCAAGCTCACCGCCACGGCTCGCATGGCCGATGTGGTGCTGCCGAGTTGTTCTGTGGCCGAGCGCGACGGCACCTTCACCAATGTGGAAGGGCGCGTGCAGCGCTTCAGGCAGGCGTTCGAGCCTCGAGGCTCCGCCTCGCCGGACTGGCTGATTGCCGCCCGCCTGCTTCAGAGGCTGGGCAAGCCGAGCGTTTGGTTCGGGTGGCAGGACCTGCTCGCCGAGATGCGGGCGCACGTGCCCGCGTTCGGCGAGGTCGGCTTTGATGCGCTGGATAAGGACGGAGCCATGCTCGTGGCCACGCAGGTGGTGGACTGATGGTCATACCAAACTTAAGCCTCGGCCCGTTCCACCTGGTGGACCTGCTGCCCTATGTGGCGCTGGTCACGATCCTGGGCGTTATCCTGCTGATGACGCCGTTCCTGGTCTGGTACGAGCGTGTCGCGCTCGCCCTGATCCAGGATCGGCTGGGTCCCAACCGCGTCGGCCCGCGCGGCCTCTTGCAGGCCTTCGCGGACGGCATCAAGCTGTTCCTCAAAGAGGACATCCGGCCCAGCGCGATTGACGCCACGATCTACTATGCCGCTCCCGTACTCATGATGATCCCTGCACTGGCGGCCTGCGCGGTACTCCCCGTGGCGGACCTCCGGATCGACATGGGCGGAGGCCGGATCGAGTCGATCCCCTTCGTGGTCGGCAACGTGAACATCGGCATCCTCTACCTGTTGGGCCTGACTTCCCTGCAGGTCTATGGGATCGTCCTGGCTGGCTGGGCATCCAACAATAAGTACTCGCTCATGGGCGGGCTACGCTCGTCGGCGCAGACCATCAGCTACGAGCTCTCCATGACCATGGCCGTGCTCACGGGCGTCCTGATCAGCGGCTCAACCAATATGGTTGAGATCGTCCGCTCGCAGGCGGGCACGGTGGCCGACTGGAACATTGCCAAGTTCCTGCCTCTGGGCTTTATCGCCACGGTCGTCTACCTGATCGCCATGGTGGCCGAGACGAACCGGGCGCCGTTCGACTTGCCCGAGGCGGAGTCCGAGCTGGTGGCCGGTTTCCACACGGAGTACTCCTCCATGAAGTTCGCCATGTTCTTCATGTGCGAGTACGCCAGCATGCTCGTGATCTCGGGGGTGGCCACCGCGCTCTGGTTCGGCGGCTGGAACAGCCCGCACCCCGCGCTGAACTTCGTTCCCGGCTTCGTCTGGTTCATCCTGAAGGTGGTCGCCTTCGTTATGGTCTACGTCTGGGTTCGGGCAACGCTGCCGCGCCTGCGCTATGACGCCCTGATGGCGCTGGGATGGAAGCGGCTGCTGCCGATCGCGCTGGCGGCCCTGGTCCTGACCGCAACCTGGGACGCTGTGCGGACCCCTGCCGACAAGAAGAGCGGCTGGCCCGTGATCGAAGCACCGCACGACGCCGACAAGCCGGCACCGAGGGCGCCCAATGCAAGGTAACAGCATCGGCTTCTGGATCCTGGCTGCACTGTGCGTCTTGGCGGCGGTGCAGGTGGTCGCGAACCGGAACCCGGTTCGGAGCGCACTGGCCCTCGTGGGCGTGATGTGCTGCCTGTCGGTCTTCTACTTTGCCCAGGGCGCCGAGTTCGTAGGCGCCGTGCAGCTGATCGTCTACGCCGGCGCCATCATGGTGCTCTTCCTGTTCGTCATCATGCTGCTGAACCTCGGCGCTCCTACCCCGATGATGGATCGGGTGGGGCTCAGCAAGCCGGTGGCGTTGCTGGCTTCGTCCGCGCTCCTCGGATGCCTGGCGTTTGCCGGCGCGCTGAAGATGGCGCCCGGCCGCGCGGTGAAGGCGCCCTTGCCAGGCACGGTTCAGGAGATCGGGTACGCCCTGTTCGACCCGGGTCGGCCGTGGCTATTCGCCTTTGAGTTGACTTCGGTACTGCTGCTGGTGGGCGTGGTCGGGGCCGTGGTGCTGGCCCAGCGGAGGAGCGACTAGATGGGTCCGATCACCGCGACGCACTACATCGGCCTCTCCGCCATCCTGTTCGCAATCGGGGCGGTGGGGGTGGGGATCAAGCGGAACCCGATCGTTATCTTCATGTGCATCGAGTTGATGCTCAACGCCGCCAACCTGGCGCTCGTCGCCATGGGCAAGCACCTGGGCTCAATCTCCGGGCAGATGATGGCCATTTTCGTGATGGCCGTGGCGGCGGCCGAGGTGGCGATCGGCCTCGGGATCATCGTCAGCATCTTCCGCTCGCGCGAGACCATCGACATCGACGAGGTCAATCTGCTTAAGCTGTAGCGCATGGCGCTCCAATCGTATCGTGAGAACGGATTAGCATCGCATGCATGACCTGCATACCGGGCAATGGGTGTGGCTAATACCCGTGCTGCCGCTGGTGGGAGCCCTGCTCCATGCCGGATTGGGCGCACGCGTGATCGCCGCACTGGGTGACAAACGGGGGCGCTGGCTGGTGGGCGCCGTGGCGACAGGCCTCGTGCTGGCTTCGTTCGCTGTTTCCTGCGTGGTCCTGAGCGACCTCGTAGCCAACGGCGGTGAGCATCGGCGCGCGCTGGCGGGCCTTGGTCCCGGAGGCTCTACGCCGGACTGGATCAAGATGGGTACGGTGCACTTGCGCTTTGAGGCGCTGGTGGACCCGCTGTCGATGCTGATGTGCCTCATCGTCACCGGCGTCGGCGGCCTCATCCACCTCTACGCCACCGGCTACATGGCGACGGACCGCGACTATCCCCGCTTCTTCACCTACTTCAACCTGTTCATCTTTATGATGCTGGTCCTGGTGCTCGGATCCAGCGCGGCCCTCATGTTCGTGGGCTGGGAAGGTGTGGGGCTCTGCTCCTACCTCCTCATCTCGTTCTGGTTCGAGGATCCCGAGAACGCCAAGGCGGGGAACAAGGCGTTCATCGTTAACCGCATCGGCGACGTCGGCTTCCTGCTGGGAATGATGACGGTCTTCTCGCTCTTCGGCACGCTGAGCTTCCGCGCCGCCGACGGGACCGGCTTCCTTGACCTTGCGGAGCATGGCAGGACTGCTACAGCGGCCCTCACCGTTGGCTCGGCGACGTTGATCTCGCTGCTCTTCTTCGTGGGAGCCTGCGGCAAGTCGGCGCAGTTCCCGCTGTATATCTGGCTACCGGACGCAATGGCCGGGCCGACGCCGGTCTCGGCGTTGATCCACGCGGCGACCATGGTGACCGCAGGCGTGGTGATGGTAACGCGCCTGTCGCCGATTTTCGCCCAGGCCCCGTCCGCCATGATGGTGGTTGCGGCGATCGGCCTCTTCACTGCGGTGCTGGCCGCAGGGATCGCGGCTGTCCAGAACGACATCAAGAAGGTGCTGGCCTACTCGACCGTTTCGCAGCTAGGCTATATGTTCCTTGGTTGCGGCGTCGGCGCGTTCGCGGCAGGCATGTTCCACGTCACGACGCACGCCTTCTTCAAGGCGCTGCTCTTCCTCGGTGCGGGCTCAGTGATCCACGCCATGAGCGGCGAGCAGGATATGCGGAAGATGGGCGGCCTGGCCGGGCGCATCCGTGTTACGCACGGGACCATGGTCGCCGGTTGGCTGGCGATCGCTGGCATTCCGGTCTTCTCCGGATTCTGGAGCAAAGACCTGATCCTTAACTCGGCCCTGGGCGCACCGCGGTATGGCTTGCTGCTCTACGCGGTAGGGGTCGGCACCGCCCTCCTGACAGCCTTCTACATGACCCGCCTCATGGCCAAGACGTTCTGGACGCCCCAGCGCTTCGTGGAACCGCATGGCGACAAGGGCCATGGCGGCGATGACGGCCACGGGCATGGTCATGGCGGCGTCCACGAGTCGCCGCGCTCGATGACCGTTCCGCTGATCGTGCTGGCGGCTCTCTCGGTCGTCGGCGGTCTCGTCGGCACCCCGTGGGCCAACGCCTTCGAGCACTTCCTGGAGCCGTCGGTCGCTTCTCGGAACCTGATCGTCCCGCATGAGGGCATGCCGGCGGCCACGGGCCTCCTGGTGGGCGCCCTCGTCGCGGCGCTGGGCGTCGGCTTCGGGTTGCATGCCTACCGTACCAAGGGCAAGAGCGGCTTCCTGGCTGACGAGCGGACGCGGTCATCCAACCCGCTCTTCATTGGAGCGACGAACCTCTGGTACATCGACGGCACACTCTCGCGCATCTGCATCGGCGGCGGCGGCCAGCTCGCCGACCGTGTGTGGCGCTGGGCCGATCGAATGCTCATCGACGGCGCAGTGAACGCTGTCGCTTGGGTCACCGGTGCGATCGCCGAGGTGGTGCGTCGCACCCAGTCAGGCTACCTGCGGAGCTATGCGGTCACGATGCTGGTGGGTGCGGCTGTGGTGGTTGCGTGGGTGCTCGGAGGCTCCGTGCGGCCATGATTTCATTACGCGTAGCGGGTGCCCCCGATGCTCACTGATCATCTTCTATCTGCCCTGATCTTCCTGCCGCTGGTGGGCGCATTCGCGCTACTGGCGCTCTTCCCAGCGGCCCCCGAGGCGGCGGCACACGGTGCGGAGCCTGATCCCCACGCCGGCCCGTCCATGCCCGGCGGGCGAGCGGCTGCGATCCGCCTCTTCGCTCTGGTGGTTTCCCTGGCGACCTTCGCGCTCTCCTGCGTGCTCCTTGCCAGGTTCCAGATGAAGGCCGGCTACCAGTTCCTCGAGACCGCCGACTGGCTGCCCATGTTCGGCGCCAAGTACACGGTAGGTGTTGACGGCATCAGTGTGCTCCTGGTGGCCCTGACGACCTTCCTGTCGGTGCTTGCCATCGGGTACTCGTTCACCGTCACGAAGCGCATAAAGGAGTACATGGCCTTCCTGCTCGTGCTGGAATCGGCCATGCTCGGCGTCTTCTGCGCGCTCGACCTGATCCTCTTCTACGTGTTCTGGGAAGCAGTCCTGATCCCGATGTACTTCCTCATCGGCATCTGGGGCCACGAGCGTCGCACCTACGCAGCCGTGAAGTTCTTCCTCTACACCTTCGCGGGCAGTGTCCTGATGCTGGTTGGGCTGGTGGCGGTGATACGGCTGGTCGGCTCGTCGGACCTGAGCGCCCTGAGCATCCCTGGCAGTGAGCTGAACGACAAGCTGCAAGGCTTCCCGGCGCAGTCACTCATGTGGATTTACGCCTCCTTCGCCCTGGCCTTCATGGTCAAGGTGCCCATGTTCCCGTTCCATACGTGGCTACCTGACGCGCACGTCGAGGCGCCCACTGCGGGATCGGTGATCCTTGCAGGCGTCATGCTGAAGATGGGCGTCTACGGCTTCATGCGCATCTGCCTGCCGATGTTCCCGCATCAGGCCATGCAGTCGTCGGGGCTCTTCATTGCGCTGGCGGTGATCGGGATCATCTATGGCGCGGTCGTGGCAGCGGTGCAGCCTGACATGAAGAAGCTGGTGGCCTACTCCAGCGTGAGCCACCTCGGCTACGTGATGCTTGGCGTCTTCTCATTTACGCACCTCGGCATGATGGGCGCGCTTCTGCAGAGCATCAACCATGGCGTTTCGACAGGCATGCTCTTTTTCCTCGTGGGCTGTCTGTACGAGCGGAGGCATACGCGGGAGATCAGCGCCTTCGGCGGCCTGAAGCGTTCCGTGCCGGTGCTCTCGTTCTTCTTCCTGGTTGCCTTGCTCAGCTCGGTGGCCTTGCCGCTGACGAACGGCTTCGTGGGAGAGTTCGCCATCTTGCAGGGGAGCTACCTCTCCAAGACATCCGGGCCGGTCTGGACCGCCGTTGCGGCCATTGGGGCTATCCTCTCCGCGGTCTATATGCTCTGGCTCTTCCAGCGCGTCTTCGCCGGGCCGGCGTCGAAGGAGGAGAACCGTACTATGCCGGACCTCTCCCTTCGGGAGAAGCTGGTCCTTGTTCCGCTCGTGGTGCTGGTCTTCTGGTTCGGCGTGGCGGTGACGCCCTGGGTCCGCTACATGGAGCCCACGATCACCGCGCCCAAGCTGGTGCGGCCGAAGGCGCCGCCGATTGAGTACATTGCCTTACCCGGCATGGATGGAGTGCGGCGATGAGGCGTGACATCAATGTGATGGCGGAGATCGCCTTCATCTACCCGCTAATCGCGCTATGGGTCGGCGCCTGCTTGCTGCTCCTGTTCGCCCGCCCGTTGCGACGTTCGACTCGGCCCGGTGTATCGGCCGCGCCGGCCGGAGTGGCGCTCCTGGCCTCGCTGGCGTTCCTCGTGCGGCAGGGCAACGATGCGCTGAACGTCATCGCCTTCGGCGGATCGATCGCCGGGGACCCTCTGACGGCGTCGATCTGCACGATCCTGCTGCTCTGCGGCATAATGGCTGTGGCCCTGGCGCCCACCTACCTGGCGGCGCGAGGCTATGACAACCCAGAGTACTATGTCCTGCTGCTGACGTCGCTCAGCGGCGCCATGTTGATGTCGATGGCTCGTGACCTCGTGGTCGTCTTCCTGGGCATCGAGTTGCTCTCGTTCGGCCTCTACATCATGACGGGCTTCGTGCGTGAGGATGCTCGAGGCGGTGAGGCGTCGCTGAAGTACTTCCTGCTCGGAGCGTTCGCCAGTGCACTGATGCTCTACGGCATCGTGCTGGTCTACGGCTCCTCGGGCAGCACGAATATCGAGGCCCTTCGCTCTGCGGTCATCAAGGAGAGTGTCCAGTCGGCCATGTTCGCCGGCGGACTGGCGCTGGTCGTTATCGGCCTGGCGTTCAAGGCTGCGGTGGCTCCGTTCCACCAGTGGTCGCCTGATGCCTATGAGGGCGCCCCGCTACCGGTAACCGCGTTCATGTCCGTGGTGGCCAAGATCGCCGCATTCGCCGTGCTGATCCGGTTGGCCGACACATTGGCTCCGCTCTATGCCACGTGGCTGCCCGCCGTGCGGCTCTTGGCGGTCCTCTCAATGGTTGCGGGAAACGTCATCGCCGTCGCGCAGCAGAACATCAAGCGGATGCTGGCCTACTCCGGTGTGGCGCACGCCGGCTACCTGATGGTGGCGGTGGCCGCCCTGGGCGCCTCCCACGCCAAGGGCGCCGCGCTTGACACCCAGACGCTGGCCATGTCGGGGGCGGTCTTCTATCTGCTGGCCTACGCCATCATGACTATGGGCGCATTCGCCGTCCTGACCTACATCAGCGGCTCCGGCGCCGAGTGCCAGACGCTTGCCGATCTGAAGGGTCTAGCCCGGCGCCGGCCCGCGACGGCGTACGGCATGGCGGCCCTGATGCTCTCGCTGGGCGGCGTTCCCCCCCCCATCGGCTTCATGGGCAAGCTGCAGATATTCTGGGCGGCGGTAGCCGGGCGCGAGATGGCACTCGCTGTGACGCTGGCCCTGGTGAGCGTCGTGGCGGCCTACTACTACCTGCGCGTCGTCCTGACTATGTGCTTCGAGGAGGCAGGCGCGGAGCCCGTTCGCGCCGGCGCGCCCAGGGCTGCAGGTTGGGTGGCGGCGATCTCCGCCACGGCCGTCCTCGTGCTGGGTGTGATGCCGGGCTTGCTGATGGGCCTGATCGGCATGGTGCGGTAGGCCGACGGTCTGCAGTCTGCTCTCGGAGCCTCTGTGCGGACGCCTGAGCCAACCGGCTCAGGCGTCTGCTTTGGGTTTGGAGCGAAGCATGTGCTCGTAGATGCCTGGCGAGCTGTCGGGGATAGCCGCTGCTCCTACCACGCCCTCGTAGAAACCGGTCGGACCCGCGCCTCCGATGATCCCATAGACGTAGCCCAACTCCCGCAGGCCCCACATGGAGGCGACGAGCAGCGCCTTGCCGATGCCCTTGCCACGCTCCGCCTCGGCGACGCCTGTGGGACCGAAGAAGGCCTTGCGCGTACATTCGAAAGCCGCAAACCCGATGATCTGCCCTTCGCGGATGGCCAGCGCCACGGTGCCGGGCCGGCTCATCAACCCGGGCATAACCTCGTCGGCCCACGCCGTGCCGAAGTGCGTCGTGACGAACTCACGCACCGCGGTCGCCTCGAACGGATTGGCGCGCCGGATCACCACATCCTGGCTTCGCATCTCCTCAAGGCAGGGCTCCAGCGGCGGGAGCTTCAGCAGCTGAACGAGCATATCGGGCATACAGGGTATCTCCTGGGGAGGGGTCTATTAGCCGGCAACCACGGTCTGGCCTGGCCTCAGTCGCAACTCGAAGACGGCCGATCGACCATCGTCGGGTAGCCGCGGCGCGCTGAGTGAGGCGGGGCATGCGGCGGCCGGCATGGCCAGTCGCAGGCTGACGTCGGCCTCGTTGCTCACGGTGAGGGCCTTGATGCACCCTCGCTCCATCATACCGGACACGCGCGTGCCGGACGGACCGGCGAGGCCCGTGAACTCGACGCGCTCGAGGGCAGGGGAGATGCCCCAGCCGACGCGGAGCTCATCACCATCGACATGCGCCGCAGAAGCGTGTAGCCCGTAGAGCCAGGCGCCTACGCCCGTTGTGAACCAGGGCACGCGGTAGTCTCCATTGGCGGCCACATGCTCGTTGGGAGAGAGGTACGGGCCCGCGCTTGCCGGGCCGCCCTGGATGGCCTCCCAGGCGCTGGGCGCCTGCTGGTGCATCGCGTGGACGACGGCTAGATGGCCGGCGGTCCACATCCACTCGGACGCGTCGAACACGGCGGAGAAGCCGGGCTTCCAGGCTCGGCCGGACCGGCACAACTGGTGGACCCTCGCGGCGGTCCTCCGGGCGATAGGCGTACCGACCTGGAGCCGGAACGGGTAAATCGGGCCGAGGACCGAGTAGTGGAACGCCTGGGCGTCAGGAATTGCGAAGCAGCCGTCCTCCAATGCCAGTGACTGCGCGACGGCAGCGGACAGCTGCCGCCATGGCTTCACGAACCACGGGTCGGCGCCCAGCGCCTCGGCTGCCTGAGCGGCCCATCCCAGCGCCGCCGCCGCTGCTCCGACGGTATACGGGCCGTTGCGCACGATGCCCACGGACTCGTCGAAGTCGACACAGGGCCTCGTGCCCGCGGCTCCGCCCGGCAACCCCTCCACCACCTGCGTTTCGAGGTACCGCGTCACGGCGCGCAGGACCGGGTAGAGCTCGGCCAGCGTCCGCGGGTCGCGCTCCATCTCCCAGAGCGCCGCGATGCAGGCGGCGAACTGGCCGAGGTGGAACCGCTCGGTGAGCCAGTTGCCGTGCGGGTCGCGCTCCTCGCCGGCCTCGGTGCTGCTCCAGGGGTAGAGTGCGCCTCGCCCCAGGCCTCGGGCCAGAGCTGCGGGGAGGGTGGCGAGGCGGAAGTAGCAGCATCGCTTCGCCAGGTCGCTGTGGCCCGCGCTGAGCATGGCCATAAAGGGGTACATCTCGTCGTGGAAGGCCCCGCCGCCCCAATAGGGCACGGAGAGCGAGGCCGGGACCGACCAGGGCGTCCACTGGCAGCGCAGCGTGTAGAGCCCCATGGCGCGAAAGGCGTCCACCTCGGGGCAGCCCGTCGTCATGCGGCTGCGCAAAGTGAACTGGGCCCAGGCGTCGGTTTGCTGCGTCTCTGCCGCCGCCACCTGGGCGCGTGACAGTGGCGGCGTGTAGCGGAGCCGGTCGCTGAACTGCACCGCCGTAGTAACCACCATGCCCGATCCCGGCTCGGCCTGTAGCGTGTGCGTGACAGCGCAGCGCTGCTCCACGGTCTGCAGCCGGCTCGTGTCGGCTCCTTCGGCCCAGGCGGTCACCCGGACCTCACCGAGCATCTGTTCGATGGAGTAGGCGAGGGCCGCCCCGTCGGTCTCGGTGCGCCACTGGGCGTCGTCCGCCAGCTGCCCGAGCGTGTAGGTGACCGTGATCGCCAGTTCACCTGCGGTCTCTCCGGTACAGAGCGCGGTGGTCCGGGCGTAGAAGACGTTGTCCGGCAGGCAGACGAAACTCCGGGTGCGGAGCAGTACGCGGCCAAAGCTGCACGTGGAGTGGACGACGCCTGTCTCCGGGTCGATGGATTGCTTCCAGTCGCCCAGCGTCAGGTCGCGCCCGTCCAGCGAGACCCGCAGCGTGAGTGTGCCGAAGTCCGCAAGTTCGTGATGTGGTCCATGCAGGCGTCGGCCGGCCCATACGAAGTGCTGGGTGAGGCGTGCCGGCGAGCCCACGCGGTGGCAACCCGAGTGGTACCCCGTGGGCCCAAGCGTGGTGCAGACCTCGCCGTTGCCCGTGAGCGCGGAGACGGCGCCCTCGGTAGTGTCCCCCTGGTTCTGGAAGAGATTACCCATCGAGCCTCTATCGGGTACGCTTTCGGCGCGATCCCCAATCGGTTTGGTCCGTTATTTCGCCGGCCGCCCCGCCGTTTCCTTCGCCGGCCAGTGGAGGTATGCCCATGCGACGCATCATCTGGACGGCCCTGGCGCTGCTGGTGGCAGCGTTCGGCGCCACAATCGCCCGCGCGGACGCTGCGTCGGACCGCCTCCGCATGGCATTCTACGACTACGATCCCGACCTGAAGTTGGCCGCTGTGGTGGGGCCTGCTCCCGTCCTCAAGAACGAGTCCAAGCGGCAGACCGAGTTGCGGCGCCGCAACCGGGTGGAGTTCACCTCGGCGCATGACCAGCGCGTTACGGCTATCCTCACGCTACCTCTCGCCGGCGCCAAGCCCTATCCAGCCATGGTGCTGCTGGCCGGCTCGGGCGGGCACAAGGATACCGACTACATCCGCCTCGTGGCTGACATGCTGGCGGGAATGGGGTGCGCCTCCATCTCCATCGACGCGCAGTACCACGGCGAGAGGTCGAGGAAGGACCGCTCGGGTGACATCCACCTCATCAACGAGACGACCTCTCGCGACGCCTGGGTGCAGACGGTGATCGACCTGCGCCGGGCGGTGGACTTCCTCTGCAGCCGTCCCGAGGTCGACAAGGCGCGCATCGGCTACCTGGGCTTTAGCCAGGGCGGCATGATCGGCGCCACGTTCCTGGGCGTCGAACCCCGCATCCGCGCCGCTGTGCTGGCGGTGGCGGGTGGCGGACTGGCGGACTGGGGCGCCAAGCTCGGGCTCACGGCTTCGCCGCGCATGACGGCGAATGCCGAGATTGTGGAGCCCACGCTGCACATCGGCCGGTTTGCCCCGAGGCCGCTGCTGATGCTGTCGGCGAAGCGTGATGAGCTGATCCCGGCGTCTGCGACGGAGGCCCTGTACGCTGCTGCCGGTGAGCCCAAGAAACTGATCTGGTACAACGCGGGTCACATCCTGACGCCAAGCGCCCTGGTGGTCGATGCCCGGCAGTTCATCCTTCGAGAGGTGATCGGTGGCCCTGCAGCACGCTGATTTGAGCCGATTTCCGTGCAACCCTTTCCGGTTCCGTCTGCCCTCCGTGAGTCTCACCATCGAGCGTCGGACGAGGGTCGCCGCATGGTGACCGCCACGGAGACCCAGACCCCGATTCGGTGCTACGAACTGGAACACAAGGTGGTAGAGCAGTTGAGCTACCTGCGGTCGTTAGGCCCTCATGAGGCCACGCGCCAAATCCGGGAGGCGCCTCCCGCGGAGTATCTGCCTGAGGCGCTGGTTCTCCTGGCGCGGGAGTACCTGGGCCGGGGTCAGCCTGATGCCGGCTGGGGCTTGCTGAAGCTCCTTGCCGCCAGGGTCTCACGGCGCGTTAAGAAGGTGACCTCGCGTATGCTGGCCGGCGCGTCGGACCGGGCCGGTTTCTACGATGACCTGCTGGGCGATCTCATGGTCGCCTGGGCAAGCATGGAGGCAGCTAACGAGTTCTGGGCTGTGCGCTTCAACCTCACGTTCCAGCGCGCCGTCACGTCGGCGTGCAAGCGGGAGCGGACCCGCATCTGCGCCTCACTGGACGACCGTCTCCCCGGAGACGCCGGTACGGTGGGAGAGAGGATGGCGGCGCGGGAGCCTGTGAGCATCGTCGATACCGTCGTCGGGAAGCAGGCCCTGGCCGCGCTTCCCGAGAACCACCGGATGGCCTTCGTACTGAGCCGCCTGAACCAGTTGACGGAGTTGGAGATCGCCGTTGCTCTAGGCGTAACCGACCGCACGGTTCGCAACTACCTTCGAGCGGCGGAGGAGGGGCTGGCCCGGTGGATCGCCGGCGATACAAGGATACCGACATGAGCGCATCCCTGGAGATGGTGCTGGCGCAGTACGCCGATGCCGCAGCAGCCGGAGATGCCGGCGTGGAGCGGTGGCTGACGGCGTACCCACACTATGCCCTTGAACTGGCGCGGTTTGCCGCCGACATGGCCTGCTTGTCTGACCTCGGCGACGCCTGCTTGGATGAGCCCGACGATGGCGATGCCCCCTTCATGGCGGCTCTGGCCCGCTTCACGCCGCCGCAGCGCCGTGCACCGATCGCGAGCCTATGCCTCGAGGCCCAGCGCTCTGGTCTGTCCCCGGTCGAACTCGCCGGGAGGCTGGGTCTCGATGTCTCCGTGCTGGCCAAGCTCGACAAGAAGCTGATACGCCCAGCCACGCTACCGCGACGCCTGGTCGCCCTTGTGGCCGAAGAGCTCCGACGATCGGTGGAAGAGGTTACCGCCTACTTTCGTACCCCGATTGTGCCGGCCGTAGCGGTGCGTGCGCTGAGTTTCCGAGCGCCCTCTGCTCCCGTGGTACCCAGGGAGGAGAGCTTCGCCGATGCGGTCCGGTCGGCGCCGGAGATGACGGACGATGCGCGGCGCGGCTGGATCGCCGAGACCGACCTGCTCGGATGAGCGCTAGTCCGGCGGCCGACCACAGCAGGCGCTGACATGGTCCGTGAAGCGCGCATTCGCCTGCTTGCCGAAACGTTCCGTGAACGGCTCGGCGTATCGGACACGGCGTCGGGCGCCGCTGTGGTTGCCGCGGCCCTGGCCCATCTTGGCATAGCCGCAGTACCGTTGCAGCCGTCGGACGCGCTGCTCGTGGGCGCTGTGGCGGTCTTGGATCGTCCCTGGCGCCGCATCTGGCACTCCTCGGCGCTGGCCGGGCCGGGCCTCGTGAGCGTCCTGGCCCATGAGATCGGCCACGCCGTGCTCGATCCTGACGGCGAGGCCGGCGACCACAGCCTGGCCGACGCTCCCGACTGGTGCGACGGGCCCAGGGAACTCGCCTATAGCCCTGCCCAACGGGGCGAAACTGAGGCGAACCTCTTCGCCGCCGAGATGCTGGCGCCGCGCCGGGCCATCCGGCATATCCTCGGCGGCGAACTGACGCTCCAGTACGCCGCTGAGGCATGGGGTGTGCCGGAGCGGATGGTGCTTGCCCAGTGCGTGGCGCATGCGGCGGACCGAGGGCATGACCCGCAGCCCGATGCCGGCGGCGGGGCGGTACACCTGGATGCAGACCAGTGGGCGGCCGTATCGAGCCCGTCTTCCCGCCTCATGGTCCACGCCGGACCGGGGACCGGGAAGACGCGTTGCATTGTTGAGCGCATCACGCATCTGATCGAACGCGGCGCCGCGCCGGGTCGGATGCTGGTGCTGACATTCAGCAACAACGCGGCCGACGAACTGATCGAGCGCATGGGCGCCCGCCTCGGCGGTAACGGTCGGCTCGTACGCGTCTTCACGTTCCATGCATTCGGGCTGGAGTTGCTCCGGACCTTCCACTCGGCGGCCGGGCTACCTGCGTCGCCCAAGGTGATCGATACCGTCGAAGCCGTCGAGATGCTGTTGGCTCATCCCGGGGTCTTCGAGGCGGTGATGCCCGCCGGCAGGTCCGAAGTGGCTCGGGCCCACGCCCTCCTCGGTCTACTCAACCGTCTGCGGGATGCCGGCGTCGATGCCGACGGCGTACGCTTGCGGGCCGAAGCCGGCGAGGTGCCACTGGAGTTGGCCGAGGCCTTCGCCGCATGGAACCGACTCCTGGCCGACGCGGGCGCGATCGATTTCGCAAGCATGGTAACCGGCGCCGCGCGTCTGCTGCTCTCCGAGCCGAGCGTGGGGATCGCCGTCGGGCAGTCGCTCGACCACATACTGATTGACGAGGCCCAGGACATCACCCTGATGGATGCCGTCCTGGTGCGCGCCATATCGGACCATGGCGCGTCGATATGGGCTGTGGGAGACACGGCACAGGCCATCTACACGTTCCGCCCGTCAGCGCTGGGCTCCGACCTCGCGGTCCTGCGCGCGGGCATCTCCGTTCACGACAGCGTCTCGCTTACCTCGAACTACCGGTCCCTCGGCGATCTGGTTCGGCTCCACGCCGAGTTGGCGCACGCGCTGAACCTGGACGTGGCCTGTTCTGAACGGCGTGTAGCGCATCGCGGCGATGGCGGCGAGGCGCTCTTTGTCCACGCTGAGGACGAGGACGCACAGGCAGAAGGAGTGGCCGGCCACCTGAAGGACCGCCTCGCCCACATCGGCGCCCACGATTCCGCTGTGCTGTGTCGAACGCATGCCCAGTGCCGCGCCATGGCGAGGGCCCTGCAGGTCCGGGGCCTGCCGGTGTCGGTGGAGGGTGGGCTCCTCGACTGCCGGCCTGCCATGGCGCTTGCGGCGGTTGTCGCGCTCTTCGGCGAGGCCGGAAGCGCACCGATCTCCTCAGCCAATGGGTCGGCGGCTCTGGGCCTAACGGCCGACGAGGTCCAGCGCTGGTCTCACGCGACGGACACCGGACGCGTCGCGCCCTTCGCGGCCCTGCAGGCCATGAAGGATCGCTCCGCAGGCCTAGCCCACGCCCACGACCTCCTGGCTGAGGCCTCATCCGGGCGGAGCGCCGCGTCGCTGTTGGGTCGCCTCCTCTTCGGGGGCCTCGGACTGTGGCGCCGGAGCGGTTGGGATGCCGCCGCGCAGCCGGGGCGCTTGCGTACATTGCTGCGGCTGGCAGACAAGTCCGAGAGCCCGGAGCGCTTCATGGCACGCCTCCGGATGATGCTGGAGCTGGCGGATGACCGCTCGGGGCAGGATGCCGGCGCCGGTCAGGCCGACGCGGTCCGCATCATGACGGCCCACTCTGCCAAAGGGCTTGAGTTCGGCGCCGTCGTGGTGCCCCAAGTGGCGAACGGCGGGTTTCCGCAGCATCGGAAAGGCGGCCACGGCTCGGCCGGCGGCGAGGGCGATGATCCGCTCTCCGAGGCGCGGTTGCTGTACGTCGCCGCCACGCGGGCACGCGATTCCCTGATGATGGTCGCACCCGAGCGGACGGGGCCGGCACGGCGCCGCGCAGGCGACATCCTTGGGCGGCCGGCACGTCAGGCGTTCGGAAGCGCGGGCCTGCCCACGGCGCGTTGGGAGGCCTTGACGCCGGCGCCTGCGGCCGACGATCCGCCTGCGCCTGTCGTCGACCTTCGGCTGTCGCGTTGGTTGCTTGACGCATACCATGCCTGCCCGATGCGGTACGTGCTTGCCCGCCGCCATCGCGCTCCCCAGGCCCTTCCTCCGCTGCATGCCTATCGCATGGCTCTGGTCGCTTCGGTGCGGCTGATCGAGGATGTGCGTCGCTACGGACGCTCCGTGAGCTACGATGAAGCGATGGAGCAGTGGTCTGCGGCTTGGGCATCCCGTGTTGCGGCACGGCATATCGATGTGGCCGTCTGGCGCCTGCGGGCCGCGACGGCGCTCCGGTCTTGGATTGACAGTGGCGCCCGGCTGTCGGGCGACTTCCAGCGCCAGGTTGAGGTGGATACCGGCGTGGGCATTGTCGTTCAGAGGGCTGAGTACGTGGTCGAGACGGCCTCGACCGTCATGGTAGCCGTCATCGATGACGGCTTGGCGGGTGCGCCGCCTCCGGTTGGTGGCGCTGCCGGAAGGGCCTCGATCTGCGCGACGGTCCTGTCGGAGGGACGGGCGGCGTCGGTGGCCCGGCTACGCCTGCATGGCAACGCACAGGACGACCTGTCCCAACCGGCGCAGGCAAAGGGGAACACCCTCATGGCTGACTACAGGCGGTCGCTGATAGGCATCGCGGCCGCGCAATTCGAGCCACGGGTGCACCATGAGACCTGCTCCGGGTGCGCCTATCTGTTCGCGTGCCCCGCAGTATCGGCGCCGGAGGCCGCCTGATGGCCCTCGATGTGTCGATCCGACCGATGGAGTACGGCGACGTCGATGCCGTGGTAGCCATCGACCAAGCCAGCTACCCGACCCCATGGTCGGAGCAGGCCTATCGCACGGAGCTGCGGAACCGGTCCGCCGTCTACCTCGTGGCTGAGGGCTGGGATGGCCGTGTCCTCGGGTATGCGGGTATGTGGGTTGTGGTGGACGAGATGCACGTGACCACCGTGGCGGTCGCCTCGGCGCACCGCAGGCTGGGGATCGCGCGGCGCCTGCTGGTGGCGCTCTGCCGTGAAGGGCTGGAGTGCGGCGCAACGCGGATGACGCTCGAGGTGCGCTCGCGCAACGCCGCGGCCATAGCGCTCTACGAGCAACTCGGCTTCGAGCGCCAGGGCCGGCGTCGCGGCTACTACCAGGACACCGGCGACGACGCCGTCATCATGTGGCAGGACGATGCACAGTCCATTGCTGACTGCGCTGAAGGAGAGGCAACGTGATCGTCCTGGGGCTGGAGACGAGCTGCGACGAGACTTCTGCTGCCGTCGTGAAGGACGGTGCGATCCTCTCCTCGCTGGTGGCCAGCCAGGCGGACCTGCATGCCCGCTGGGGCGGCGTGGTGCCTGAAGTCGCCTCCCGCAGGCATCTAGAGCGGGTGCTGCCCGTAATCGACGAGGCGCTTGAGGCGGCCGGCGTGGGCCTCGGCGACCTGTCTGCCATAGCAGTCACCAACCGACCCGGCCTTGCCGGCGCGCTGGTCGTGGGCGTTGCTGCCGCCAAAGCGCTGGCAGCGGCCACCGGGGCAGCGCTGCTCGGCGTGAACCACTTGCACGGCCATCTGACCGCCGGCGCGCACTCGGGCGGCGACCTGCGGCCTCCGTATGTGGCGCTCCTGGTGTCAGGCGGACATACGGAGATCATCTACGTGGCCGGAGGCGCGGAGTACCTCTGCATGGGCCGCACGCGTGATGACGCCGCCGGTGAGTGCCTCGATAAATGCGCACGTGTTATGGGGTTGCCTTACCCGGGCGGGCCGCATGTGGAGCGGCTTGCTCGCGGCGGAAGGCAAGGTGAGCGACCGCTTCCCCGAGCCTGGTTGGGGGGCTCCCTGGACTTCAGCTTCAGTGGCCTCAAGACGGCCGTACTCCGGCGCGTCGAGGTAGGCTTCGAGCCCGGGCGTGTGCCGGGACTCTGCGCCGCGCTGCAGGAATCGGTAGTCGATGTGCTGGTCCGAAAGTCCGTGCAGGCGGCGTCCCAGGCTGCTGTGCACCATCTCGTCCTGGGCGGCGGCGTGACGGCAAACCGAGCTCTGGTTGCCGCGGCGACGGTGGCCGGAGCGAAGGCAGGGCTGACCGTGGTGGCGCCGCCGCTGGACCTTTGTACGGATAACGCCGCTATGATCGCCCTCCACGGCTGGCGTCTGCTGTTGGCCGGGCAGCGCGACGGCCTCGACCTGGACGTGCTGGCGTCAGATCCGATCCCTCGCATGGCCGATGATTGGAAACCGTCGCCGTCCGCATCCGTATAACGCCACATGAGCACACAGATGCGGCGCACGACGGAGGCCGGGGCGGCCCGGCAGAGGCTGGTCATAGCGGCGGTCGGCGCCACGGTCCTGGCGAACCTGCCGGGGCTGCAGCTGTTGCTCGTCCCCGTGCGCCTCTTTGTCACCTACATCCACGAAGGCTGCCACGCCGCAATGGCCCTGGTCACAGGTGGCATGGTCGAGCATATTGGTGTGATGTCGAGCGGCGACGGCCTGACGGTGTCGCGAGGCGGCATGCCGTTCCTGATCTACATGGCCGGGTACGTCGGCACATCGGCTTTCGGCGCCCTCTGCCTCATGGGCGCTCGGCGCGAGGGTAACGGCAAGTCGGTGCTGGCCTTCATGGGCATGGCGGTTCTGGCTGTGACCGCGCTCTGGACCCGGAATGGGTTCGGCATGCTGGCCGGTGTGGGCGTCGCTGCGGCTCTCGGCCTCCTCGCCGGGCTACTTCGTGGTCGTGCGGCCGACCTGGCGGCGGCGCTCCTATCGGTGTTGCTCTGCCTCAACGCCCTGATGGATCTGCGGACGCTGCTGCTGCTCACCACGGTCACCGATGCGCCGAACGACGCCGTCTTCATGTCGCAGATGTTCGGCCTGCCACCCGTCATCTGGGCTCTGGTCTGGGCGGCGGTCTCGCTGGCCATCACCTGGGCTGCCCTGAAGTGGGTCTGGTCGGGCGGATCGGTCAGTGCGCCTCGTCGGGCCTGAACGCGTCGCGCTGGTGTGTCAGTGTGGGTCGGCCGTCGGCGCCGCACAGGTCAACCAGGACCACATCGAACCGGCAGTTCGCCGAAGATCCGTTGCGCTCAAGATAGTCCTCTGCTGCCAGGATGATGCGCCGCCGCTTCGCCGCGCCGATCCGCTCCAGCAGGTCCGCCGTGGGCCTATCGGTCGCCTTCACTTCGGTGAAGACGAGGCAGTCTCCGTCTCGCGTCACGAGGTCGATCTCGCCGCGCGGGCAGGAGTACCGGCGGCAGACCAGCGTATGCCCACGGGCCTCCAGTAGCTTGGCCGCCGCGTCTTCGCCCGCCCAGCCCCGCGCCTTGATGGCATCATCGAGGTCCAGCGTCAGTTGTGCCCCACAGGCGGCCACCGGTCCGAAGCTGCGACGGTGGATGGGGCAGGGCCCGAGCTCCTTCAGCGCCTCCAGATGTGTCGGCGTCGGGTAGCCCATATGCTGTGCGAAGCCGTAGCCCGGGTAGAGTAGCTCGGCGGCGCGCATGGATGCGTCGCGCGCCTCCTTCGCCACGATTGAGGCCGCGGCAATGGATACCGACCGGGCATCGCCCTTGATGATCGCGGTGAAGGGAACGGGGAAGTAGGGGACCGGTAGGCCGTCGATGAGCGCGCCGTCAATAGCTGCACCGGCGTTAGCCATGGCCCGGCGCATCGCTTCGTGCGTGGCGCGGAGGATGTTATGGCGGTCGATCTCCTCGGGCCCGGCCTCGGCCACGCCGACGGCAAGGGCGTGGTCACGGATGTACGCGAGCGCCAGGCTCCGGCCCCGAGCGGAGAGCGCCTTGGAGTCGCGGATAGGTCCGGGAGGAAGCTCGAAGGGGAGCGCTACGGCGGCCGCTACCACGGGGCCGGCCAGCGGTCCGCGGCCGACTTCATCCACTCCGGCAATGAGGCGCCAGCCCCTGGCACGCGCGGCGCGCTCCTCCGACCAGACGTCCCAGTCAGCCCGGGGCTTACCGGAGCGAGCGGATGCGCGAGGGGGGCCAGAAGGTGACATCTGCGCGGCCGATGATCCGTGAACGGGGCAATGTGCCCCAGTAGCGGCCGTCGTTGCTGTTGTTGCGGTTGTCGCCCATCACGAAGAATTCGTCCTGCCCCAGTTTCAGCGGGCCACGTGTGGCGAACTCGGCTGCGGGCGTCTCACGCATGGGCTCGCGGATATAGGGCTCCTTCAGCTGCTTCCCATTCCGGTAAACGGAGGTGGCGCCATCCGGCTCGGTCCGCACTTCGATGGTGTCGCTGGGGCAGCCGATGAGGCGCTTGATGAGTACGTTCTCTGCGGTCTGGCCGCCCTGGATGTCGGCCTTCTTCTCCGCGCGGAAGACGATGATGTCTCCATGCTGGGGGCGGGCAAACCGGTAGATCAGCTTGTTTACGAAAATATGATCATGTATTGTGGAGTCGTAATGGGTGCCCGTTGACGTCGAATCGCCGGCATTGTGCCCTGCCAGCGTGGGTTCCATGGACTCTGTGGGGATGAAAAACGCCTGAACAAAGAAGGGACGGACGATCAGGAAGACGACGATGCCCGCCAGGACCAGCGACTCCGACAGCTCCGCGACTGCCCGAGCGAAGGCGTGGTTCACGCGTACCATGACGAGTCGCACCAACGTGAGCGCCAGGGCCGTCAACACGATGGTGGTTGTGCTCAGGTTTGCCAGCCACTCAGTGGCGCCGATCTCCTCAGGCACTACCGCATCCTCTTACTCCGGCGCCGAACGACCGGTGTGACATGCTCCGCAAGGGCGCCGCCAGGAACGCCCGGCAACGCCCTCGAACAGAGCGGGGAACCCCTAGCCGACCACCTTGCCGGAGCGGTCTTCCTTGATCCGGGCCTTCTTGCCGATGACGTCGCGCAGGTAGTAAAGCTTGGCGCGGCGGACCCGTCCGCGGCGGACGACCTCAATGCGGTCCACTCGCGGCGAGTGGAGCAGGAAGGTGCGCTCCACGCCGATCTGGTGGGAGATCTTCCGGACGGTGAAGTGCAGACGGCTGAGCGACCCGCCCTTGGCGATCACGTCGCCCTGGAACATCTGGATGCGCTCTTTGCCACCCTCAACGACTTTCGCGTAGACGCGGACCGTGTCACCGGCCTTGAAGACAGGGACATCAGCCTTGAGCTGCGCCCTCTCGATGTCTGTGATAATCGGATTCATATGAGCCTCCTAATCCATACACTTGTCAAGCGCCGGTTGCCCAGCGAGCTCCAGGTCCCCGGCGCCGGGAAGTTCGGCGCTAAGCAACTTCAGGTCCGCATCTGCCAATCGCGCCTTCGCCCAGAGGTCGGGCCGCCGCCGCCGTGTCAGAAGCAGCTGTTGCCGCCGCCGCCACTTGTCCATCGTTACATGGTCGCCGTTCAGCAGGATGTCTGGAATGGCGCAGTCTCGAAACTGCCTCGGCCTGGTGAACTGCGGGTAGTCCAGCAGGTCGCCACTGAACGTGTCATTGGCGGCCGCCTCATCCCAGCCCAGTACACCCGGCAAGAGCCTCGAGATCGCGTCAACCATCACCAGCGCCGGCAGTTCGCCGCCGGTCAGCACGAAATCGCCGATCGAGACCAGGTCGGTCACCAGATGTTGCCGAACACGGTCGTCAACGCCCTCGTACCGGCCGCAGATCACGGTCACCCGGTCCTCGCGGGCCAGCGCCTCGGCCATGGGCTGGTCGAAGCGCGAGCCCTGCGGATCCGTGAGCAACACTCGACCCATCGGCCCCTGGCTTGCGAGCCCATCCAGCGCCCGCGCGATCGGCTCAACCTTCATCACCATGCCGCCTCCGCCGCCGCACGGTGTGTCATCCGTCGTCCTGTGGCGATCCTCCGTATGGTCGCGAAGGTTCACCACGTTAACTCTAATCAGCCCCTGATCAACCGCCCTGCCGATGATGCTGTGGCGGATGCCTTCAGACACCATCTCCGGCAGGATCGTCAGGATGTCGAATCGCACGGCGCCGGCACCTCGGGCAGAAGCCCCTCGGGCGGATCGATCACGATCCGCCGGCGCGCCTGATCCACCTCTACGACGATCGGCCTCACGGCCGGGATCAGCGCATCGCCAACCACGAGGAGGTCCTGGGCAGGGTAGTGGAGCACGTCGCTGAGCGCGCCGACCAGGCGGCCCTGCACCGTCCACACTTCCATGCCCACGATGTCGTCGATGTAGTGGCTATCGTCTTGCAGGGGCACCGCGTCTCCACGGCGGACCTGCACGATGGAGCCACGCCACAACTCGGCGTCATCGATGCTTTCAACCCCTGCCAGCTTCAGCAGGGCTTGACCCTTGTGTAGCCTCGCGGCCTGGACCTCCATGAGCGCCGGCCCGCGCATCTTGGGCCGCAGGCAGACCCGCTTGAGCTCGGCGAACCGCTCCGGGAAGTCCGTCAGAATCCTGACCTTGACTTCGCCGCGGCGGCCGAACGGGGCCACCACCTCACCGATAGTCCAGTCCCACTCTGGCAGCACCTGGGCGCCCTAGCTCGTGAAGTCGACGTAGATGCGCCGCTCCCGCTTCTCGGCGACGGCCTTGGCGACCATGCGCAACGAGTTGGCGACACGGCCCTGCTTGCCGATCACCTTGCCGAGGTCGGCGTTATCGACGACGACCTCATACGCGTCGGACGAGGCGTCGCCGGAATGCGACACGCGGACCCAGTTCGGATGGTCCACCATCGCCTTGACGACATGCCCCAGCATGGCGCCGATCGGGTCGGACCCCACGGTCTCATCGCCCATGGTAGCTTAGCCGGCCTTCTCAGTCGGCGGGATCACTCCGGCCTTCTGCAGGAGCGACCTGGCGGTATCGGTGGGCTGAGCGCCGCACTTGAGCCAATGGGCCGCGCGCTCGGCGTCGATGCGGATGCTGCCAGGATCGGTGCGCGGATCGTAGTGGCCGATGGCCTCGATGAACCGGCCGTCGCGGGGGCTGGTGCTGTTGGCGACCACCACGCGGTAGATGGGACGCCCCTTGGCGCCAAGGCGCCGTAATCTGATCTTTACAGACAAGGTACTTCCTCCTTCAGCTCTGGTTCGGCGCTTCTTGCGCCGAAAGGCTGTGACTGCGGTGCTAGAGCTATCGGAACGCCGGAAGGCGGAACTTGCCCTTCTTCCGGCGCAGGGCGCCATCGGCGCCCATCATCTGCTTCATCATCTGCCGCATCGCGTCGAACTGGCGCAGGAACTGGTTCACTTCCTGCACCGTGCCTCCGCATCCGGCGGCGATCCTTCGCTTACGGCCGGCATTGATGATGGCCGGGTCCTCCCGTTCGGCGACCGTCATGCTGAGCACGATGGCCTCCTGGCGGGCGAACGCCTTCTCATCTACCTGCACGTCCTTCAGCTTGCTCATTCCCGGGATCATGCCGATCACCTGGTTGAGCGGGCCCATCTTACGCATGTTCTGCATCTGCTCGAGATAGTCCGTCAGGTCGAACCGGTTCTCTCGCAGGTTGCGCGCCAGCTCCAGCGCCTTCTTCTCGTCAACGGCCTCCTGGGCCTTCTCGATGAGCGACAGCACGTCGCCCATGCCCAGGATGCGGGAGGCCAGCCGGTCCGGATGAAAGACCTCCAGAGCGTCAAGCTTCTCGCCGTCGCCGATGAACTTCACCGGTACGCCTGTGACACTGCGGATCGAGAGCGCCGCGCCGCCTCTGGCGTCTCCGTCCAGCTTCGTCAGGATGAACCCGGTCAGCTCCACTTGCTCGTGGAACCTCTGGGCCATTCCGACGGCATCCTGGCCGGTCATGGCGTCAACGACCAACAGCACTTCAGCCGGCGAGGCCTGCTTCCGGACCTCGCTGACCTCCAGCATCATGGTTTCATCGATGTGAAGCCGGCCGGCCGTGTCCAGAATGACCACGTCCGACCCGGTCCTCCGCGACTCCCGCAGGGAGTCGGCCGCGATCTGCGGGGCCGGCGTGCCCTCAGACCCGGAGTAGACCGGCACGTTCAGCTGCTTGCCCAGCACCTGCAGTTGCCGGATGGCCGCCGGGCGATGGATATCGCAGGCCACCATCATGGGGTTGCGCCCCTGGCGGCGGGCCCAGTTGGCCAGCTTACCGCATGTCGTCGTCTTGCCCGACCCCTGCAGGCCGCAGACCATGATCACGGTCGGCGGGCGCGGAGCGAACAGGATGCGGGCCTCCGTGGAGCCCAACAACCGGACCATCTCGCCGTGCACGATGCGAATGACGGTCTGGGCGCCCGAGAGGCTCTCAAACACCTGGCTGCCGACGGCCTGTTCGCGGACCGCGGCGACGAATTCCTTCACCACCCGGAAGCTGACATCGGCTTCCAGCAAGGCGAGCCGCACCTCCCGCAGGGCGTCGTTGACATCCTGCTCGGAGAGCCGGCCACGCCCTCTGAGCCGATCAAAGACCGACTGGAGCTTATCGCTCAGGTTACTGAACACTGCGAGTGGTGCGTCCTAACACAATAATGCCCGACGCCCTGTGCAGACGGCTGTGCCGTTGCGCGTGAGCGCGGGCAGGCGATGATCACCCATTGCCGCTCGGTCTTCCAAGCCCTGCCAGTATATCGCTTAGGAGGACGCTAAGTCAACCGCGCGGCCCGACCCCCGCGGGGTATACTCCCAAGGCCGCGATAGCGGCCCAACCCCGAGGGCCGCGTACCGAGACCTTGCCGCCGTTGGGCATCAGGGCATCGGTAGCCCATCGCCTTCGCATACGGAGGGCATTATGGCAGTTTCCGGCGCCCCACGCTGCGGTTCTATTCGCGAGAGCACCAATCCCTACGAGAACGCCGTCCAGCAGCTTGAGATCGTCGCCGATCGGCTGGGGCTTGACGAGGGTCTGCTGCAGGTTCTCAGCTATCCCCAGCGGGAACTGACCGTCAATTTCCCCGTCAAGATGGACGACGGCACGACCCGCGTGTTCAAGGGATACCGTGTGCAGCACAACTGCGCCCGCGGGCCCGCCAAGGGCGGCATACGCTACAGCCCGACGGCGGGCCTCGACGAGGTGCGTGCGCTGGCCATGTGGATGACCTGGAAGTGTGCGCTCGTAAGTATCCCGTTCGGCGGAGCCAAGGGCGGCGTGATGTGCGATAGCCGCGCGCTCTCCCTGGGTGAGTTGGAGCGCCTTACGCGCCGCTACACCACCGCGATCAGTGTGGTCCTCGGGCCGAACCGCGACATTCCCGCGCCGGACGCCGGCACTAACCCGCAGGTGATGGGCTGGATCATGGATACCTACTCCATGCATCAGGGCTTCACGGTGCCCGCGGTGGTCACCGGCAAGCCCATCTCCATCGGAGGCTCCGAGGGGCGGGTGGAGGCCACCGGCCGCGGCATCGTGATCGCAGCGGAACGGGTGGCGCACGACCTTGGGGTCAGGCTGCAGGATGCCACCATCGCCGTGCAGGGCCTTGGGAATGTGGGGGCGGCCGCGGCGAGCCTCTTCGCTCAGATGGGCGCCCGCGTTGTGGGGCTCTGCGATGTCCAGGGCGGCGTTTACAACGAGGCAGGCGTCGATGTACAGGCGGCCATCGACCGGACGCGGCGCGGCGAGTCGCTACAGGATGCGGGCCTGGGGGACAGCATCAGCTCCGCCGAGCTTCTGGAACTGCCGGTCGACATCCTCGTTCCGGCTGCCACTGAGAACCAGATCACCCAGGCCAACGCAGGCCGCGTTCGGGCGAGGGCCATCGTGGAGGGCGCCAACGGGCCTACCACGCCCGTAGCCGACCGCATCCTCTGCGAGCGCGGAGTGCTCCTGGTGCCCGATATCCTCGCAAACGCAGGCGGCGTCATCGTCTCCTACTTCGAGTGGGTACAGGATTTGCAGAGCTTCTTCTGGAGCGAGGTCGAAGTGAACGACCGCATGAAGCGGATGCTCCTGCAGGCCTACGACGCCGTGGCGGCCATGGCCAAGGCCGAGAAGGTGAACCTGCGGACGGCGGCGTACTTGATCGGCGTACAGCGCGTTGCAGAGGCGACCAAGGTACGGGGCATCTATCCCTAGGGCATTGGGTGGCGTCCCTTATGGAAAGGATTTCATGCTATGTTTAGAGTTGCGATCGCGGGGGCGGGCGGAATGGCGCATATGCACGCGTCATGCTACACAGCCAACCCCAACGCGTGCGTGGTCGGTGTCTACGACAAGCGGCCCGAAGCGGCTGCCGAGATGGCCGGCGCCAACGGCGCGACCGCCTACGCAAGCTTCGCAGAGATGCTCGAAGCGGCCAGGCCGGACGTGGTCGATGTCTGCGTGCCCACGCCGTGGCATGTCGACTACGTAGTCGCGGCTGCCGAGGCGGGTCTGAAGGGCATCGTGGTCGAGAAGCCTATGGGGCGTAGCGTCGCCGACTGCGAGAAGATGGCGGACGCTTGCGCCGCGTCGGGCACGCCGCTCTTCGTGGCCCATGTGCTGCGCTTCTTCCCCGAGTTCGCCGAGGCCAAGCGGCAGGTCGACGCCGGCGCCGTGGGCAATGTGGTGACCGTCCGGACGCGCCGCGGCGGCTCGTTCCCGCGGGCCTGGGAGAACTGGTACGGCAAGCCGGATTGGTCCGGCGGCGTGATCCTCGATCTGGTGATCCATGACCTCGACTGGTTGCGCTGGACGTTCGGCGATGTGGAGCGGGTTTTCGCCAAGGGCATTTCGCCCAAGCTGCCCCCGGCTTCCGAGGTGAACTCCGACTATGCTCTCATCACGCTGAAGTTCAAGTCAGGCGTGATCGGGCACGTAGAGGCAACGTGGGCGGACCCGGGCGGCTTCAAGGTGGGCTTCGAGATCGCCGGCGACGCGGGCCTGCTGGAGTCCAACTTCAACCAGCCCGCAGGCGTGCCCTTCGTCGCGGCCCTGCAGCGCGGAGCCGAGGCGGGCGCGGCCGTTGCCGTGCCGGAGAGCCCGACTGCGGTAAACCCCTACTACGCCGAACTGGACCACTTCCTGACCTGCCTGGCAACGGGCGCGACGCCGTCGATCACGCCGAAGGATGGCTGCGAGGCGGTGCGCATCGCCCTGGCTGCCTTCGAGTCGGCTCAGACCGGCGAGCCCGTCGTCCTGCCGTAGCGAGTGAGGGATAGGGGAGAAACAGATTATGACTGTTAAGATCGGCATCCTGAGCGTCGCTCACATGCATGCCTACAGCTACGCTTCGGCGGTGAACGCCCTGCCCGGCGCCGAACTCGTGGGCATCGCCGACCATGACCAGGCCCGGGCTGAGTCGGCGGCAAAGACGTTCGCCACGCGGGCCTTCGGTTCCTACGAGGAGCTTCTGGCGGCGGACATCGACGCCGTGATCGTCGGCTCGGAGAACGTGCGGCACCGTCCGCTCACGGAGATGGCTGCGGCAGCGGGCAAGCACATCCTCTGCGAGAAGCCCCTCGCCACCAGCGTGGCGGACGGACGCGCCATGCTTGCCGCCTGCAAGAGCGCGGGCGTGCAGCTGATGACGGCGTTCCCATGCCGCTTCAGCCCAGCCATGGTGCGGCTGAAGTCGGCCGTCGACAACGGCGACATCGGCAAGGTCATCGCCGTTCGCGGCACGAACCGGGGGCGCTGTCCGTTCGACTGGTTCACGCAACTGGACCAGAGCGGCGGCGGGGCGGTCATCGACCATACCGTACACGTCACGGACCTGATGCGCTGGCTGCTCAAGTCCGAGGTGACCGAGGTCTACGCCGAGATCTCCAACCGGATGTTTCAGCAGGAGTTCGATGACACGGGCTTCCTGACGCTGGAGTTCGACAACGGCGTCTTCGCCACGCTCGACTCGAGTTGGTCGCGGCCGAAGTCATTCCCGACATGGGGCGACGTGACGCTCTCGGTGGTAGGCGAGAAGGGCGTGCTGACGCTGGACATGTTCTCGCAGAACCTTGTGCTCTACTCGGACAAGACGGGTGGCGTCTCCTGGTCGCCCTGGGGCACCAACATCGATGAACTGATGGTCGCCGCGTTTGCCAAGGCGGTCGCCTCGGGGAGCCCGCTGCCGATCACCGGCGAGGACGGTCTGGCTGCCGCGGCGGTGAGCTTCGCGGCATACGCGTCCGCCAAAGCCGGCAAACCGGTCGCGCCCGAGGTCGTGCTGTAGCCGACGGCGCTCCAGGCAGCCGAACAGCATAACGGCCGGGCTCCCTCCTCGGAGGAAGCCCGGCCGTCGTTGCATGCGGCGCTCGGTCTACTCGGTCGCTGCGGGCAACTCCCGAACGTAGATGCTCTTCCACTCAAGCTGGGCGCCGTGGTGCTGGAGCTCAAGCTGGCCGGCGGGGTAGATGGACTTGGAGCGATCCCAGTAGTTCTCCATGACGACGTTGTGCACGATCAGCACGTCGTTCAGGAAGACGGTGACGCGCTCGCCGACCATGAGGATGCGGAACCGGTTCCACTCGCCGGGGGCCTTGTCGGCCTTGGTCGTGGGCTTGCTGGGGTTTTTCTGGTTGTTGTAGAGGGCCCCGGAGCCGACTTCGGTGTCCCATATCTGGATCTGGGGCGAGCCGCGTAGGTAGACGCCGCTGTCGCCGCCCGGCAGTATCTTCCAGTCCACCAGCATCTCGAAGTTGGCGTAGTCTTTGACCGTGCAGAGGCTGTCGTTCTTGCCGTCGTAGACGATCACGCCGTCGATGACTTTCCAGTGCTCCAGCGCCGTCACGGTCGCCTTGGCCTCCGCGGCCTTGAGGGCTTCGGGTTCCATCTTGGCCCGGGTCTCGGGATTACCGACGAGGCCCTTCCATCCCTTCAGCGTCTTGCCGTCAAAGAGGGTCGTGAACCCGGCCGGCGCCGTGTTGGGCTTCTCAGCGACGGAAAGATCCTTAACTTCAATGTTGCGGAACCAGACGGCGCTGGGCCCATGCCCCAGGAATCCGAGCCGGCCGCGGTCACGCAGCATGCCCGGATGCTCGGCGAGGACCTCGGGGCTCGTGACCTTGTTCAGGTCCACATCCACAATGACCTTGCCGTTCATCTTGATGGTGATGTGGCGCCCGCGCGCCGTGATCTCCTCACGGTTCCACTGGCCGGCGGGCTTGGTGGCGCCGCGCTTGGCGGCCGCGATCTTGTAGATCGAGCCGCAATACTGACCGGGCAGCAGGTTGGCGTAGCTCGGGTCGTAGTCGTCCAGCACCTGGACTTCCATGCCGCCCTCGAAGCTCGCGTTTCCCTGATCGGTTGCCGCGCGCAGGGCGATGCCGTTGTTGCCTGCCTTGTCAGTCTTGAACTCGAACCGGAAGATGAAGTCGGAGTAGTCCTTGTCGGTATAGAGGTTGCCGCCGCCGTCCGCGGGCGCAAGCAACGCCCCGTCTTCCACGACGTAGCCGGGGCCGGCCTTGCCGACCAGCGTCCAACCCGTCAGGTCCTTGCCATTGAACAGCTTTTCAAATCCGGCCGCCTGCGTCGAGGGCGCCAGGGCCAGGACCGCCGCCACACACACCAGTGCGCGAAGCCTGCGCATACGCTCACTTCCTTTCTGTCGACGGCTCAGGCCGCCGGGACAACTAACAGATTCTGGGCAACTGCTCGCCGCTCAGCATGTCGACGATCCGCTCGCCGCCGATCACGCTTCGCAGGGCGACCATGCCCGGGTCGGACGCTTCCACGCGGCCGATCACGGACGGGCGCGCGCCGGGCAACGTGTCGGCCATGGCCTCCAGAGCCGCGTCTGCCTGTCGGGACGGCACAAAGGCCACGAATCGGCCCTCGTTGGCGACATAGATTGGATCGAAACCCAGCAGTTCGCAGGCGGCCGCCACCTGCGGCTGCACCTCGATGGCGCTTTCGGTCAGGTGGATGGACGTGCCCGATGCCTCCGCTATTTCGACGACAGCGGACGCGAGTCCTCCGCGAGTGGCGTCGCGCAGGCAGTGGATGTCAATCCCAGCCTCAAGCATGGCACGGACGGTGGGCCAGACCGGCGCGCAGTCGCTGGTGATCTCTGCCTCGAACTCCAGGCCTTCGCGGACCGTCATCACCGCCATGCCGTGGCGGCCCACGTCGCCGCTCAGGATCACCGCGTCGCCGGGCTCCACGCGTTGCGCGCGGCAGTCGGCGCCCGGCCGGACGAGACCCACGCCTGCCGTGTTGATGTACATCCCGTCGCCCCGGCCATGCTCGACGACCTTGGTGTCGCCTGTGACGATGTGGACGCCGGCGAGCGCCGCGGCATCGGCCATGGAGCAGACCATCTCCCAGAGCGTCTCCATAGCGAGGCCTTCTTCAAGGATGAAGCCCGTAGTGAGCCACCGGGGCTCGGCGCAGCACATGGCCAGGTCATTGGCCGTGCCGTTCACCGCCATGGCTCCGATGGTACTCCCCGGGAAACGTAGCGGGCGCACCACGTAGCTGTCGGTGGTCATGGCGATCCTGCCGCCCGACGCAGCGTGGGCGCTGACATCCAGCACCGCTCCGTCGTGGCCCTGGTTCAATTCAGCGTTGTCGAAGGCGGCGCGGAACATGTCGGAGATGAGCCGGGCCATGATGCGGCCGCCTCCGCCGTGGGCCATGACGACGCGGGGATACCTGGAGATCGGGATGGGGCAGACCGACCAGCCTCCGCTCCTCTCGCTCATTCGCTCACTCCTGTTCGCCTGCGGTACCGGAAGTAGGCCGCGCAGGCGCCTTCCGACGAGACCATGGTGGCGCCGAGTGGCCGCTCCGGGGTGCAGACGGAGCCGAACATCGGGCAGTCGCTGGGCTTCATGCGCCCCTGCAACACGAGGCCGCTACGGCACTCCACGGGTTCGTCGGCCGTCATCTCCTGCAGGCCGAACCGGATGGCCGCATCGTAGTCGCTGTACTCGGGCCGCAGGTCCCATCCCGACAGCGGGATCGAGCCGAGGCCGCGCCACTTGCGGTCCACGGTCTGGAACACCTGCGCGCAGAGCCGGCGGGCGCCGGGGTTGCCGTCTGCGCGGACCATGCGGGCATACTGGTTTGCCACGCCGTTCTCGCCGCGCTCCAGCATCTCCACGCACCGCAGGATGCCGGCCAGGATGTCCACCGGCTCGAACCCCGTCACCACGATGGGCACTCCGCGCTCCCTGGCGATGGGCTCATACTCGGCGCATCCCATGATGGTGCAGACGTGCCCGGCGGCCAGGAAGCCGTTCACCAGGCAGTCCGGATCGTCCAGGACGGCGCCGATGGCCGGCGGAACCAGCACGTGGGAGACGAGAACGCTGAAGTTCGGCACGCCCATCGCCTGGGCCTGGAAGACCGCCATGGCATTGGGCGGCGCCGTGGTCTCGAAGCCGACCGCGAAGAAGACGACCTGCCTATCGGGTGTCTTCTGGGCGATGGTCAGCGCATCCATGGGCGAGTAGACGATCCGCACGTCGGCGCCGGCGGCCCTCTCGGCCAGCAGGTCGGTGCCGCTGCCCGGTACGCGCAGCATGTCGCCGTAGGAGCAGAGGATGACGTCGGAGCGCCGTGCCAGCGTGATGGCCCGGTCAATCTGCTCGATGGGGGTGACGCAGACCGGGCAGCCGGGGCCGTGCACAAGCGTCAGCGACTGCGGGAGTAGCTGGTCGATGCCGAAGCGCACGATGGCGTGCGTCTGCCCGCCACAGACCTCCATCAGGGTCCATGGGCGCGTCACAGTGCGCCGAATGGCCTTCACCAGCGCATCGGCGGCCTGTGGGTCGCGGAACTCGTCAACGAACCTCATGGCTGCTCAGGCATCTCGGCCGTATCGGGCTCCTGCATCATTCGCAGGTACTCCAGCGTCTTGTTGGCCTCAGCCTCGTCAATGAAGCTCAGGGCGAAGCCGACGTGTACGAGCACGTAGTCGCCCTCGGTCGCTTCGGGCGTGTAGGCGAGGCTCACGTCGCGGAGCACGCCGCCGAAGTCAATGCGCCCGCTCCGGGTGAGGGCCGCGTCGATCCCGTCGGCAACGTTCTGTGTTATCTGAACTATCTTGCCAGGTACCGCAAGGCACATGGTAGGAACCTCCTAGGGGGGGGACGAGGCGGCTGGACGGCCCGCTACGGCGTAGAGCTGCCCGAGGGCGATGCCGCCATCGTTCGGCGGCACATGGTGGTGAGTGTACACGGTCGCACCGACGGCTTCGACAGCGTCGATCACCAGTTCGAGGAGCAGGCGGTTCTGGAAGCATCCGCCCGAGACCGCGACCCGGCGTAGTCCGGACGCCACGACCACGCGTGCCGCCATGTCGGCCAGTGCGCGATGGAAGCGCATAGAGATGGCGCCCAGGGGCATGCCGGCCGCACGATCGCCCTGGATCGCCGCTACCAGGGGGCGCCAGTCGATCCAGTGAACCGGGCCGTCGTCGCCGCCGAGAGGCAGGTCGTAGGCGCCCGCGGCCGACCTGTCGGCAGCCCACTCGAACTCCATGGCGGCCTGGCCCTCAAAGTGCGCCACGCTCCGGCCGCCGGCGAGGAAGCTGACACCGTCGAACAGCCGCCCCATGGCCGAGGTGAGCGGCGATCCGTCGCCGGACCGGGCCCGCAACGCCAGCACCCGCAACTGAGATGCGTCGATGCCGTGGGGCAGTGCGGGCATGGCGGCGTACGCGTGGTCGGGGCCGACGGCGGCGACCAGCAGGCCCAAGGCGGAGCGCCACGGCTGCCGAGCGGCGGCATCGCCACCGGGGAGCGGGAAGGGCTTCAGCGCCGCGAACCGGCAGAACCCGCGCTCCGAGGCGATCAGCGCTTCACCGCCCCATGCCGTGCCGTCCAGGCCCATCCCGGTTCCGTCCCAGGCGAAGCCCAGCACGTCGCCGCGAAGGTCGTTCTCTGCCATGCACGAGAGCACATGCGCGTGGTGGTGCTGCACCTGAACCAGTTCGCACGGCGCCGTCTCGGCGTAGCGGGTGGAGGCGTAATCGGGGTGCAGGTCGCAGGCCACCGTTTCTACCGGCTGCTCGTAGAGCGCGGGCATGTCCGCAACGCTTCGGTGGAACGCCCGCAGCGATTGGGGCGTGTCCAGGTCGCCGATGTGCTGGCCCGTGTAGGCCATGCCCGATGCTCCCAGCGCGACGGCGTTCTTCAGGTGCGCGCCCACCGCCAGCGTAGCCCGATTGAGGCCGGGCATGGGCACGGGCAGGGGAGCCAGGCCGCGTGAGCGCCGCATCACGATCTCGCGGCCCGCCACCACTGCCACGATGGAGTCGTCCACGTGCCGGGCGATGGGACGATTGTGGACCAGGAAGAGGTCGGCCAGGCCGGCAAGCCGGTCCAGCGCCTCGCGCTCATCGGTGCAGATGGGCTCGTCGCTGCGGTTGCCGCTAGTAGCCAACAGTGGGCCGCCGAAGTCGCCGACAAGGATTCTGTGAAGCGGTGTGTATGCGAGCATAATGCCCAGGTAGGGGTTCCCGGGAGCCACTAGGGGGCTGATTGGTGACGGCGTCCGGGCCCGCAGCAGTACGATGGGTGATGCTGACGACATCAGGGCCGCAGCTTCTGCAGCGTCGATCGTCGCCAACGCCGATGCGGCCGCCATGTCGCGGCACATGAGCGCCAGCGGCTTCTCTTCGCGATGCTTGGCGGCGCGAAGGCGGCCGATGGCGTCGTCGTCGTCCGCGCCGCACATCAGGTGGAAGCCTCCGAGGCCCTTCACGGCCACGATGCGCCCGTCTCGCAGGGCCTTGACGGCACCCTTGACGGCCTCGTCCCCGCAGGCGGTCTCACGCCCGTCGGGCTCCCAGAGCGCCACCTGCGGGCCGCAGTGCGGGCAGGCGATGGGCTGGGCGTGGAAGCGGCGATCCGTGGGGTCCTCGTACTCCGCCCGGCAGGCGTCGCACATGGCGAACCCGGCCATGGTCGTGTTGGCGCGGTCATAGGGCAGGCGCTGCACGATAGTGAAGCGCGGTCCGCAGTTGGTGCAGTTAGTGAAGGGGTACCGGTACCGGCGTTCGGCGGGGTCGGCGATCTCGGCGGTGCACTCAGCGCAGGTGGCGAGGTCGGGGAGCACCGAGGCCGACGGAGCTGCGTCGCGCGTGCTCGCCTCGATGGTGAAGCCTGACAGGCCGACGGGCGCCAGGTCGGTGGCCTCCATGAGCAGGATGCGCGCCGCCGACGGAAGGTCCGACGCGAGCCTCCAGGCGAAAGCGGATACCGCTTCGTGCGAGCCCTCTACCTCGATGGCCGCCCCGGCAGCTGTGTTGCGGACCGACCCGCTGAGACCCAGCTCGTGCGCCAGGCGGTAGACGAACGGCCGGAACCCCACGCCCTGCACCAGTCCGCCGACCGAATAGCGCCGGCGCATCTCGGCCTCAGCCATGGTCAGTCACAGCGCTAGATCACCCGTGCCCGTGCGGTCCGCTGCTGTGCCTGCACGACTGCGATGGCCGTCAGCGTGACGATGTCCTTCACCTGGTCGCCGCGCTGTAGAATGTGGACCGGCCGCTTCATGCCCACCAGGATGGGCCCTATGACGTCGGCATCGGTAATGCGGCGCATGAGCGAGACGGCTGTGGCGCCTGCGTCCAGGTTCGGGAAGATGAGGACGTTGGCCTCGCCCTGCAGATTGTTGAACGGGTAGACATCGCTGAGGATGGAGCCGTCCAGCGCCGCATTGGCGTTGATCTCGCCGTCGATCCGGAGGTTCGGGGCCTTCTGGCGGACGATCTCGACGGCCTGGCGCACGATGGAGGCCCTGGGGTGGCGCGCCGCGCCGAAGGTGGAGAAGCTCAGCATCGCCACGCGCGGCTCCACATCGAAGTTCGCGGCGAGCTTGGCGGTGCGCATGGCGATCTTTGCCAGCGTCTCGGCGTCGGGCTCTATGTTCACCGCCGCATCGGCGAAGAAGAGCACCCGACTGCGAGTGGCGACGATGAAGACGCCCGCCGCGATGCCCACCTCCGGGATCGCGCGGATGATCTGCAGCGGCGGGCGCAGCACGTCGGCGTAGTGGAAGCTGAGGCCGGAGACCATGCCGTCGGCGTCGCCCATCTCGACCATCACGGCCGCGAGGTAGTTGGGGTTGGCCACCATCTCCTGCGCTTCGGTACGGGTCACGCCCTTGCGGTGGCGCAGGGCGTAGATCCGGTCGGCGCACGCCTGTCGCAGCGCCTCGTCGGCCGGGTCGATGATCTGGACGCCCTCGAGGTCTACCTGCATCTCGGCGGCTCGGGAGGCGATCAGGTCAGGCCTGCCCAGCAGCATGGGTGTGGCGATGCGCTCCTCCGCCACCTCGTGCGCGGCACGGATGACGCGCGGATGGTCGCCCTCGGCGTAGACGATGCGCCGCGGCGAGGTGCGCGCTTTGTTGAAGACCACGCGCAGCATCTCGCGGCCCTTGCCCATGCGGGCGTCCAGCCGCTCGCGGTAGCTCTGGACATCGAGCGCCAGCCGGCTTACGCCGGTTTCGGCAGCCGCTACGGCTACGGCCGGGGCAACATGGAGCAGCACGCGGGGATCCAGCGGCTTGGGGATCAGGTACTCCGGCCCAAACGTGAGCGTCTGCACTCCGTAGGCGTCAGCCACGGAGTCTGGCACGTCCTCGCGGGCCAGCGCGGCCAGGGCGCGGGCGGCCGCAACCTTCATCTCCTCGTTGATCTGGGTGGCACGGCAGTCCAGGGCGCCGCGGAAGATGAACGGGAAGCCCAGCACGTTGTTGACCTGGTTGGGGTAGTCCGACCTGCCCGTGGCGACGATGGCGTCCGGGCGGGCGGCCCTGGCCTCGTCGTAGCCGATCTCCGGGTCCGGATTGGCCAGGGCGAAGACGATGGGCGAAGGCGCCATGGTGAGCAGCATCTCGGGCGTCACGGTGCCGGCCGACGAGAGGCCCACGAAGACATCGGCGCCGCGCATGGCCTCCTCGAGCGTACGCGCCTGCGTGGCTACGGCCAGCGAGCGCTTGATCTCGTTCATATGCTCGGTGCGGCCTGCGTGGATCACTCCGGCGCGGTCGCAGACGAGGATGCTCGCTGGATCGGCGCCGAGATGGATGTAGAACCGCGCGGTGGCGACAGCGGCCGCTCCGGCGCCGTTGAAGACGATGCGAACGTCCGCAATACGCTTCCCCACGAGTTCCAAGGCGTTCAGCAGGGCGGCCGCCGAGATGATCGCCGTACCGTGCTGGTCATCGTGGAACACCGGGATTTTCATGATCTCTTTGAGGCGGCGCTCGACCTCGAAGCACTCGGGCGCCTTGATGTCCTCAAGGTTGATGCCGCCGAAGGTGGGCTCAAGGAGCGAGATGGCGTCTACCAGCCTGTCGACGTCCTTGGTGTTCAGTTCCAGATCCATGGCGTCGATATCGGCGAACCGCTTGAAGAGCAGGGCCTTGCCTTCCATCACAGGCTTGCCGGCCAGCGCACCGATATCGCCGAGGCCCAGGACTGCTGTGCCGTTGGTGATCACGGCCACCAGATTGCCGCGCGCGGTGTACTTGTAGGCATCGTCGGGGTCGGCGGCGATGCGCCGGCACGGCTCGGCCACTCCCGGCGTGTAGGCCAGCGAGAGGTCGCGTTGCGTCATGCAGGCCTTGGTAGGCGTAATCGCCATCTTGCCAGGCGGGTCGGCGGCATGGTACTCCAGGGCATCGGCTTCTATCGTCATGGTCTGCGCTCCCGGGCCGGCAATCGGCCGCGAAGGGTCTCGTACCACTGCTCCATGCCGGCTCCGGATCGTGAGGAGACCTCGAGGATCCGGGCCGCCGGCGACACGCGCTTGAGGTTGGCTACGGCTGCGTCGCGGTCAAAGCCCACGGCGTCGGATAGGTCGGTCTTCGTGATGAGGATCACGTCGGCCCACTTGAAGGCGCCGGGGTACTTGAGCGGCTTGTCCTCGCCTTCCGTGACGGACATGAGCGCGACCCGCAGCGACTCGCCCAGGTCGAACGAGGTCGGGCAGACGAGGTTGCCCACGTTCTCCAAGTAGACAATCGCGAGGGCGGAGAGGTCAAGCTCGGCCATGGCCCGCTGAACCATCTTCGCATCCAGGTGGCAGATATCGCCTGTGGTCACCTGGACCGCGGTCGCGCCCCATCGGCCCAGGCGCTGGGCGTCGTTGTCCGTCTGCAGGTCGCCGACGATCACGCCGCCGGGCATGGCGGCGTGCGTGTCGCGCAGGGTGGCCTCAAGCAGTGCCGTCTTGCCGGCTCCCGGCGAAGAGAGCAGGTTGGCCGCGAGGATGCCGAACTTGCCGAACCGCTGGCGATTCTCCTGCGCGACGGCCAGGTTCTTGCCGTGTACGGCCTCCTGGATGCTGATCGTCCGGATGGTTGCAGGGCTCATCAGGGCGTTTCGACCTCCATCGAAACAAGGTCCATCTCACGTCCGGAGATGATGTCGGCCGTCGGCTCCGAGCACCGTGGACAGAGGCAGACAGGGCCGGATGTCTCGAACAGCTCCTCGGGGCTGCATGGGCAACGCGCGCGAATGGGCTCTTGTTGGATGTGGAGCGTGGCTCCATCGGCGGCAGTGCCTTCTCGTAGTACGTCAAACGCGAACTCAAGCGCTTCGGGAACTACGCCGGAGAGGGCGCCGACGCGTAACGTAAGGCTCAGGATGCGCGTCGCGCCTGAAGCGCAGGCGTGTTCGGTGGCGATCCGCAACGCGCTTTCCATGAGGGATAGTTCATGCATCGTAGCCTACGATAATACCCGCCTCGGACGGGTGGCGGCGGGGGCTAGGCCTCGGTAGAGCCGACGCCGGCCATCTCGGCGAGCAGGCCGAGGATGCGCTTCGCGGCTTCCATTGCGCCGGCGTGTCCCGCGTCCGTCATCTCCGTGCTGAAACCGAAGGAGGCGCCGGGGATGGTTACCAGCCATGCAGGCGGGGCGTGGCCGTACAGGGCTTCCGCCAGCGCGAGGAGTGATCCGCCGCTCCCGAAGTGGCCGAGGCCGGCCCCGGATGGGTCCGTCTGTAGCGGCTCGACCAGAACGGGCTGGTCGAGCCTGTCTGCGCGAGCATCGACGAAGACGACCGCCCGAGCCTGGCTGATGGGTTCAGCAAGCTCGGGCGATAGCTGATGCCGGGTGAGGCACAGGACCCCGGCAGGGGCCTGGGCCTCGACAGCTTCAACAGCGCAGATCCCCGCGGCGTCGTCCTCTCGGATCGCATTGCCGCAACCGATCACGAGGATCGGCGCCGCGGAGTTTGACTGCATGGTGAGGACTAGGCTCGCGCCACCGTGTCCAGCACCGAGCCGTCCGCAGCCAGGAGGGAGACCTCCATGGGCATCTGGCCGACGGCATGCGTCGAGCAGCTCAGGCAGGGGTCGTAGCACCGGATGCCTGCCTCGACGCGGTTCAGCATGCCTTCCTCGATCTTCTCGCCGTGTACGTAGTGCCTGGCGATCTGCTCCACCGTGCGGTTCATGGCCAGGTTGTTCTGGCCCGTGGAGACGATCAAGTTCACATGCTCCAAGAGGCCATCGCGGTTTACTGTGTAGTCATGGAACAGCGTGCCGCGCGGCGCCTCGGTGATGCCCACGCCCCGCAGGTTGTTGACGCCCGCATCGGCGCGTACCATGTCGCTCAGGATGTCGGGATCATCGACCAGTTGCTCGATGGTATCGAGCGCCGCGATGATCTCCACCAGACGCGCATAGTGGTAGAGGAATGTGTTGTTCACGGAGCCGGATGAGAGGCTCTTGAACTCCTGCAGCTCGCGCTCGGCGCGCGGGGTCTGCATATGCTCGGCGCAGTTCAAGCGGGCGAGGGGGCCGACGCGGTAGCCGCCGGCCGGGTAGCCCATCAGCTTGAAATACGGGAACTTCAGGTAGGACCAGGGCTCGACGGCCTCGCCGATGACGGTCTGGTAGTCCGCAGCCGCCACATGGTCGGCGAGGATGTTGCCTGCCGCATCGACGAATCGCAGGGCTCCGTCATGATGCTCCCACTCTCCGTCCGGCCCCACCAGCGACATGAAGAGGCTGGGGAAGTTGCCGAAGATCTGGGTCTCGGCCTTGAACTTGTCCATCATGCCCTTGAAGAGCGTGAGAGCCAGTTCAGCAGTCTCGTTGGCTTCCGGAAGGCGACCCTTGATCCAGTCGATGCCCTCGGCCGTCAGCGGGCCGCGGACGCCGCCGGGTACTGCCCACGCCGGGTGGATCTTGCTGCCGCCCAGGAGGCTGATGATCTCCTGGCCGAACTGGCGCAGCCGGATCCCCTTGCGGGCCAGTTCCGGGTTCGCCTTGATGAGCCCGAAGACGTTCCGCGTGGCGGGATCGCTGTCCCAGCCCAGCAGGAAGTCCGGCGCGCTCAGGTGGAAGAAGCTCAACGCATGGGACTGCACAAACTGCCCGAGGTTCATGAGCCTGCGCAGCTTGTTGGCTTGCGGCGATACCTTCACTGACAGGATCGCGTCGCCCGCCTTGGCTGAGCCAAGGATGTGGCTGATCGGGCAGATCCCGCAGATGCGCGCGGTAATGCCGGGCATCTCCCAGAAGGGGCGGCCCAGGCAGAATTTCTCGAATCCTCTGAATTCAGTGACGTGGAACCGGGCGCCTTCGACCTGCCCCTGATCATCCAACTGAATGGAGATCTTGGCGTGGCCCTCGATTCTGGTCACAGGGTCAATCACGATCCTCTGAGACATGGAGCGTGTTCTCCGTTTCGTTTCGTGTCGTTCAGGCCCGGGGTTAGCCGGGCTTCAGCCCCGATCCCTGCAGCTTCGGCTCGGCCCCGGACAGCGCAAGCTGCACAAACTCCTTGATCCGGGCGGCGGGCGGTGGGCAGCCGGGAAGGAAGGCGTCCACCTTGATCACCTGGTGCACAGGCACCACGGTATCGATCAGGACAGGCATGAGGCCCTTCTCACCGGGCATCTGCCCCTGCGTCTCGGGCCGATCGCAGTAGATCTCCTGGAGGATCGGGCCGATCTTGCCGAGCGGGTTGCGCATGGCGGGCACGTTGCCCGTGACGGCGCAGTCGCCGAACGCCACCACGATCTTGGTCTTCGCCCGGATGTTCTTCACGTGGTGGATGTGCTCATCACTGCAGACGGCGCCTTCGATGAGGCAGATATCCACGTTGTCCGGATACTCCTTGGGGTCGACGACGGGACCGTAGACGACATCCACGATGTCGGCCAGGTCGATCAGGAACTCGTCAAGGTCCAAGAACGACATGTGGCATCCGGAGCAGCCGCCGAGCCAAATCGTCGCCAATCTCACGCGATCCATTGCTTCTTCTCCCGTGCGGTGACGATAAAGTCAAGGCGCGTGCGGTCCTTCTTCATCTCGGCGACGGTGGAGCCTCGCCTGAAGATCGCGCCGGTGGGGCAGGCCTGGACGCACTTGCCGCACGACGTGCAGCTGGCAGCCTGGCCCCAGGGAACGAACATGTCGCTGATGGTGCGGGTGTTGGCTCCGCGGCCCTGGAAGTCCCAGGTGTGGGCGCCTTCAATCTCGTCGCACACGCGGACGCACCGACCGCAGAGCACGCACCGGTTATGGTCGATCCCGTAGCGCGGGTGGGTGATATCCACCGCGCACTTCGGGTTCATGTAGTCGTACCGCGAGTGGTCCATGCCCACCGAAATGGCCAGGTCCTGAAGCTCGCAGTGCCCGTTCTCGACGCACGCGGCACAAACGTGGTTGCGCTCGGCGAAGAGGAGCTCCACGATCATCTTGCGGTACTCGCGGATCCTCTCCGAGTCGGTTGAGACTTCCATGCCCTCGCCGACGCGCGTCACGCAGGCCGGGAGGAGCTTCGGAATGCCGGCGACTTCGACCAGGCAAAGCCGGCAGGCTCCGATATCCGATGTGCCGTTGAGCTGGCACAGGGTTGGTATGGTGATGCCATTCTCGCGCGCGGCCTGAAGGATCGTCTGTTCCTCTCGCGCGCTGATGGCCTTCCCATCGATTGTTAGGGTCTTTACCGCCATCTAGGTAACCTCGCCTCTGGGGTGTCGGCCCCGGGAGCCCGCGTGGGCCCCGGAAAGCGTGCTAAGCGGACGCCTCGGCGGTCGCGCCGCCGTCGATGCAGGCCTGGTACTCGTCCGGGTAGTACCGGAGCGTGCTCAGGACCGGGTTAGGCGCCGACTGGCCCAGGCCGCACAGGCTGGTGCTCTTCACCATCTCGCACAGCGACCGAAGGGTATCCAGGTCGGCGGAGGTAGCGAGACCGTCGGTGATCTTCGACAGAATCTTGTGGATCTGGGCCGTGCCTGCCCGGCAGGGGACGCACTTGCCGCATGACTCATCCATGCAGAATTCCATGAAGAACTTGGCTACGCCCACCATGTTGTCGGACTGGTCCATCACGATCATACCGCCGGAGCCCATGATTGAGCCGAGCTTCGCCAGGGACTCGTAATCGACCGGTGTGTCGAGGTGCGCAGCCGGGATGCAGCCACCCGAAGGACCGCCGGTCTGGACCGCCTTCACCTTGCCGTCAGGTACGCCGCCGCCCATCTCCTCGACGATCGTCCGGAGCGGGGTGCCCATGGGAACCTCGATCAGGCCGGTGTTGGTCACCTTGCCGGCCAGCGCGAAGACCTTGGTGCCCTTGCTCTTCTCTGTGCCGATCCCGGAGAACCACTCGGAACCCCTGGTGACGATGGGCGCGATGTTGGCGAAGGTCTCGACGTTGTTGATGAGCGTCGGGTAGCCCCAGAGGCCGCTCTGTGCCGGGAACGGGGGGCGCGGACGCGGCGTGCCGCGCTGGCCCTCGATCGATCGGAGCAGGGCGGTCTCCTCGCCGCAGACGAACGCGCCGGCGCCGATCCGCAGGTCGACGCGGAAGTCGAAGGGCGACTCGAAGATCTGCGTTCCCAGGAGGCCCATGCGTCGAGCCTGCTGGATGGCCGTCTTGAGGCGCGCGATGGCGAGCGGGTACTCGCCGCGGACGTACACGAAGCCCTGCGTGGCGCCGACGGCATAGGCTGCGATGGCCATGCCTTCGAGCACGCGGTGCGGGTCGCTCTCCAGCACCGAGCGGTCCATGAACGCGCCGGGGTCGCCTTCGTCGGCGTTACAGACGATGTACTTGCGCTCTGCTGTCATCTTCGCCACGGTAGCCCACTTAAGGCCCGTGGGGAAGCCTGCGCCACCCCGACCGCGCAGGCCGCTCTTGGAGATCTCCTCCACCACGTCGGCGGGAGCCATGTCGCGGAGCGAATGGTAGAGCGCCTGATAGCCGCCGGTGGCAATGTAGGACTCGATGCGCTCCGGGTTGATGCGGCCGCTGTTCTCGAGGACGATGGGGTGCTGTTTGCTGAAGAAGGGGATATCGTCAGAGCCGACCGATGCGGAGGCCGGGCCTCCGCCGTTGAGCGATGCGATGATGGAAGCGCACTGCTCGGGCTGGACCTGCTCGAATAGGGCGCCGTCGGGATCGACCTTGACAAGAGGGCCGGCGCTGCAGAGGCCCATGCAGCCCACGCCGATTACCTCGACGCGGTCCGACATGCCGGCATCGGCGACTGCCTGCTGCAGGGCGTTCTTCACGGCGTCGCCCTGCTGCGAGAGGCAACCCGCAGCGGTGCAGCAGCGTAGGCGGATCGGCTTAGCGCCGGCGTTTTCCTTCTCAGCGATCTCGATGAGGTCGTTAAGATCCATTGCCGAGCCACCCTTTCACGTGGTCTACGACGGCCGCCGGCGTCTGCTTGCCGGTGATGTTGCCGTCCAGGACAACCGCCGGTGCGATGCCGCAGGCCCCGATGCAGCGAGCCGTCATGAGCGACACCCTGCCGTCCGGCGTGGTCTCTCCGGCCTTGATGCCGCCGAGGGCCTCGATGGCCGATACCACCTGCGCCGCCCCCTTCACGTAGCACGCGGTGCCCATGCAGATCACCACGGTGTGGTCGCCCTTCGGCTTGAGGGAGAAGAAGTGGTAGAAGGTCGCCACGCCATAGACCCGGCTCGGCGGAACCCTGAGGCTGTGGGCGATGTGCAGGAGGAGGTCAACTTCCAGGAAACCGAACAACTCCTGCGCTGTGTGGAGGACTTCAATGAGGGAGTCTGCAGCGTACTGGTGACGCTTCATCGTCGCTTCGAGCATCTTGTAGCGGTTGTCGCCACTCGGCTGCCCTTTGGCGCCGCCGGCCGGAGCGGTCTTGCTCGGCGCGGCTACCGTTGAGCTCATGCATGTCTCCTTCTGCATCCGGCAGAGGGTCGAGGCGTACACCAGCCCGGCACGGGTCTCGTTGTCGGGTCGAACGAACGCCTGCGATGGCCTGCCCGGATGCACGCCGCCCGCCTTGTAGGTCAGCGCTGCGGGGGCTCTATTGCGCGGTTCGCGCACCGTCGCGGTCCGCGTCGTAACGAGTATACCGCCGCCGGGCATCCGTTAGTGCGGTAGCGAAGCGCGATTTGCGAGGGTTTTCACAAGGTTCGGGAGCAAGCCGCCGCATAGGGACGTACGGCGGCCTGCGAGGCGCGGCGGGGGACGTCCTAGGTGACGATGATCTCGACGTTGGCGCGCGGAACCGTGACCGTGCGGCCGTCCTGAAGCGCGGCGTTCAGGACACGGACCCACGTCTCGGAGTCGACCTGGGTCAGTTCGCTGGGCAGGCCTGTCACCGAGCCGAGGGCGCCGAAGTAGGGCTCGCGGATGACGCGGATCGGCGTGCCGATGCGCAGTTCGCCTGCGTCGGCTGCCGGCGGGGCCACAGCTGCGGCCTGGTCGGCATCCGCCACGATGACCTCGGGCCGGATCACGCCGGCGCGAATCTGGGTGGCGCCGTTGATGGCGGCCGCACGGCCGTTGAGGCTCTGGAGCAGCGAGTAGGTGCGGTCAGCCATGCGAATTGGCCCGAAGCCCTCGGTCACCACCAGGGTCAGCGGGATCGGCTCATGGCCGGTGATGGCGACGCCGATGTCGAAGCCCGGGTCCTTTAGTTCGGACCGCATGAACTCCATCAGGTCGCTGTCCACGACGCCTCCCACCACGATGCCGGCAGCGCCGCAGGCCGCGGCGGCGCGCAGTGCCGCCAGGGTGACGCACTGCCCCCCGATGAGAATGTTGCCCTTGCACTCCGGTGTGATGGCCGACTCGTCGAGCGTTGCGTCCTGGCTTGAGGTCACCGCGCGGATCACTCCCTGCCTCTCGCCGCCAACGCCGAAGATGCCTTGCACCAGTGCGCCGACGCACCGGATGACAGCGCCTTCCTCCGGGACCACCGACTGCACCACGCCGCTGACGTAGGCGTCTTTCTCGATAGGGGTGGGAGGCATCCGGATTCCGAGGTGGCCGGTCTGCTCGGATACCATCTCTAGCTTGCCGGCAACCGGGGACTTGAACTCGCTCTTGAAGAAGCCGAATAGGCCTTTGGTCTGGGCCAGCAACTGGCCCTTCTCGATCATGTCGCCTGTGGAGACACGCAGGGCGCTTGTCAGTTCGTTGGGCTCAACGCCCAGCTGCTCGGCCAGCTTCACGGTCTGCATAAGGCCCGGCAGCTCTGTCCGCGCGATCACCGTCGTCGGGACAACGAGTTCGCCCTCCTGGACCAGGACGGCGCCCTTGAGCGGAAGCCTGCGCGTCTTCTCGATGACGGTCCGGCCGCTCACGGTCAGGCCGGGGGTATATGCACTTCCCATGAAGGATCTCCTATGTCTTGCGTCGGCTCGCGGCGCGCAGGTCAGAAGCGCTTGTCGCGCAGAAGCGCCAGGTCCTCGCCGGTACGCCGCCAGGGGCGCCCGCCGGCCTGGATGTAGGAGCCCGTTGCCTCCGGCAGGGAGTGGGGGAGGGTCATCCGGGCATGCACCTCTGACCAGTCCCACATCGGGGCGCTTGCGTTGGCTGCGCTACCGTGCCGCTCAATCACCATGGGTGTCTGGGCGACGTGGCCCAGGCGCCGTCGGCTCGCTTCCTGCTGGGCGTTGGCGCTGCGCACGGTGAGGCTGAGGCCCTGGACGGCTGAGTTGAACAGGTACGACGAGACGCTGGGCGAGTGGTCCAGCGGACATTTCATGTACTTTTCCACTTTGAAGCCGGTGCCCGACGTAGAGTCCATGAACCCCAGGGCGACATCGGACCAGTTGGCGGCCTGGGGCAGACTATCGTCCCACTCCTGGCAGTACATAGCCACGGCCTTGGATATCTTGTAGACATTCGTCTGGCAAGACTGGAACTCGCGCACCTGAATGAGATGGTCCAGCATCGGCTTGAGTACTACAGCCAGCATGGCGCAGATGAGCGCGACGACACCCCATTGCAGCCAGTAGCGTTCACGCGCCCCGAGGCGCAGTGTGGCTCGGCGGACGCCCGGATCAGGCATTCGGTGCATCAACCGGGATGTCCATGGCGGCCATCCACTCCTTGATCTTGCGAAGCCGCATGGCGTCATCGGTGGGCAGCGTGAGCGGGCGGCCGCGGGCGTCGATGATGATGCCGCTGAGGCCGCCGGTGACGGTCACGGTGCGCGACCGGCCCTTTCCGTTGCCTACGTCGAAGCCTCGGGCGGGGGTGATGGTGGCCTCGGCGCGCTTCGGCTCGCCGTCGTCGCCGGTGACGAAGCCCAGCGGGATCACCTTGATGGAGCCGTAGGGGACCGCGGTCGAACTGCCGGCTACCTCGACTGTGACGCAGGCGTCGCCCTCCTTGCCCGTGCCCACCGGTGCGACGCAGGTGCCCAGATAGATCAGGCAGTCGCGCTCGAACACCTCGGTGGCGGCTTCGGGCTGCACGGTGGACAGGATGCCCAGCTGGGGCATCATGAAGATGGAGTCGACCGTGAGCAGGGTCACGCCTTCAGGCTGGTACGCATCCATCATCATCAGCGCCGACTGTGCCCGCCGGGGGGCATGCGAAAGCACGCCGCCGCTACCGACGATCATGTCGAGCGACATCATGTTGACCAGCGTCAGGCCGGTGCCGCCCTGGGTCATGGCATCACCGATGGTGCGTGTCTGCTGCACCCCGGTTAGGCCCCTGGCAAGCGACTTGTGGTGCTCGAAGGCCAGCCGCAGCGCCTCGCGCGAGACGGCCTGCTCGATCTGCAGGTCTTCCATGCGCTGGGGGATCGTGGTCGGGCGGATCATCTTGTTGCGGAGCTGGTTGCGCAGTTCGGCGTCGCTGACGCTGAAGGGAAGCCAGCGCCGGATGTTCTCGGCTTTGGCCTCCATCAGCACGTTGCAGATTGAGTAGCTCATGCCCAGGTTGGCGGAGACAGTCCGGTTGTAGATGCTGTCGCCCTGGAGGCTCTTGAAGACCGAGAAGACGTCCGTAGTGGCTCCGCCAATATCGACGCCGAGGACGGTGATGTTGCGCTGGGCCGCGATCGTCTGCATGATCTTGCCCACGGCGTTGGGCGTGGACATGATGCCGGTGCTGACCCAGGAGGAGAGCTTGCCGTAGCCGGGCGCCTGCTGCATGACGTGCTCGAGGAAGAGCTCGTGGATCGCCTCGCGGGCAGGCAGGAGGTTCTCGCGCTCCAGCGTCGGGCGCAGATTATCGACTTTCCGCAGGCTGACGCGGTTCTCAAGCAACTCCGCGACGGCCGGGTAGGCGTCCTTGTTGCCGGCGTAGATGACGGGCAGGTTCAGGCCGATGCCCAGCCTCGGCTTGGGGTCTGCCGAGACCAGCATCTCTGCCAGCTCCACCAGGTGGTTGATGGTGCCGCCGTCGGTGCCGCCTGACATGAGGATCATATCAGGGCGTAGCTGGCGGATCCGTTCGACCTTCTGGTAGTCCTTGCGGCCATCATCGACGGCGATCACGTCGAGGATGATGGCTCCCGCGCCGAGGGCTGCCCGCTGGGCGCTCTCCGCGCTCATGGCCTTCACCACGCCCGCCACCGTCATCTGCAGGCCGCCGCCGGCACTGGAAGTGGAGAGGTAGAGGTCGGCGCCCTCGTCGCCCTCATCGGCTGCCACAGCGACCTTGCCGTCGGCATCGAGGAGCTTGCGCTTGGAGAGCTCCTCGACCTCGCGGACGGCATTGGTGACGCCAACCGTCACATCGTCAAACGGAGCTTCCACCGTGGTCGGCGCTTCGCCGCGGCTGGTGAGCCGGTAGGAGCCGTCCTGCTTGGTGATGAGTATGGCCTTGGTGGTGGTGCTGCCGCAGTCTGTGGCGAGAATGGTGCGGATCTCTGGCATGGCGGTGGCAAATGCTCCTGGCACAGGATGGACTCGGTAAGTGTAGCACAGAGCCTGCCGCCGGCCGGGATCGCCAGGGGCTCACTTGCCCACGCAGAACTCGGCGAAGATGCGCTCCAGCACTTCATCCGCGACGCCGACGCCGGTAAGCCGGTCCAGAGCGCGCAGCGCGTCGTGGAGGTCGACCGCCATCAGGTCCGGCTCCACGCCTGCAGCCAGGGCACCCAGCGTGCGGCGGCAGGCGCCCAGCGCCGTAGCCGCCTCGACTCGGTGGCGCTCGCGCGTGAGGATGGCGCTCCCAGCCGCTTGCCTGTTGCCGCCCAGCGCACGCACGATGGCCCGCTGCAACTCAGCAATGCCCTCGCCGCTGGCGGAAGAGACGCGGAGCGCTCCCTCCGGCAGATGGCCGGCCAGCCGCTCCAGCGACCCAGGACAGGCCAGGTCGCACCGAGAGATCACATGCAGCACGGAGGTAGTTACAGGCACGTCGCCATCGTCAGCGGCGGAGTGCGCGGCGTCGTGCAGCCGCACGACGAGATCAGCGGATGCCGCCGCCGCCATGGCGAGTTCGACCCCCGTGCGCTCTACCTCGACCTCGGTGTCGCGTATGCCTGCGGTGTCCACCAGCGTGAGCGGGTAGCCGTCCAGGTCGATTGTTGACTCGATGAGGTCTCGCGTCGTGCCGGGATGAGGCGAAACGATGGCACGTGCGCAGCCTGCCAGCGCATTGAAGAGGCTCGACTTGCCCGCGTTGGGTGGACCCGCCAGCACCACGCGCGCTCCCTGCCGCAGGAGGGCTCCAGACCGGGCCGAGGCGACGAGGCGCTCCAGTATGGCGGCTGCGTCGCGGACGTGCCCTTCGACGGCCTGGGCGTCCAGGTCTGGCGCCTCATCGGGGAAGGAGATGGCGGCTTCGACCTGCACCAGCGCGGAGACGAGGGCCGCGCGCACGTCAGCCAGCGTCCCCCTCAGCGCGCCGAGGCGGAGGTCGGTTGCGGCTCGCGCGGCTTCTCCGGTCAGGGCGGCGATCTGGTCGCCGACGGACTCGGCCGCAGCCAGGTCCATCTTGCCGTTGCGGTAGGCGCGGTAGGTGAACTCGCCCGGCTCGGCGGCGCGCGCCCCGGCGGACAGGAGGGCGCCCACCAGCCGTTCGACGGTCGCCCGTCCGCTGTGGCACGAGATCTCGACCACGTCCTCTCCGGTGTAGCTTCGCGGCGCCCGGAAGAGCGTTACCACCACGTCGTCGAGGTTGATGCCGGTCTCCGGCTCCGTGAGTACGGTCCGCGTGGCTGACCAGTCGCGCAGTGTCGCTGTCTTTCTGCCTCCGTGCGCGACCAGCCTCTTGAAGATGCAAACGGCGTCATGCCCGGAGAGGCGGATCACTGCGAGCGCCCCGCCGGTCACGGCCGTGCAGGGCGCTACGATGGTATCGGTGGGGGGACCCATGGCGGTGCGCGTCAGACGGGCGTCAGCTTGGCGATGCCGGCCATCAGGCGCTTGATGCCGTGCTCCGGGAAGGCGACCGAGACCATCACGTCGGCGCCCTGCTCCTTCGCGCTCAGGATCACGCCGACGCCGAAGGTGGCGTGCGAGACCTTTTGGCCCACGCGGAGCCTGGCCGCGCCACCGTCGCCCGGCGGCTGCGGCGGGGTTTCGGTCCGCCTCGGTTGCGGCGTCGAGGTGATGTGCGCCGCAGGCGGGGCCGACCGTCGTTCGGTCGTCGAGCGTTCCCTGCCGGGATCCAGGGCGGTGGCAGGGATATCGCGGAGGAAGCGCGATGGCGGGAAGTTGCTGGTAACGCCGAAGAGCGTACGCCGGTAGGCGTGGGTGACGATCAGCTCCTCTCGGGCGCGGGTGATGCCGACATAGCAGAGACGCCGCTCCTCGGCCATGTCGCGCTCCGATTGCATTGAGCGCGTGTGGGGCAGCACGCCATCCTCCGCCCCGACCAGGAAGACAACGGGGAACTCCAGCCCCTTGGCCGAGTGGAGGGTCATGAGTGTGACCGCCTCGGAGTCCGAAGTCAGCGAGTCGATGTCCGATACCAGCGACACCTGCTCCAGGAAGCCGGCCGGTGATGGGTCCGCGTAGGTGGTGTCATAGTCCGCGGTGACGCTGAGGAACTCCTTGACGTTCTCCACCCGCGTGATCGCCGCCGGATCGCGGTCTGCCTGAAGCATGGCCATGTAGCCGGAGGCGTCGAGGATGCTCTCGGTGAGTTGTGTGACGGTTCCGGCTTCCTCGGCCCGCAGGCCCGCGATCATTGCCGCGAAGGCCCGAACTGCGGTCCTGGCGCGAGTGGGGAGGAGCCCCGTAACACCAAGGTCGCTGATCACATCCCAGAGGGGCCGCTGCGTCTCCTCGGCCGCCGCCTCCAGGACCGACAGCGTGCTCTGTCCGATAGCGCGCGCGGGGACGTTGATGATGCGTCTGAGGCTCACCGCGTCGCGCGGGTTGTGGGCCACCCGCAGATAGGCCACGACGTCCTTGATCTCCTTGCGCTCGTAGAAGCGTAGCCCTCCAACAATGATGTATGGAGTGGCGAACCGCATGAACGCCTCTTCGAATGCCCGCGACTGCGCGTTGGTGCGGTAGAGGATCGCGAAGTCGGACCAGCGGCGCTGCCGTGTGCGGACGAGTTCGCGGATTTTGTGCAGCACGAAGAGCGCCTCGTCTTGCTCCGTGCCTGCCTCCCATACCGTGATGGGCGCGCCGTCGGCATTCTCTGTCCAGAGCCTCTTGTCCTTGCGCTCCGGGTTGCGCGCCACGACCGCATGGGCGGCCTCCAGGATCTTCTGGGTCGAACGATAGTTCTGCTCCAGCTTCACCATGTGGGCGTTGGGGAAGTCGCGGTCGAAGCGCAGCATCAGGTCGACGTTGGCCCCGCGGAAGCCGTAGATTGACTGGTCATCATCGCCGACCACGCAGAGGTTGTGGTGGCGCGCCGCGATCAGGCGGACCAGCAAGTACTGCGGGTAGTTCACATCCTGGTACTCATCAACCAGCACGTAGCGGAACCGCTCCTGGAACTTCTCGGCGGCTTCGCGGCTGGTCTGCAACATCTGAACGGTTCGAACGAGCAGGTCGTCGAAGTCCAGCGCGCCGTTCTCCCTGAGCTTGGCTTCGTAGCACTTGTAGACCGAAGCCACCACTCGATCCATGGCGCCGCCGGCGCTCCTCGCGGCCTCGGCCGGGTCGGCGAGCTTCTCCTTCAGCTTGCTGATGCCGCTGAGGAGCGCCCTGGCCTGGAACCGGGCCTCGTCTACCTGCAGCCGCTTCATGCACTCCTTCACCACGGTCATCTGGTCCGAGTCGTCATACACCACAAAGCCGGCCGGCACGTTGGCCGCCTCCGGGCATTCGCGGAGCATTCGCGCGCAGACCGAGTGGAAGGTGCCGATCCAGATGCGTTTGGCCGCACGCCCAACAAGGCTCACGATGCGTTCGCGCATCTCGTTGGCTGCCTTGTTCGTAAACGTCACGGCCAGGATGTTCCATGCCGGGGCCTTGTTCGTGGCGATCAGGTAGGCGACCCGGTGCGAGAGCACGCGTGTCTTGCCCGAACCGGCGCCGGCCAGCACCATGACCGGCCCATCGGTGCGTTCGACGGCCTCGCGCTGCCGGGCGTTCAGGCCTGCAAGTAGGGGATGGATGGACGGCTGTGGCATATTGCTTCTGCTCCGGACCGCATTATAGCCGTGCCCGGCGCGGCGCGACAAGCGAGGCCGGGGAGGCCGTGGGTATACTCAGGGCTGAGCGGCGCGTCGCGTGGCGGGCGAAGCCATGACTTCCGCAAGACACCTGCCGGGGTGTTGCGTGCGCCTCGGGCGATGGTGTATAATGAGCAAGCATCGTGGGGCTGTAGCGCAGTTGGGAGCGCGTCTCAATGGCATTGAGAAGGCCAGGGGTTCGAATCCCCTCAGCTCCACTCCATACTGGAAGGACCCTATGCGCGCCTTGTTCGAACAGCTAGTGACGCTTGCTGTTCGAGCAAGGCGCGTTTTGGTTGCCGCGCTTCTGGTGGCGCCGGTCGCCGCATGGTGCCAGTCGGCGCCGGACGCCATCATCCTGGTCCAGCCCATGCAGGGCGGCCAGATGGTTTGTATCACTTTCTCCGGGCAGGTCTCCAAGGCCGGTGCCGCCAAGCGCTTGGCGCAGGTCTCCATCGCCGGGGGCTGGCGCGCCCAGGAGCCCCTTATCGAGGACCAGGCGATGGAGGCGGCCGCCCGGGGCCGGAAGGCAACGATCCAGACCGCCGTCACGGCCATGTTGGAGGGAGCCCCAGCCACTACGAGCGGGGCCATGGTCCTGCAGCCCTTTGTCGATGCCTTCGCCGACAAGGCGCGCGTCACTCTCGTGTATATGATAGGGGCGGCCCCATCGTTCAACGGCCTGCGGAAGTTCGACGATGGTGTCACGCGTGTCGAGCTCACCCATGCCGGCTCGCCCTATCGGTACGAGGTGACCAACCTGAAGCCCGGCGCGCGTCCGGCGCGGTTGCCGCTGACGCAGGAATCGGCGCCGAAGGCGTCGAATGGTGCCGGTAGAGCATCATCCGGCGCTTCCCGCATCGCCGCTGCGGCGCTCTTCCTGGGCTCGCTGGCGGCGCTGTTTGTCCTTATAGCCGGCTCGTCGGCGCAGCGGTGGTTGCGGCGGCCCGGTCGGCCAGATCGTGTAGGGCGCTCCGCGGGGCGCCACTGAAAGGAACGGACCCTTGGCCACCCTTGACGAGATGCTGTACTACGCGCACTCCCAGGATGCCTCAGACCTTTTCATCCGCGCCAATGCGCGCCCCGCCATGCGCGTCCACGGCCGCATCGCCGATACCGAGTTCCCGGTTGCCACACCGGATGAGACCCGTGCGCTGGCATACAGCAAGATGACCGGCCGCCAGGTCGAGGAGTTCGACAGGCACCACGAGATGGACCTGGCCTTTGGGCTGGGAGCAGAGTCCCGCATCCGCTGCAGTATCTTCAAGCAGCGCGGCTCCGTGGGCCTCGCCCTCCGCCTCATCCCCATGCGCATCCGTTCGCTTGAGGAGCTCGGCGTGCCGGCAACGCTGTCTGAGTTCACTGCGGCTCGCTGCGGCCTGATCCTGGTGACGGGCCCCACCGGCTCCGGCAAGTCCACGACGTTGGCGGCGTTGATCGACATGATCAACTCCAAGAAGCGCGTGAACATCGTGACGATCGAGGATCCCATCGAGTACGTGCACCCCGACAAGATGGCCATCGTCAGCCAGCGGGAGATCGGGATCGACACCGACTCGTTCCAGGAGGCGCTGCGACGCGTCTTGCGGCAGGCGCCCGACGTCATCATGATCGGCGAGATGCGCGATATCGAGACCATGAACGTGGCTCTGCAGGCGGCCGAGACCGGGCACCTTGTGTTCGCTACGGTCCATACCTCCAGCGCGGCCGAGACCCTGGACCGCCTATCCAACATGTTCCAGCCCCACGAGCGGCCCATGCTCTGGTTGCGCCTCTCGGTCTCGCTTCGCGGTGTCGTGTCCCAGAAGCTGATCCCCCGGGCCGACGGCACCGGGCGCGTGGCGGGGGTCGAGGTGATGGTCTCTACGCCTACCATTGCGAAGATGCTTGAAGAGGGCAAGTCCGAGGATATCTACGGTCAAATCCGGCAGGCCGGCACGGACACATACTGGGGTATGCAGACCATGAACCAGTGCCTGATGCGCTACGTGCGAGCCGGCGTCATCACCAACGAAGAGGCCCTGGCCAATGCCGGCAATTTCACCGAAATGCGCCAGATGCTGCGCCGCTAGCGTCCGGCCCTAGCCAACGGCCGGCAGGATCACTGACCCATGCTACATATCGACGATCTGCTCCGAATGCTGGTGGAGAGCGAGGCGTCCGACCTGCATTTGCGGATCGCCGAGCCTCCGATGATGCGCATACACGGTTCGCTGCGTCGGGTCCCTGGCATGGAGCCCCTCACCGACCGTGATATGTACGACATCCTGTATGTGATGCTCAACGAGGACCGCAAGGCCCGGTTTGAGCAGAACATGGAGCTGGATATGTCGTACGCTGTTCCGGGCCTGGCGCGCTTCCGCGTCAACCTGTTCCGTCAGCAGGGACACATCGGCGCCGTCATGCGCGTCATCCCGTTCAACATCCGCACCATCGACGAGCTGATGATCCCGCCCATCGTCAAGGACCTCTGCATGCTGCCCCGTGGCCTGATCCTGGTCACCGGGCCCACGGGCTCGGGCAAGTCGACCACGCTGGCGGCCATGGTGCACCACATCAACGAGCGTCGGCCCAAGGCCATCATCACCATCGAAGACCCGATTGAGTACCTCCATCGGGACCTCATGGCTGCCATCAACCAGCGCGAGATCGGCGTCGATACGCACAGCTTCGCCGGCGCCCTGAAGCACGTGATGCGGCAGAACCCGGATATCATCCTGGTCGGCGAGATGCGCGACCTTGAGACCATCCACCTGGCCATCACGGCGGCGGAAACGGGCCACCTTGTGTTCGCGACGCTCCATACCACGGATGCGCCGCAGACCGTGGACCGGATCATCGACGTCTTCGAGCCCGATCAGCAGCAGCAGATTCGCACCCAGCTTGCCTCGACGCTGCAGGCCGTGGTCTCGCAGACGCTTCTGCCCAAGGCGGACGGCGCCGGGCGAGTGGCGGCATTCGAGGTGATGGTCTGCACTCCGGCCATCCGAACGCTCATCCGTGAGGGGAAGACGTACCAGATGTACACGGACATCCAGACCGGCTCCCAGTTCGGGATGCAGACGCTGGATTCGCACCTTCTGAGGCTCACGCTGCAGGGCCATGCGGCGTTCGAGGATGCGCAGGCAAAGGCGTCCAATCCGTTCGAGTTCGAGAACCGGTACAAGCGGCACATTGAGCGCAGCCAGGCGGCGGCGCAGGAAGCAGGGTAGGCGATGGTAACCGTCGACCAACTGCTGTACACAACCGTTCACCATCAGGGATCCGATCTGCACATCAAGGCGGATAGCCCGCCGCTCGTTCGCATCCACGGCGACTTGATCCATCTTGAGATGGACCCGCTGACGCCCGAGGAGACGCGGATGCTCTCCCTCAGCGTGCTGTCGGAGGTTCAGCGGGCACGGTTCGAGGACGAGCTTGAACTCGACTTCGCGTACGAGATACCAGGGCTGGCTCGGTTCCGCGGAAACATCTACCAGCAGCGCGGCGCAGTGCAGGCAGCGTTCCGCGTGATCCCGCTCACCATCCGCACGATGGAAGAACTGCAGCTACCCGAGGTCTGCAAGTACTTCGCCGAGCGGCCCCGCGGCTTGGTTCTGGTGACCGGGCCGGCGGGTTCCGGGAAGTCCACCACGCAGGCCGCCATGGTGGACTACATCAACAAGAACTACCCGCTGCACATCGTGACGGTCGAGGATCCCCTGGAGTTCATCCACGAGGACCGCCAGAGCCTCATCAACCAGCGCGAGCTGGATACCGACACGCTCTCCTTCGCCAATGCCCTGAAGTTCGTGCTGCGGCAGGATCCCGACGTGATCCTTATCGGCGAGATGCGCGATCTGGAGACCATCCACCTGGCGATTACGGCGGCAGAGACAGGCCACCTTGTGTTCGGCACGCTGCATACCACGGACGCCGTTCAGACGGTCGACCGCGTGATCGACGTCTTCCCGACGCATCAGCAGCAGCAGGTCCGGATGCAGATGGCCGTGAACCTCGTCGGAGTGATCAGCCAGACGCTGGTGCGGAAGGCCGATGGGACGGGGCGTGTGGCTGCCTTTGAAACACTGGTGGCCATCTCGTCGGTTCGCAACCAGATCCGTGAGAGCAAGACCTACCAGATCGGCTCGCTGATCCAGACCGGCCAACGGCACGGGATGCAGTCGCTGGACCAGAGCCTCGCGGACCTTGTGAACCGCAGGATCATCACTTACGAAGCCGGTCTGGAGAAGGCCTCCAACGTGCGCGAGTTCAAGGCGCTTGTGGGCGAGCAGCCTGCCGAGGAAGCGGAAGCCTAGCCAGTTGTGGCCGGCGGCACGGGCGGCACGACGGGAGGGCAACTGCAGGCCCGTCGGTCGATCCTGCTGATGGCCTCGAGGATGATATCCACAGCCCGCACCGTGGCAGCCTGGCAGGCGTCGGCTACCGCAGTGTGGGAGATGCTGTCGCCTCCAAGCCCTGCGCCGAGATTGCCGACGATCGCTACCGGGGCGTAACATAGGCCTGCCTCGCGTGCAAGGACGGCCTCGGGTGCGCCTGTCATGCCGATCAGGTCAGCGCCCCAGGAGGCGAAGAGGCGCACCTCGGCGGCGGTCTCGAAGCGGGGGCCGTCGACGCAGAGGTAGACGCCGGCGGGGTGCAGCGTGGCTCCGACGGCCTGGGCTGCATCGATCAGCGACGCTCGCATGGCGGCGCAGTATGGCTTCGTGAAGTCGTTGTGCGCATGCGCCACATCGCCAACCCGTTCATCGTCCCAGAACGTGACCAGCGTCCGGGTCAGGTCGATTAGGTCGTGCGGCGCCGCCAGGGCCCCGGGCGCCAGGTCGCGGCGCAGCGACCCGCATGCGTTCGTCGCGAAGACCTGGTGCGCTCCCGCAGCGCGTAGCGCCCAGATGATCGACCGGTAGTTCAGGCGGTGGGGGAGGCGGGAGTGGTCCAAGCCGTGTCTGGGGACGAGCACAACATCGGCGCTTCCAGTCGATGCCCGGTAGATCATTGCGTCGCCATAGGGCGTGACTATGGTCTCGCCGGTCCCACCAAGGCGAGCCACCGTCGATTCCGCGCCGGTGCCCAGGATGATCCCCACTGTCATTCGCATCAGCCCCTCCACCCGGAGTTGCGCCCGTGTACCGCCTAGACCGACGCACCGCGCATGTCGCACTGGCTGCGGCAGGCGTCGGCCTCTTCTGTTGCGCGGTCCTCTGGCCCGTCGTGTTGCAGCGAAAAGTGCTCTACTGGGGCGACATCTCGCTCTACTTCGCTCCCATGGAGGAACTGGTGGCACGCGAACTCCGCAGCGGCAGGCTACCGTTGTGGAACCCTTTCGTCCTCTGCGGCCAGCCGCTCGCAGCCAATCCCCAGTGCTGGCTCTTTTACCCCGGTACCGTGATGCTCCCCGCTCGGTCGCCGGAAGTCTACCTTACGGTCAGCGCGCTGGCCCATGTGGTGATCTGCGCCGTGGGCGCGATGCTCTACCTGCGCCGCCTCTCCGGTAGTGCTCTCGGCGCGTTCCTCGGCGCGTGCATTTTTGCCGCGGGCGGGTTCGCGATCTCGAAACTGCAGTTCCCGACGATGACCCAGGCCATCGCCTGGGCGCCGTGGCTGCTTCTCGCCGTGCGCCGCGCCATCGACCACCCCAACGCCCTCGGTGCAGGAGGCGTGGGACTGACGCTGGGACTGCTGCTCCTGGCCGGCCACGCCCAGGTGGCGTACCTTTCGCTGTTGGCGGCAGGCGCCTATGCCGCGCTGCGCGTGCTCTCGGTGCGGCGTCACGGCGGCTCGATGCGCCCCTGCCTGGTCGTGCTCGCCGGCGGCTTCGTGTTGGGTTGCCTGCTCGCAGGCGCCCAGATGGCGCCCACGCTGGAGATGGCGGCGGCCTCGTCCAGGGAGCACATGAGCCTGCGGCAGGCAGACCGGTTCGTGATGCACCCCTCCCAGTTCCTGAACTTCTTCGCCCCGCGTCACTTCGGCGACCCAGGGGCGGGCGACTACTGGGGACCCGGCAACATGTGGGAGACCTGCGTCTATGTCGGCATCGTGCCGCTGGGGCTGGCGGTGTTTGGGGCCTGGAGCGGCCGTCGCCGCCGCGCCGTGCGCTTCTATGCCGTACTGACCGTGGTCTCGCTGATCCTGGCCATCGGCCAGTGGGGCGGCCTCTACGCCGTCGCGTTCCGCCTGCTGCCCGGCCTGAGCCTGTTCCACGACCCGGCGCGGTTCACGTTCCTGGTCACGCTGGGCCTGGCGGTTCTGACCGCGGTGGGCGTGAGGCGGGTCCGTGAGACCGGCGTACCGAAGTGGCTGCGCGGGGTGGTGGTAGCCGTCGCGCTGGTCGATCTCTGGGCCTTCTCGTCGACGCTGAACCCGCTGATCGACCGCGGCCTGGCCGGGCGCATGGCCTCAGCTCCGGTTGCGATGTCTCCGGCACCGCCGGGCCGGCTCTACAGCGTCAACAGGGAGAGCGTATGGCGCCGGTTGGTGAACTACGAGGAGTATGGTCCGCCAAGCGGAAGCTACGTTGATGCCCTCAGGGGCAGCGCCACACCCAACCTTGCCTCCAGGTGGGGGATCGAGGAGGCGGGCGGCTATGAGCCCGTGCCGCTTCATGCCGCAACAGAGATGGACGGCGCCGCGCGGAAGGCGTTTGCCCGATCCAGCCCCACCATGGGCAAGCTCCTGGCGCTGATGGACGTGGAAGCCGTGGCGGTCCCGCTGGGCGACCGTGCGGATCTTGCCCACGGCGTTGCGAGGCGGCTGCCCGGCGTGACGTTGGTCGAACCGCTGCTCTCCGGAGCCCGTGCCCGGTGGGTGCCGACGGCCCTTGTACGGGAAGCGCGCTGGGCGGCCGGAGCCGTGGCCCTGCCGGATGTGGACATCGGTACGACCGCGGTCGTTTCGCAGCCGGTGGACCTTCCGCGTCCGGGGGCGCACATGGTCCGGTCCGTGGCGCCGAACGTGTCGGTGAGGCAGGTGCGCGCCGATGAGGTCCAGGTCCGTATGGGCCGGCGCACATCTCCGGGCCTTCTTGTCGTCAGCGTTGCGCTGGCTCCCGGCTGGACTGCGCGTGTGGACGGGCGCGCGGCGCCGGTACTCCGGGCGGACCACGCGTTCATCGGCGTTCGCGTGCCGCAGGATGCATCGGAGGTGTGGCTTCAGTACCGTCCGCCCTCGCTCAGGGTCGGCATTTACCTGACGCTCCTCGGCCTCGCAGGGCTGTGTGCGCTGCCGTGCGTCGCCCTCGTCGGGCGCCTGACTTCAGGTCGGCCGCTTGCAGCGGGTATCCTGTCTGCGCCAGACGCGCGCGACGGATCAGGGGAGCGGCACGCATGACTGTGTTCGGTTGCATGAGGGCGCACCCCACCACGGCAGGCCCCAGTGACTCCCTGCTGATGGCGATCCGCCTGATGGATACCTACTGGCTTCGCGAACTACCGGTGGTGGACGCAGAAGTCCGCCTGCTGGGTTGGCTGACGGCGGACGATGTTGCGGCGGCGCTCCGGTCAGGTCTGGGTCCCGCCAGCGCGTTGAGCGCAGCCATGCGCAACGTCTGCCCCGTGGATGAGACCGACAGCGCCGAAGCTGCCTGGGAACGCCTTGCGTCCGGTTCGGAGGCATCGTTACCAGTGATGGCCGACGGTCGACTGGTCGGAACCGTGAGCAGAGTAGACATCCTGCTGGCCCGGCTGGAGGTGCTAGCTGCGCCCCTAGAGCCGGACAGCGCGTCACGCTTGGAGAAGACACCATGACACGCTCAGGCGGTAAGTTCGTGGGGCTACTGGTGGCCCTGGCCCTCGCGATAGGCCTCAACGGATGCAAGCAGCAAGGCGGCTCTGCCGCCGACGCCGATGAGATCATCATCGGGGAGTACGCATCCCTCACCGGTACGACGGCCACGTTCGGCGTTTCCACGCACAACGGAGTCCTGCTGGCCATCGAAGAGGCCAACGCCGCCGGGGGCATCAACGGGAAGAAGATCAAGCTGATCACCGAAGACGACCGGAGCAAGGCCGATGAGGCACGGGTCGTCGTCACCAAGCTCGTGACCCAGAACAAGGCCGTCGCTGTCCTGGGTGAGGTGGCAAGCACCCGGAGCATGACGGCGGCGCCCGTCTGCCAGCAGTACAAGGTGCCCATGGTGAGCCCTTCATCCACGAACCCTGAAGTCACGCGCAAGGGCGACTATATCTTCCGCGTCTGCTTTACCGACGACTTTCAGGCCGCCGTGGTCGGCAAGTTCGCGTATGACAAAGGCTACCGGAAGGCCGCCATCTTCAAGGATATGAAGAACGACTATAGCGTGGCTTTCGCCGACAACTTCGCCAAGAGCTTCGTCAAGCAGGGCGGCAAGGTGGTCGGAGAGCAGTCTTACCAGGAGGGCGACACGGACTTCAAGTCGCAGCTCAACAGCCTGAAGGCCGCCGGCCCCGACGCCATCCTCTGCCCGGGCTACTACAGCGAGGTGGGAACCATCGCCAGGCAGGCTCGCGAGATTGGCCTCAACGTGCCCATCCTGGGCGGCGACGGCTGGGACTCGCCGAAGCTGGTTCCCGGCGCCGGCACCGCGCTCAACGGCTGCTTCTTCAGCAACCACCGGTTCTCGCGGGAGCTGGAATTGCCGGAGATTAAGGCGTTTATCGCGAACTTCAAGAAGAAGTATAACGAGAACCCCGACGCCCTGGCAGCCCTGGGCTACGATGCCGCCGGCCTGGTGGTCGATGCCATGAAGCGTGCGACCAAGCTTGACGGACCGGGCATTCGCGACGCCATCGCGCAGACCAAGGGATACAAGGGCGTTACCGGCGTCATCACCTTGGACCAGAACCGGAATGCGCGGAAGGAAGCCCTGATCCTGCGCATTGACGGCGAGGTGTTCCGGGTGGAGAAGACCTACCGACCCGAGGAGTTGGGCCAGTAGGATGCAGCAGATTGCCCAGCAGCTCATCTACGGCATTCAGCTGGGGAGCCTCTATGCGCTCATAGCCCTGGGTTACACCATGGTGTACGGCGTCCTGCGCCTCATCAATTTCGCGCATGGCGACGTTTACATGGTGGGCGCCTTCGTGGGTTTCTACGCTTGCACGCGCTGGCTTCCGTTCAAGGACCTCGCGGTCCACCCCGAGGCGGCAGGCGCCAACATCGCCTTGGCTGTGGTAGCCCTGCTACTAGCCATGGCGATCTGCTCAGCCATGGGCGTGGTCATTGAGCGGTTCGCTTACAGGCCGCTACGCAACGGGCTCCAGAAGGCCGACGCGCACTTCTGGGGCCTTGTGCTCGGCTTCCCGATCACCGGCCTCTTCATGCCCGTCTTTGCCGGATGGGGCCCACTGGTGGCCGTCGCCGTGGGCATCGGCGTGGGCTTCGCCATGCGGCCGCTGGTAGCCTGGCTGGCGCGACGCGTGAAGCTGAGCGAGTCGCGGCTCAACGCCCTGATCACGGCTATCGGTGTCTCGCTCCTGCTGGAGAATGGCGGGCTACTGGTCTTCGGGGCCAACCCGAACTTCATCCCGAACATCCTGCCCGAACATACCTATACGCTTCCCGGTGGCGTGATGGTGGGCAGTAGCCAACTCACCATCCTGGGCGTCTCGCTGTTCCTCATGCTGTCGCTACGGTACATCGTCATGTGCACGCGGCCCGGCAAGGCCATGCGCGCGATCTCACACGACATCGAGGCCGCCAAGCTGATGGGCATCGACACTGACCGCGTCATTGCTTTCACCTTCGCTCTCGGCGGCTCCCTTGCGGGCGCGGGCGGCGCCATGGTGGCCGCGCTGACCCATGTGAAGATCACCCCGCTATTCGGCCTCCTGCCGGGCCTCAAGGCCTTCGTGGCGGCCGTCCTGGGCGGCGCGGGAAGCCTGCCCGGCGCCATGGTGGGCGGGCTACTGATGGGATCTGCCGAGTCGTTCGTTGCGGGCTCCAGCCTCTCCATGTTCCGTGACGCCATTGCGTTCTGCGTGCTGATCATCATCCTGCTCGTCCGCCCTGCGGGCCTGATGGGCCGGCATGTTCCGGAGAAGGTGTAGCCCATGCGATGGCTCGCACTCCGAACGGGTAGCGTTGTCGCCTGCATCGCTGCGTTGGCGATTGCCAGCAAGCTGCTCAGCGCCAACCTGGACACCTACGTCTTCCTCGTCGTCATCCAGTGCGGCGTGGCGATGACGCTGGCGGCCAGCCTCAACCTGATCAACGGCATCACCGGGCAGTTCTCCATCGGCCATGCCGGCTTCTATGCAGTCGGCGCTTACGTCGGCGCGGCGTGGACCGTGCTGTGGCAACCCATCGCTGTTCGCCACCTCCCGGTGCTTCAGCTGGGCACACCCGTCGGCGATACGCTCACGCTGCTCATAGCCGTCGTCGTGGGTGCGGCCGCCGCCGCTGTGGCAGGCGTCGTCGTGGGCATGCCGTCGCTGCGTCTGAGGGGCGACTACCTGGCCATCGTCACCCTGGGCTTCGGCGAGGTGATCCGCGTGGTCATCCTGAACATCGACGCGGTGGGCGGCGCGCGCGGCCTCACGGGCATA
>CAISJD010000074.1 GCA_903885605.1 uncultured Chthonomonas sp. | reverse complement strand
GTTTACATCCCGAGAGACTTCATCCCTCACGCGGCGTCGCTGCGTCAGGCTTTCGCCCATTGCGCAAGATTCCTAATTGCTGCCCCCCGCAGGAGTCTGGGCCGTGTCTCAGTCCCAGTCCGGCTGGCCGTCCTCTCAGACCAGCTACCCGTCGTCGCCTTGGTAGGCCGTTACCCCACCAACTAGCTGATAGGCCGCAAGCCCATCCCGAAGCCAATAAATTGGTTTGGTTGACAGTGGATGCCCACCGCCAACACCATCCGGTATTAGCAGTCCTTTCGAACTGTTATCCCGGTCTCCGGGGCAGGTTGCTTACGTGTTACGCGACCGTTCGCCGCTAGCTGCATTGCTGCAACTCGCTCGACTTGCATTTCTTAGGCACGCCGCAAGCGTTCGTCCTGAGCCAGGATCAAACTCTCCGTAAATATCATGACCCCAACTAAGGGGACATTCACAACAGAGAAAGGCTCCTGTGCTCCTTCCATTCGTTGTCCGCAAGGTCCGTCTAGACCTGCCCGGTTTTCAAAGATCTACACCCCTGGACTACTCACCCAGGTACCGCGCCCCTTCTCAGGAGACGCTCCGGCAACACCCCACTACGTCAGGCGCGAAGAACATAGTACCAACTACCTGCACCCTGTGTCAACACCCGGTCAGCAGATTTTTCAAATCGCTGCATCCGCTTCGACGCCGGCTGGATCTGCTCAACTGCTACGCAACGGAACCACTCAACGGCCGGGTGCGACTGGGATTGAGAGGATACCACAGAACGGGGCTGAGTCAAGCCTCCCCCAGGGTAATCTTGCCGGATCGCTCGCGCAGGCCCCGTCATGCCGGGGTTGGGCGCAAGGCGCGGCGTCGCCGCAGAAGCGCCCAGAGCAGCAGTAGCCCCGCCGCCGCCGTGCCGCCGATCAGCGCGAGACCGGAGGCCATGCGGCCCGGCGTGCGTCCTGCGAGGTTCCCAGGAAAGACCATGTTGCCGTTCGTGTACCGGACCATCTTGCCTGCCGGCACGTCGATGATGCACACGCCCTCGCGCCACTTCGGCGCGAAGTCGGTCGCCGTGAGTGTGTCCAGCTTCAGGTCGGTCACCTGAAGCCGCAGTGATCGCCAGATGCGCGTCGAGTGCGTCGCGCCGACGTGGCGCTCCTCGACCATATCAATGGGTACATGGCGCCCACCGGTGGCCTTGGTGGCTGTGATCCGTACTGTCGTGGCAACGCCTGCCATGGAGCGGCGCTGCAGTATAGGGAGGTACCCCAGCGCCGGAGCGAACTCATACTCCACGTTCCCGGCCCGGTTGTGCCCGCGCAAGGTTACGACAGGCTCTCCGGCCGCAGTGCGGCCCCGACGGACTTCATCCAGAGTGAGAGCCGAGATTGAGTCCTCGAGCCACTGGTAGTCGGGCATGAAGGCCAGCGACGAAGGCGTAGGCGGCCCGCCCCTGCGCGTGTCGATGCTTCCTTGCCTGCCCGTCTTCGCTCCCGGAAACGCCGTCTGGCTGTAGTCGTACTCGCCGTCCGACAGGAACTCGTGCGTACGCCAGCGGCCCGGTTTGACCTCCTCGTCGACGCTCACGCGCCATCGGACGCCTGACCAGGACCAGTCGTAGTCGCGCTCGCTGGACGACGCGCCCCAGACCCTCGTGATCCCAAGGCTCTTCCCCGACTCCTTCGGGAGCGCTGGCGCCACGCTAGGCGGAGGGTCACCGGTCACAACGATGGACTCATGAACGCGCCCGGATACCGACCGGAACAGGGCCTTCTGCCGGTGGAGGCCCGCCCTCAACTCGCCGAGGACCGCCTCGTCTACCTGACCGAGGCACGGACCGGCGACGCCGAACATGGTAAGGCCGATAGCCAAACAGCACCCACGCATAGCTAATCCCCCCTGGCGTGGAGCCGGCTCCCGACCGTGCACGTCGGCAGCTCGGCGATCGAAGCATGGTGTTCCCCGCAAATCCGTGACCAACCTGAGGGTTTGACGAGTATTGCAGATGTGCCATGCCGTGTCAAGTGTCCCTACTGCGCCTTGGTCATTGTCGGTCGGGAGTTCGGCCCCAACAGTGGTGCGCCGTTATGGGACATTACATCCGATTTGATGAGGTCTTGTATCGGACGCATGTCCTGGGCGCATCGGGCGGCGCCCTCGGCCGGCCTCCTGGGCCGGGGCCGTTCTGGGGTAAACTATCGGGGTTGAGTCATACACTACTACGCAGGAGTCACAATGGCAGAAGAGACCGAGATCCCCGGCGGCACGACCCCACCCGAGGGGCCCGAGAAGGGCCTGGTGGTCGTCGATATAGAGGAAGAGCTGCGTCGGTCGTATCTCGGTTACGCCGTATCGACCCTGGTCTCACGGGCGTTGCCGGATGTGCGCGACGGACTGAAGCCCGTCCAGCGGCGCATCCTCATGGCCATGCACGACCTGAACCTGACCCCCGCGGCAGGGCACAGGAAGTCGGCCAAGATTTGCGGCGACGCCTCGGGCAACTACCACCCCCACGGCGAAGCGGTCATCTATCCTACTATGGCGCGCATGGCGCAGGACTTCAGCCTGCGCTACCCGCCGGTGGATGGCCAGGGCAACTTCGGAAGCATCGACGGCGACCCGCCGGCCGCCATGCGGTACACCGAAGCCCGCATGTCGGTCTTCGCCACGGAGATGCTGCACGACCTCGACCGCGACTCCGTGGACTGGATGCCCAACTACGACCAGACCCGGCAGGAGCCCACCGTCCTCCCGTCGCGCTTCCCCAACATGCTCTGCAACGGCAGCGAGGGCATCGCGGTGGGCATGACCACCAAGATCCCGCCGCACAACCTGCGCGAGGTGTGTGACGCCTGCATCTACGCCGCCGACCACCCCGAGGCCACGGTCCCCGAGTTGATGAACTTCATACCGGGGCCGGACTTCCCGACCGCGGGCCTGATCCTGGGCACCAAGGGCATCAAGGACGCCTACGCCACGGGCCGCGGCCGCGTGGTAATGCAGGCCAACGTGCAGGTTGAGCCCATGGACAATGGCCGTAGCGCCATCGTCATCAGCGAGCTCCCCTACCAGGTCAACAAGCAGCGCCTCCAGGAAGACATCGCCGACCTGGTGAAGCAGCGGAAGATCGACGGCATCGCCGATATCCAGGACTTCACCGACCGCCACGGAATGCGCGTGGTGATCACGCTCAAGCGCGACGCCCAGCCCAAGAAGGTGCTCAACTACCTTCTGGTCCATACGGCCCTGCGCACCACCTTCGGCGTGATCCTGCTCGCCCTGCTGGACGGCCAGCCCCGGCTGCTGAACCTGCCGCAGATGATCCAGCTCTACCTGAACCACCGCCGAGAGATCGTGACGCGCCGGACGCGCTACGAACTCGGCCGGGCCAAGGCCAGGGCGCACATCCTCGAGGGCCTGCAGATCGCCCTCGACTTCATCGACGAGATCATCCGCATCATCCGCGCCGCCAATGACGAGCAGATCGCCCGCACGCAACTGATGGCCCGCTTCGGCCTCACGCAACTCCAGGCCACCGCGATCCTCGACATGCAGCTCCGGCAGCTCACACGCCTGAACCGCAACAAGATCGAGGACGAGTACTGCGGCCGCCTGAAGGAGATGGCCGAGTATGAGGACATCCTCGTGACCCCGGCCCGCGTCAGCGCCATCGTCAAAGACGAGCTGAAGGTCATGAAGGACAAGCACGGCGACGACCGCCGCACGCGCATCGTGCCCATGGAGGCCGAGGAGATCGGCGAAGAGGACCTGATCCCCGAGGAGGACATGATCGTCGTCCTCACGCGGGACGGGTATATCCGCCGCGTTCCGCTGGACGCCTACCGGACCCAGAAACGAGGCGGCCGGGGCGTCATCGGCGCGATGACCAAGGAAGAGGACCATATCGACCAGCTCTTCGTGGCCAACACCCACGACTACCTGCTGGTCTTCACGGACCGAGGCCGCGTCTACCGCCTCAAGGCCTTCGAGGTGCCCCAGACCGGGCGCACGGCCCGCGGCACGCCCATCGTGAACCTCATCAACATCGAGAGCGGCGACAAGGTCACTGCCACGGTGCCGGTGAAGGACCTGAACAAGGCCACAGGGTTCCTGCTCATGGCCACGCAGTGCGGCGAGATCAAGCGCGTCGACCTGCACAACTTCGCCAACCTCCGCTCCAACGGCCTCATCTGCTTCGACCTGGAGCCCGAGGACGAGCTGCGCTGGGTGCGGCTGACCGACGGCAACCGTGAGTGCATCATGGTGACGCACAGCGGGAAGTCGATCCGCTTCGCCGAGTCCAATGTGCCCGTTCGCGGCAGGGCCGCAGGCGGTGTGCGGGGCATCGAGATGCGCGACGCCGAAGGCAACCTGGCCGACCGAGTGGTCACCATGGACCTGGTGGACGCGACCAGCGAGTTGCTCGTGGTGGGCGACCGGGGCGTGGGTAAGCGCTCACCGCTGGACCTCTACCGCAGCCAGTCGCGCGGCGGCAAGGGCATCATCACCATGGACACCACGGAGAAGACCGGCCTCGTGGTGGAGGCGCTGGTGGTGGAGCCCGACGACCGGCTGATGATCATCACCATGAAGGGCATCACCATCCGCATGCGCGTGGACGACATCCGCAAGGCCGGCCGCAGCACCCAGGGCGTCAAGCTCATCAACCTGGACGCGGGCGATCAGGTGGCCAGCATCGCGCGGATCGCTCGCATGGTGCAGGTACCGGACGAGGACTGAGCTGGTAGCCGACGCTCGCTCCGGCGGGCGGCGGCGCGGGCCTCAGGCGGCCGGCCTCACAGCATACTGCGTGACTTCACGGTCAGGTAGCTGTTGATGAGGTCGGCCGTCAGCTTTTCGGCCGGCGCATCGACCACCATCACCCCGCGACGCCGCAACTCCGCCACCGCCGTGTGGCGATCCTCCAGAACCTGAAGCGCCACCGCCCGGGCGTAGGCGTCGGCAGGGGCGGCGATCTCCGCCGACGCGCAGCGCATCACCGTGGAATCGCGGTACGTGGCGCAGAGCGGCAGGTGCCTCGGCATCAGGCCGCTGATCTGCTGGATCGCCTCGTGCGACGAATCGGGGTCCCAGAGGTCCGTGAAGCAGACCACCATGGAGCGTTTGCGCCAGCGTGCGCGCATATGGGCGAAGGCGGAGCGGTAGTCCGGCTCAGCCAGCGTCGGGCGCGTGGCGTGGAGGGCCTCCAGGCACGTGAAGACCGCCTCCTTGCCGCGGCGAGGCGAGACCCACGCCTTCACCGTGTCCGCGAAGACGAGCATCCCCACGTGGTCGCCGGCATCGGCGGCGGCCTGGGCCAGCGTCAACAGCGCGGCCATGGCGTGCTCGGCCTTGGAGGAGCCGTCCACCTCCACGGCCATGCTCCGTCCCACGTCCAGCAGCAGCAGCACCGTCTGGCTCCGCTCCACCTCGTACTCGCGGCTGATGAGCCGGCCGCGCCGCGCCGAGGCCTTCCAGTCGATGCGGCGGTACTCGTCGTCCTGCACATAGTCGCGGAGCGACTCGAACTGCCTGCCCGCGCCGCGAACCCGGGCCCGGTGGACGCCCATCTGCTGCAGGCGCCCGCGCCGCGTCAGCGCCAGGTAACGCGCCGCCTCGCGGAGGCCCGGGTAGACGCTGAGCGTATGGGGCGCCTCGTAGGTGTGCGTCACGGTGACCAGCCCCAGCGGCGCGTGGAGGCGCACGTGTACGTCGCCCCACGTGTAGTCGCCCCGCCGGTCCAGCGGCGTCTCGTACTGCACGGTGGTGTTGCGATGCGGCGCCAACCAGGCCGGCAGCGGATCGGCCGAAGGCGCCAGGCCTTCGGGCACGGTGTCACGAACGAGGGCCCGCAGGCGTGGTACACGGGCGGCGCCGCAACGGAGCTCCAGGCCTACGGCCAGCGTGTCACCCACTCCGGCATGGGTCTCGCAGGTACGCTGAACGGTCAGCTGCCCGCGCCGAGGAGCCGCCAGCAGGTCAGCGGCCGTCGCAGCGGCCAGCGCGCAGAGCGCCGCCGTACCCAACCAGTCGGGGAGCCATCCGGCGGCCGAGGCGATGAAGAGGGCCGAGGCGGCGCAGGCGGCGGCGAACCAGCGGCCCGTGAAGGTCAACGGAGGCGCTTCCAGCGGAGCAGCGGAGCGCCGGTCCAGCGCAGGGCGCAGGGCCCGCTCCGGTCCGCCGCCACGGTCCATTCGCCCTTTGCAGCGGTCGCCCGGCCGGGAGCAAGGGTGAGGGCGGTCGCGCCTCCGGTCACCTGGTACCGCCCTGCCGGGAGCCAGAACGCCTGGGTTCCCTGCCCCACGCGCCTGATGTCGAACGCGTCCTGACGCTCCAGCCAGAGCCGGAACGCCGACAGGAACGCCGGGCCGTCCTGCTCGGCCTTGGCGCCGTCGACCAGGTGATCGAGCAAGCCATAGAGGGCGGCGGCTCCCAGCGTCCGGTCGATGGCCAGCATGAGGCCAGTGAAGGCGTTCATGGCAGCTTTGCCGCGTCCTGCGAGCGTCTCGGTGTCGGGCCACTGCTCGCAGGCTGCATCCAGCAACGGCTGCACCTGGCGCTCGCAGTAGTACTCGAGGTCCGCGATGCCGGCGAAGGCCACAGATGCCGGGCTCAGCCGCCCCGCCACGAGGTCGTCGCGCAGCCAGCCGAGGAAGAGCCGCTCACCCAGGACGCCGTTGGACCAGGGCTCCGGTTCGGCGAAGCCCCCGGCGCCGGGCAGGATCAGGTGCCCGTACTCGTGCGCCAGCGTCCGCGCCCATTCCAGGTCGGACCGGGGCGCCAGCGCCTCGTAGACCACCATGGAGCCGTTGGCCGCCGCGCCGCCGCCGGGAAGCGACCGGGTGAGCCAGACTTCCACGGGCTTTCGGCCCACGGCGGCCCAGGTGGGCCCGACGCGTTGCCGTGCCAGCAGCCAGAGCGCCGCCAGGAAGTGCGCCGCGCGCCGAGCCACCGGTAGCGCCGCGGCCTCCTGGGCGTGGACGTGGAACCGAAGCATGTACGCGCCGTCCGTCTGTATGTAGGCCGCCGTTCCAACGTTGTATAGCTCTGAACGGGATGGATCGCGGGCGGAACCGGTGGCGCGCAACACAACACTGCGGCGCTCGGAGCCGATGGAGACCGTGGTGGACGGGTCGGCGGCGACATCCGACGGCTGCAGTGATGGCGCGACTTGCGCCCGCAGCGGGGCGCCTGCCGCGATAATCGCGGCCAGTGTGGCGAGAAGCGAGGTCGGTGACATTGCATTGAGGGCTCAGAACGTATACCATTATAGACGGTAAGCCGCTCGGCCGCCGAACAAGGCACAGAACAACGATGACCCACTCAGCGTCCAACCCCATTCGCGCTCTCAAGGGCCTGTCCCTCTTCCTGCTCGTCCTTGCCGTCGGCACCGCGGCGCCGTGCCGGGCGGATGAGGACGAAGAGGTCAAGATCGGGCGCGAGAACGCCATTGAGAACGACAAGGTCATCAAGCTCGTCACAGACCCGACGATCACCGACCGCGTGAACCGCATCGGCCAGGAGATCGCCAAGATCGCCAACGAGGTCGAGGTGCCCGCGATCTGGGGTAGCGCCACGATCAAGAAGTTCGCCTATACGTTCAAGGTGGTCGACGAGAAGGACATCAACGCCTACTCGTTGCCCGGCGGCTTCATCTACATCAACAAGGGCACCCTGGAGTTCTCGCAGTCCGACGATGAGGTCGCCGGCGTGCTGGCGCACGAAGTCGCCCACGCCTCTCACCACCACATGGTGAAGCTCATCAAGGAACAGAACAAGATCCAGAACGCGATGCTCATCCCCATGCTGATCGCGATCCTTGGCGGCGGCGGCGATGGCGCAGCCACGGCCATGCAGGTTGGTCAGATCTACACCGTGGCCAAGATGAACTCGTTCGGTGTCGAAGCCGAGCAGGACGCCGACCAGGCAGCCGTCCACTATATGCGGCGGACCAACTACAACCCGGTGGGAGTGCTGACCTTCATGGAGCGGCTGGCCCGCAAGGAGCGCTTCCAGCCACAGGTCGAACTGGGCATCTACCGCACCCACCCGCCTACACCCGAGCGCGCTGAAGCGCTTGTGAAGGAGTTGGCCGATGCCGGCATTGAGATCAATCGCCGGGAGACCGACCCCTCGCTGGGCGCCCGATCGGCACCGGCGCCGATGGGCGGCAAGGCCTACGCCGAGGTGCGACTTGGCACAGCTCTTCTGGCCCGCGTGGGCGACCTGCCGCCGGATCCGGCCGACGCGCGCGGCCAGAAGCTGGCACAGACCATCAACCGGCTGCTGGACAGCGGCCTGAAGCTCTTCGAGGTCAAGATGAGCCTTGACGGCTCGCGCGTGGTGGCGCGTGGGCGCACGCTGGTGCTGTACGGCCCCGGCGATGTGGAGGGCACCGGCCAGACCGTGCAGCAGGCCGCACGGGCCACCTACGAAGCCCTGCGCAACATCGTCTGGCAGGACCAGTTCAACCGGACCGAGACCGGCACCTAGGGAAGGCCACCGTCGGAGCGCGGCCACCCCAAATGTTCGAGGCCCGGGACCTCACGTTCCGGGCCTCGTTCATTCTATGGACGGGTCGGGACTAGCCCTGCATGGTCCCCGCCAGGTACGAGTCGTACGCGGCCAGGTCCAGGTACCCGTTGCCGCTGAGGCCAAACAGGATGTTCCTCTGCTTGCCCTCGGCCTTGGCGGCCAGCGCCTCGTCGATGGCGGCGCGGATGGCGTGGGACGACTCCGGCGCGGGGATGATGCCCTCAGTGCGTGCGAAGGTCACGGCCGCCTCGAAGATGGCCGTCTGCGGAGCCGACACGGCCTCGATCAGGCCCAGCTTGTAGAGGTGGCTCACCATGGGAGCCATGCCGTGGTAGCGCAGCCCGCCCGAGTGGATGCTCGGCGGCATGAAGTCGTGGCCCAGGGTGTACATCATCATGAGCGGGGTCATGCCCGCCGTATCGCCGAAGTCGTAGCGCAGCTCGCCCTTGGTGAGGCTCGGGCAGGAGCTGGGCTCCACGGCCACGATCCGGACCGGCATGCCCTCAGTGAGCTTCTTCCGAACGAATGGGAAGGAGATGCCGGCGAAGTTACTGCCGCCGCCCGCACAACCGATCACCACGTCGGGCATCTCACCGGCCATCTCCATCTGCTTGATGGCTTCCTGGCCGATGACGGTCTGGTGCAGCATCACGTGGTTCAGAACGCTACCCAGCGAGTACTTGGTGCCGGGCGTGCTGACGGTGTCCTCGATGGCTTCACTGATGGCGATGCCGAGGCTACCGGGGCAATCCGGCGACTCGGCCAGGACCTTGCGCCCATATGCGGTGTGCTCGGACGGGCTGGCAAAGACGTTCGCGCCCCAGGCGCCCATCATGGACTTGCGGTAGGGCTTCTGCGTGAAGCTCACCTTCACCATGTAGACCGTACACTCGAGGCCGAACATCTGGCACGCCATGGCCAGCGAAGCGCCCCACTGCCCTGCGCCGGTCTCCGTGGCCAGCCGCTTGATGCCGCTGATCTTGTTATAGTAGGCCTGGGCCACGGCGGTGTTCGGCTTGTGGCTTCCCGCCGGGCTGACGCCCTCATACTTGTAGTAGATGTGCGCGGGGGTATCCAGCGCCTTCTCCAGCCTCACCGCCCGGTACAGCGGCGCGGGGCGCCATGCCGCGTAGATATCGCGGACCGGCTCGGGGATCTCGATCCACCGTTCCTGCGACATCTCCTGCTGGACGAGTACCTCTGGGAAGATGGGGAGCATGTCCTCCAGGCAGACCGGCTGCTTGGTGCCGGGGTGCAGGGGAGGAGCCATGGGCTCCGGCATATCGGCATTGAGGTTGTACCAATGCGTCGGGATGTCGGAAGCCTGGAGGAGGAAGGCCGACGGAACGCTCATAATCGTTATGACCTCGCGGAGTAGTCAGTCGGCGCCATTATAGCCGCGCAGGTTCGGAGGGGTCAAACATCGTGGCCCCGCAAGGCATGGAGGTGGCAAGCATGACCGGTTCAGCGCGCATCCAGCGCCCCAACGTCGTTCTCATCGTGGCGGACGACCTGGGCTTCGGAGACCTGGGATGCTACGGGTCCGAGCGCATCCCCACGCCCAACGTCGATCGGCTGGCGCGGGAGGGTCTGCTCTTCCGCAATGCCCATGCCACGTCAGCTGTCTGCACTCCGTCGCGCTACTCGATGCTCACAGGCGAGTACCCCTGGCGCAAAGAGGGCACCGGCATCCTCCCCGGCAACGCGGCACTGATCATCGACACCGATCGAACGACGCTGCCCTCGATGCTCCGGGACACCGCGTACCGCACGGCCGTCGTGGGCAAGTGGCATCTGGGGCTTGGCGGGCCCGAGGGTCCGGACTGGAACGGCGAACTGAAGCCCGGACCACTCGAGGTCGGCTACGAGACCTGCTTCATCATGCCCGCCACCTGCGACCGGGCGCCCTGCGTCTACGTCCAGGACCACCATGTGGCGAACCTCGACCCAGCCGATCCCATCGCGGTCCGGTACGACGCTCCCATCGGCGACGAACCCACCGGCCGCGAGCGCCCCGACCTTCTCAGGCTCCAGGCGAGCCATGGCCACGACCAGACCATCATCAACGGCATCGGGCGGATCGGCTACATGACCGGCGGGCGTAGCGCACGATGGATCGATGAAGATATGGCCGACACCTTCACGAAGCACGCGGTGGAGTTCATCGAGAGGGCCGACGGCCGTCCCTTCTTCCTCACCTTCACCACGCACGACCCGCATGTGCCCCGGGTCCCCCACCCACGCTTCCGGGGCAGGAGCAGCTGCGGCGTGCGGGGCGACGTCATCGTTCAGTTCGACGACTGCGTCGGGCGCATCATGGCCGCGTTGGAGCAGCAAGGCGTGGCCGACGACACGATCATCATCGTCACAAGTGACAACGGTCCCGTGGTCGACGACGGCTACGCCGACAACGCCGTGGCTGACCTGAACTGCCACCGACCCGCAGGCCCGTTGCGCGGCGGGAAGTACAGCATCTTCGAGGGAGGCACCCGCATCCCGTTCGTCCTGCGCTGGCCCGCGGCGGTGACGCCGGGCACATCCGACGCGCTCATCTGCCTGATGGACCTGACCGCGTCCATGGCGGCGCTGATCGGCGCGACCGTACCCGATGGCGATGCCCGCGACAGCCTCGACGTGCTTCCCGCGCTCCTGGGCCGATCGCCCATCGGCCGCGACCGACTCGTTGAGCAGGCGGGATGCCTGGCGCTACTCAACGGCGCCATGAAGGCCATAGAACCGAGTGCGGGAGCGCCTTACCACGCGGCGACCGACACGGAACTGGGCAACGCGCCGGAGCCGCAGCTATACGACCTGGCAGCCGACCTGGGCGAGCGCAACAACCTCGCGCCGACACGGCCGGCTGAGGCAACGGCGCTGCTCCGCGAGTTGGCCGAAGTGAGGAAGCGACTGGCGCAGGGGTAGGAGGACCATGCCGGATGGAAACGGAGCGCTGGTCCGTCACACGCGGAACAGGTCAAGGGCATACGCGCAGCGGCGCCGAATCAGCTCTCCCACCCGCGCCCCCTCGCCGTGCTCGGGCGTCACGCTCGACAGCCTGCCCATCACCCGTTCGGCCAGTTCACGCACGCGGCGCCTCAGGCGCGGTTTGCCCAGCCTCGCCTCATCAGCAAGCTGGTCGAAGTGCCGAGGGCACAACCTCTCCGCATCATACTCGCCTCCGATCTTCATGGCCATCCGACGCGTGATGTGAGGATAGGCGGCGGTGCAGACCAGATCATACAGCGGCGCCAGCGCAGTGACACGCGGCGCGGGAGGGCGACCCACGTACAACAAAGAGTGGTTCTTGCCGTGGGCGTCGGAGTTGCCGATCACCATGTTGAAGATGACAGCATCGACGAACCGGACGATGTCGCGCGCGGGCGCTGTACAAGCCCGGCGCAGCAACTCGACGCACTGAGCGACCGAGGGCCCACCTTCCGACTGGTACTTCCGGTCGGAGACGATGCCGAGCGCCTGGCAGAAATCCTCCTGATGGACGCGCACCAGGGCGCCACTCTCGTCCTCCTCCCTGTCGTACCTCGATACGAGCAGGTAGTCGACCTCCTCCGCCCGTCCGAGCTCGACATCGGCTACGGGCAGGCCGGCGGCTTTCGCCAGCCTCATACAGATGAACTCGTTGAAGACGAGGCCCTCCAGTGCAGCAGTGCCCGGCTTCAGGATGTGTGTGCTCGGAGCGCCGTCGAGCGGCACCGACACCGCGCCTGCGGCCGCATGGACCGGTAGCTTGCCCTGCGCACCGGCCAGCGAAAGGCGAACCCCGGCGTCACCGGCGAGGAACGGACTGAGCGGAAGCCGGCGGAGCATCCCGGCCAACTCGGCCTCGGTCAACGGCCGATATACGCCCAAATCAGGAGGCAACGAGGCTCCGGGCAGCAGGAACGTGACCGCGCCGGCACACTCGCCGCCGATCGTCTCAAGCATCGTGAAGTCATTTCGCGCGCTGATGCCGAGGTTCTGGGCGATTCGCTCGCGTTGGGCGCCTTCGGGCAGCACGCCATTGAAGAAGGCGACGCACTCACGACGCGAGTAGGCCTCGTGCCTGAGCGGAAGCGACTGCGACAGCGGCGCCGCGTGGTCGTTCGCGAGCCAGCCGTCGGCGTACTGGAACGTCATCTCGCCGTGGTCATCCTGTACGAGGTCACCGACGCGGTCTCGGTACAGGTACACATGCAGACTTCGCGCCACTACGCAGGCTCCCGATCATTTTGCGCTTGCCGGTTCACGTCCTGGAGCGGCGGCGCCAGCGTGATCCGGATCCCGAGCGCACTCAGGACTTCAAGCGCCTTGCCGATCTCGCAGGTAGGCTTGCCTCGCTCCAGGTCCTTGATGAAGCGCAGGCCGGTGCCGGCCGCCATGGCCAGCTCCTCCTGGGTGATGGCCAAACCCAGCCGTGTGCGCTTGGCAATAGCGGCGATCTCCGAGGGTGTGGTCATTGTTGCCTCCGCAGCGGTCCCGTACGGGGCTATTCTACCCGAACCGACGGCCGAACCCCCGTGCCGGCCCCGTTCGGGACTACCAGATCGCCGTCCACGGTGAGCGCCCGGCAATGGTCCCGTACAGGACTGCTGCCGGCAAGCGCCGCCTGAGCATTGCGACGGAGGCCGACCCACTTGGCCCGCTTGACCGGGGAACGGCGGAACTGCTCGCGGAACTGGTCCTCGCTCAGCTCGGCAAGCTCCGCCAACGCGCGCCCGAGCGTGGCCGAGCGCGGCGCGAAGGCCGGGTCCGTGACGACCTCGACTCGGCCGTTGAAGGGGCAGGCCTCCTGGCAGGCGTCACAACCGAAGACGCGGTTACCCAGCTTGGCGGCGTGTTCGGCGGCGATCTCGCCCCTGTGCTCGATGGTCAGGTACGAGAGGCAACGGTTCGAGTCGATCACGCCGGGCGACACGATGGCGCCGGTGGGACAAGCATCGATGCAACGGGTACAGCGCCCGCAACGGCCCGTAGCCGGGGCATCCGGCGCCAGGTCGGTATCCACGAGCAGTTCTGCCAGCAGGAGCCACGTGCCAAACCGGCGATGGATGAGCATGCCGCTCTTGCCGACGAAGCCGAGCCCGGCGCGCACTGCCAGCCCACGCTCCTGCAGCGGGCTGCTGTCGACACAGACGCGTCCGCGTACCGGGCCTCCAACTGCCGCCTCCAGAGCGGTGTGCAGCGACCGGAGCCGCTCCTTCAGCACGTCGTGGTAGTCCAGGTTGCGGGCATACCGGGCGAACCGGGCCGTGTCGGGCGTGACCGCAACCTCTGACGGCGCGGTGCTACAGCCGGCTCCGACGACGATCACGCTGCGCACCTCGGGGAGCAGGCTCCGCGGGTCGCACCGTGCGGCGGGCTCGCGCGCCATATAGGCCATGCCCGCATGGCGCCCGGCAGAGAGCCACGCCTCCAGAACCTCCAGATCGGCGACCGGTTCGGCGGTTGTGATGCCGCACGCCGAGAAGCCGAGACCGGCGGCGGCGCGCTTCACGGCATCGGCAAGCTCCTGGGCGCGGTCCATCAGCGCTTCGCGGCCTCTACGGCCCGCACGGCCGTCGCCCGCAGGTCGGCGAAGGCCGCACCGGCATTTGAACCGGGCACGAAGCCCTCCAGCCCGACGCCGCAGGCCCTCAGCGCCCCGGCCAGGGCGGCTCCGGCTTGCGGACGGCTCCAGCCTCGCGCCGACGCAAGCGCGGTCAGGTACTCGGCGTCCTGCTGGCCGCGCCGCAACGCCTTCAGCCGGAGGCCGGCCACCGGTCCATCGATGCCGAACGCTCGGCCGGGCACGAGGAGCGCCGTGGGGTCGGGCTTGGTCAGCGCCTCCTCACCGCCCACGGTCTGCCACGGCACCACGCCGTCGGCGGCCGCCAGCCATGCGCGGACGCACCAGGCCTCGGCGGCGATGTCGGACGCCTCCGGCGAGTTGGCCTCGCCATAGTTCCAGAACCGTGTGCCCGCCCGTGTGCGGAGCGTCTCGATCAGCGCCGGGCGACGGTAGATCTCCTCGTTCACCACCATCAGGTCCACCAGCCCGTCCAGCCAGCGCCGCTGCCACTGCGGCCGCGAACAGTCCTCACGGAAGCGCACGGTGGAACCGCGCGGGGCGCCACGGCGCATCTGCTGGGCGAAGTAGGCCAGTGCAAGCCAGTCATCTCTGTAGTTGGGTTCGTCGAGCAACCACCAGGAGACGCCGCGGCCTCCCAGCGCCGGGTCCCGATACATATTTTTATTGTTGAGATAGAACTGGAGCTCGGTGCGGCTCCAGCCCTTCTGGCGGGCGTGGTCGGCGAAGAGGCGCGAGGCCGCCGCCACGGCATCGCCGTATGACGCAGGAAGCGCGGCGGTGATGGCCGGGGCCTTGAGCGCGTGCTCGATGATGCAGGCCGGGTAGTCGCGCGTGGAGGCCTTGAATGCGTAGTCTGCGCGGATGTCGGCGGGCCACGCCTCATGGATCGGCAGGTAGAGGTGCGTGATGGGAGTGCGGCCGCGGGGCAGGCCGTCGAAGGCGCTGCCGTCCAGGTAGGGGCCCCAGCGAGCATCCCATGCGGCCCAGTCCGTGACGCGCAGGTCGGCGCCGACCCCTGCCACCGGCGGCGCGTAGCCGGCGTTCATGTCGCCGCCGTGGGAGTAGCCTACGGAGGCGAGCGTGGCGCGGTGCAGGTGCGCCATGCGATGGAACTCGCGCTCCAGCGCCAGGGCGCGGGGGCTGTCGTCGGGCAGGCGCCACGCGTGGCTCACCGGCCCATAGGTGTTGAGGCTCACGTCGAACCGTAGCGCGTCGGGCATGCGAAGTGTGTTCACATCCACCAGGATCGGCACCACGGCTCGCGCCGCGCCATGCCGCACCGTCACCTCGGCTCGGTACGGGCCGGGCGGCGCGTTCGCGGGCGCCAGGAGCTCCACCAGCACCGACTGGTAGCGCTGGCCCGGCACCTTGTTGGCCTGCCATGGGATGTCGAAGCCCCCCGCCAACGGCACGCAATACTCCGGCGCCCACTGGGTACCCTTCACCGACCAGAGGCGCGATACCCAGGAACGCAGAGGCCAGGATGCGCCGCTGCGGTCGGCCTTCAGGCCGGGCGCAACCTGGACGCCGATGCCTGAGGCCGAGCCGCCCGTCGCGTCGAGCAGCAACTGGAAGGCCACTACCTCGCCCCGCGCGGCGCCAAGGTGTACCGCTCCGCCGTGCCAGAGCCCATCGCCGCCGACCTTCGGGCCGATGCCCGGCGCGCCGTAGCGCTGGGCGCCACATCGCTCCAACACCGCACCGGTGACGGGATGCGCCTTCTCGGCCTCTGAGATCGCCGCCAAACGCAGGTCGGAGCCGACCCCCACCCAGTCGCCGGCCGGGCGCGGCGCGCTCCGGAGGGGTAGCGCGGCCGGCAAGGTCGGAGCCGGCGTCGGCCGCGGCGGCGCGGGCGCCTGCCACTCCACCCCTGCGGGTTGGCCCTCGATGACAAGCACGGGCTGTGACGCCGACTGCTCCCGCGAGTAGATATCGTTGTTGGCCGCCGTCTGGCCCTTCTCATCGGTCACCGCGATGCCACGCCCATTGGCCAGCGCCGCGACGATGACCGCCTGCGGAACCTCGGCCTCGATCCAGCCGTCGTCCATTTCGCGCACATCGGAGTAGCCGTCCACCGTGCCTGCCATGCCGAAGGAGGCGTCGGTGAAGTCCACGCCCTTACCGGCCCATCGCTCGGTCGGCGGCGCGGCGCGGTTGAACGTGCAGCCACGAGCCGACGCCGATCCGGAGCCGGCCCCCTCCTCCCAATCAGAGCCGACCGAGGAGAAGCCCAGCGTGCGGAGCTTGCGGTCTGCTCCGGCGTAGCGAACGCGAAGCGTGGCGCGGACGACCCGCCAGCCACGGATGCGCGATGCGTCGAACCGCATGAGGGCCATCATCTGGATGCCCTTCAGGCGAAACCGGGTCGAGGCGCCGTAGTTCAGGTCGGCCTCACCTTCGTAGGACGAGAGGTTTGTGTCGGCCACGCACGGCAGCGTCGCCATCTCGTAGCCCGGCTGTGCGCCGGGGATGGCGGCACAGCCGACGGCCAGCGCGGCACAGGCCACCCAACGGAAGCCGGTCCATGGATACAAGGATTCTGCCCCTCCCGCGGCGAATGGTCCTCCACACGCCGACCCCCGGAGAGTTCCACTCCCGGCGGGCGACTTCCTGCCCGGAGGCCGCGCGGTCACGATCAACAAAGGACACCCATCATGGCCAAGATTCCCATTGCCCTGCAGATGTACACCGTGCGCGACGAAGCCGCCAGGGACTTCATCGGCGCGTTCAAGCAGACCGCCGAGATCGGCTACTCCGGCGTCGAACTGGCCGGCACAGGCGGCATGGGAGCCGCCGAGCTCAAGAAGGTCCTCGACGACCTGGGCCTCGCCGTCGCCGGCAGCCACGTCGGCATCGATCAGCTCGAGAGCGACCTCAACGCGGCTCTGGACTACAACGAGGCCGTCGGCAACAAGCGCGTGGTCTGCCCCTACATGCCGGAAGAGCGGCGACGGACCGGCGACGGCTGGAAGGCCGTGGCGGAGCTCTTCAACAAGGTGGGCCAGGCCTGCTGCGCACGCGGCCTCCTCTTCGGCTACCACAACCATTCGTTCGAGTTCGAGACCTTCGACGGCGTCGCGGGCCTCGACATCCTCTTTGGCGGCACCGACCCCGCGCTGGTGAAGGCCGAGATCGATACCTACTGGGTGCAGCACGGAGGGCAGGTTCCGGCCGAGTACATCCGCCGCTACGCCGACCGCGTGGAACTGGTGCACCTGAAGGACATGGCGGCCACCGACGACCGCGGCTTTGCCGAGGTAGGCACAGGCATCCTGGACTTCAAGGCGATCTTCGCCGAGAGCGAGAAGGCCGGCGCCGCCTGGTACATCGTTGAGCAGGATGTCTGCCCTGGACCGGCGTTCGAGAGCGTCAAGCTGAGCTTCGACAACCTGAAGGCCATGGGCCAGGGCTAGGCCCGGTCACAACTCGCCGCGCGGTCGAACCAACACGGCCGCGCGGCACACACCAAGGAGCGACTCCATGAAGTTCCTTACCACAGCGGCCATCATCCTGGCGGCGGGTTCCCTCGTGGTCCGCGCCGAGGGCGATATCACCTTCGGAGGAAACGCGCGGGCCTTTGCCATGGGCGGCGCCGGCCTGGCGGTCGTCGATGAACTCGGGCGCACCTCGTCGGCCAATCCTGCATCCCTGGCGCTGCAGAGCCGCTCGTTCCGCATGGGTATCCCGAGCCTTGGGCTCCGCGCCTCCGGCATCCCGCTCCGGCAGGCCTGGGACCATATTACCGGCAACCCGGACCTGAACGACGCCGTGGGCCTTGCCCGCGACTTCGGCCAGAATACATCGCAGTTCGGTGTCAGCCTGGGCGCTCTGGTCTCCTACAGCCACCTGACGCTGGGAGCCGAGGGCGTGGCCACGGCCTACATCATCCCGAACGAGGCGCTGCGCGATTGGGCGAGGAATGCCAACGGCAACCTCGCGGCGCTCACCGGCAACGAGCGGGCGGACCTGCTCGGAGCGGCCGTCTACTCGCTCCCCTCGTTCGCAGTGGCCGAACGCGTCTCGCCGGCCATGAGCCCCACCCGGATCGACATGGGCGCTAAGATCAAGTTCGCCCGGGCGCTGTACACGCACTACCTCGCCTCGGCGGACAACATCCGGAACAACACGCAGGGCACGCCGGCTCCGGAGCTGGCAGGCGGCACGAGCCTCAGCAAAGAGGGCCTCGGCGTCGATGTGGGCTTCCTGATGCACCCGCGCGACCGACAGGGCCTCTCCGCCGCCCTGGTGGTGGCCAACCTGGTCGGTCCCGAGTTCACCTTCGACGGCACCGACTCCGCCGGAGCGGCGACACGGTACACACTCCAGCCCCGTTCCGCCGCAGTGGGCCTGGCCTACGCCTCCGGTCGCGTCCTGGCGGCGCTGGACGGCGTCGACCTTACGCGCGCCTACGGGCCGGCGCAGGCCCGGATGGGTGTCGAGTACACCACCCGAGCCATCTCGTTCCGGGCGGGCTATGCCAGTTCGTGCGGCCTGACCGCCGGGATCGGCTGGAACTACCTGCAGCTGGCCGTCGGGAACAAGACGCCGCTGGAGATCATCCAGACGCTCCGCTTCTAGACCCTGGGCGTCGGGGTCGTCAGGATCCAGGCGCCGTCCTGAGCCGCGCCGAGCCGGAAGTCGCCGAAGAGTAGCGCATCCTGGGAGACGAGACAGGCCCAGATGAGCGCCGCCAGTGCGCGGATTTCCAGCTCGGCGTGCTCAGAGCCGCGCATGGCGAGGAAGTGCCGCCATGCCCGGGCGTTCCCCGTCACGATGATGGGCGCCTCGGTCTCGTTGCTCAGGGCTGCGCGGGCGGCCTGCTGCAGCTTCTTGCGCGCGTCGGTCCGCGAGTCGCCGTGCAGCAGTTGCGCGCCGGCTGTCTGCTGCTCCGAAAGCACGGAGCAGAGCTTCAGGTGCTCCTGCGCCAGCCGGTCGATGCGCTCCTCGAACAGCGCATGCAGTTCCGGCATAGCCCGAAACTCCGGCCTCTCGACGAACCGAACGAGGTCGGGAGAGACGTAGCGCTGGCTCACCTGCGAGAAGGCGAACCCGGCCCTATGACGCACCAGTTCATGGGTCAGGCTCCGCGAGACGCCGTAGATGAGCATCGAGTAGTTCGCGTGCTCCAGGACGGAGCCGTGACCGGACTCGCGGATATTGTCGAAGTACCGGTCGCCGTCCGCGTTCATCGACCGCCGGGGGCCGAACGAGAGGTAGCAGAGCTGCCCCGCCGCCTTGCAGATGCCCGCGCCGGGAGAGAGCGGCACCGGATCGGCCAGGTAGCTATCGAAGCCCAGCTCATCCTGGAAACCCGCCAGGAACCCCGCCAGGCCCTCCGGCCGGAACGAGGGACGGGATAGGAGGGCGATGCCCGGTGCGGTCAGGTACCGCGTGCCGGCTTCGGTCTGCAGGACGGGCGACTCCACGCAGGGGAAGCCGTCGGCATCCACCGTTACCAGTGATCTAGGGTCGTGACTGGTACTGCTCATAGGTAACCTCATACGATCTGCCGGCCGCGTCCGCTCCCCTTCGAGCCCGGGCCGCCCGTCGGCTTAGTGTATAATGACCCATTGTCCGGGCGCCCCCCCGGGGTCCCGGCGCAGGGAGGGATGCCATGCCGGATACCGAGTTGGTGCTTCGAGACGGGCTTAGTTTTGACGACGTGCTCTTGGAGCCGCTCGATACAGACGTCACCCCTTCAGAGGTCGATCCTCGAAGCACAATCGCCTGCGACATTGAGTTGCGTGTGCCCATCATCTCCTCGCCCATGGACCGGGTCACCGAATCCCGCATGGCCATCGCCATGGCCCGCGAGGGCGGTATCGGCGTGATCCACCGGAACATGCCCATCGCCCAGCAGGCGGCCGAGGTCGATCGCGTCAAGCGGTCCGAGCACGGCATCATTGTGAACCCAATCAGCCTCCCTCCGGACAGGACTATCGCCGATGCCCTGGAGCTTATGGAACGGTACCACATCTCCGGTGTGCCGGTCTGCCAGCCGGACGGCACCCTGATGGGCATCCTGACCAACCGCGACATCCGGTTTGAGACCGACATGAGCCGCACCATCACGTCGCTCATGACGCCCCGCGAGCGCCTCTTCACGGCGCCGGACGGCACCAGCCTGGAGCGCGCACAGGAGATTCTGCAGGTCCACCGCATCGAGAAGCTGCCCATCGTGGATGACAGGTTCCGCCTGCTCGGCCTCATCACGATCAAGGATATCCAGAAGATTCGCGACCATCCCATGGCCACCAAGGACAGCAACGGCCGCCTCCGCGTGGGCGCCGCCATCGGCCCGCTACGGGACCCGGTGAAGCGCGCGGGCGCACTCCGCGAGGCCGGCGTCGATTTCGTGGTGGTCGATGCCGCCCATGGCCAGAGCAAGGGTGTGCTTGACGCCGTGGCCGCCGTGAAGAAGGCCTTCCCGGACCTGCCCGTGATCGGCGGGAATGTGGCGACCCGCAAGGGCGCCCGGGCGCTCATCGACGCGGGCTCCAACGGCATCCGGATCGGGCTCGGCGCGGGGAGCATCTGCACCACTCGAGTGGTCTCGGGCGTGGGCGTTCCACAGCTGACGGCGGTGGTGGATTGCGCCCGCGAGGCTGCCAAGTCCAACATCCCGGTCATTGCCGACGGAGGCATCCGCTTCTCGGGCGACGCGGTGAAGGCCCTTGCGGCCGGCGCCGCCGCGGTCATGGTGGGCAACATGCTCGCGGGCACCGACGAGGCTCCCGGCGAGACGATCCTCTACCAGGGCCGCGCCTACAAGGACTACCGGGGCATGGGTTCGGAATCGGCCATGCGCGAAGGCTCCAGCGACCGGTACGGGCAGGACAGCCAGACCCGCTTCGTGCCCGAGGGGGTGGAAGGCCGCGTGCCGTATAAGGGTGCGGTCTGCGACACGATCCACCAGATGCTGGGCGGTATACGCTCCGGCATGGGCTACCTCGGCGCGCACACGCTGCCGCAGCTTCAGGCGCGGGCCAGCTTTGTCCGCATCACCGGCGCCAGCCTACGCGAAAGCCACGTGCATGATGTCTGGATCACCAAGGAGCCGCCGAACTACTCGTCCGAGCATGTCCGCGCGGACCGGGCCGGAGAATAGCCCTGCTGCCTGACATCCCCGATACGCCGACACGGACCGACCAGGAGCCCCTGCGCAACGGGGCTCCTCGCTTTGCTATCGGCCCGGTCATGATCGATCCGCCGGTGGTGCTCGCCCCCATGGCGGATGTCACGAACGCGCCCTACCGCCGCATCGCCAAGCGCGTGGGCGGCATCGGCCTTGCCTGCACCGAGCAGATGAGCGTCTCCGCCCTGCACCACGGGAGCGCGCGGGCGGCCCGCATGCTCCGGTGGACCCAGGAGGAGCGTCCGCTGTCGGTCCAGCTCTTCGGCTCGAGCCCCGTGTACATGGGCGAGGCCGCCCGTGCCGCCGAAGCCAACGGCGCTGATATCATCGACATCAACATGGGTTGCTGGGTGCCCAAGGTCTGCCGACAGGGCGCCGGCGCCGCCCTGCTCCGCGACGCGAACACGGCCCTGGCCATCGTCGACGCGGTCGTCGGCGCGGTGAGCGTTCCCGTGACCGTGAAGCTCCGCGCGGGATGGTCGGCATCGGAGCTTACCGCCGCGCCGCTCGCCCTGGAGATGACGCGGCGCGGCGTGCGAGCCCTGACGCTCCACGCTCGCACGGCCCAGCAGGGCTTCGAGGGCTCGGCGGACTGGCGATGGATCACCGGGATGCGCGAGGCGCTGGACGTGCCGATCATCGGCAACGGCGACGTGCGCGCCCCCGACGATGCCGTGAGGATGCTCCGGGAGACCGGCTGCCATGGCGTCATGGTCGGCCGCGCCGCTATCGGCAATCCATGGGCGCTACGCGACATCGTGGCGTACCTGACGTCCGGGACCATCCCCCCAGCGCCATCCCACGCCGAGCGGCGCGCGACGGCGCTGGAGCACGTCACGGGCCTCGCGGAGATCATGGGCGAGCGGTTCGCCGTGATCCACCTGCGCGGCCAATTGCCCCGCTACGTGAGGGGCCTGCCCGGGGCGTCCGCGGCGCGTGAACGGATCATGACGGCCGTGAGCATCGCCGACGTCGCCGCCATCCTGGACGACACGCTGGCCGGGTCGCCGGCGCCGTAGGGTGAGGCGGCCCCTTCGCACACACGTGAAGGGGCCGCCGGTTCAAGTACGCCGTGACCTAGATCACCTGGACCGGGATTTGGCGCGGCTTCTGCTGCTCGGGCTTGGGAAGCGTCAGCCGCAGGACGCCGTGCTTCAGTTCCGCCCGGATGCGGTCGGTGTCGAACACATCCGAAATCCGGAACTCGCGGAAAAAGCTCACCAGGTCGAACTCACGGTAAAGGCTCGTGCCGGCCAGCCTCTCCGTCACGTGGCCCTCGATCGATAGGACGCCGTTCTTCACCTGGACGGTCAGACCCTCCTTCGCGACACCCGGCATGTCCGCGACGAGGACGAGGTGATCGGCCTCCTCGTAGATGTCAACAGGCGGCGCGACGTACTGCTCCTGCGCCCGCGTGGGCTCCTGCAGCGCCGGCGCTTCGGGCTCCGCGCCCTGGGTTGCGATCGTGTTCTCAGCCATCTTCGTTCCTCCTGTCATGCTCTCTGGCCGCGGCATCAGCGCACGGCGACCTGGATCTGGCGCGGCTTGGCGATCTCGGCCTTGGGCAGCGTGATGGAGAGCACGCCGTCCGTGTAGGACGCGGTGACCTGATCGGCCTGCACCTCGACGGGAAGCTCGACGGTCCGGACGAAGCGGCCGGCCGCGCGCTCGTTGCGGTGGAACTGCTCCGCCTTCACGCCCTCGGGCCCGAGCTTGGCGCCCGAGATGGTCAGCGTGTTGCGAAGCACGGTGATGTCGAGACCCTCGGGATCGATGCCGGGCGCCAATGCGTGCACGTAGACGTTGTCGGCATCTTCCGCAAGGTTGGTCAGCGGATAGGCACGGGCTGATCGTCCGGGAAGGAACGCGCCGCGCGCCCAACCGCTTCGCCCCGGCTCGAGGCCCGCGAAGACGCGGTCAATCTCGCGCCGGATGGCATCGACATCTCGGAACGGGTACCAGGTTGCCATCTGTCTCCTCCTTCATGGTCTGCCGGGGCGTCCCGGCATGGTTGGTCAGTCGGCAGGGCTACTCGAAGCCTCTGCCTCGACGGTGATGGTCAGCTTCCCTTCGGCAGCATCCACCACCACAGTGTCGCCGCGCCCGACGTCGCCGGCCAGCAGCCGCCGGCCGATCTGTGTCTCCAGGGAGCGCTGGATCAGGCGGCGCAGGGGCCTTGCGCCGTAGACGGGATCGTATCCCGCGTCGGCGAAGTAGGCCCGGGCTACGTCGGTGAGCGTGATCGCCACGCCCTGATCGGCAAGGCGTCGACGCAACAGGTCGACCTGAAGGTCGACGATCCGCGCCAGTTGGCTCCTGCTCAGCGGCGTGAAGACGACCACGTCGTCCACGCGGTTCAGGAACTCGGGACGGCAGTGGGCGCGCAGTTCGGCCATCACCTGCTTGCGTGCGTGCTCGCTGGTGATGCCGTCCGCACCGATGCCGTCGATCAGGTATTGCGAGCCGATGTTGCTGGTCATGATGACAATGGTGTTCTTGAAGTCCACCGTGCGCCCCTGGGCATCGGTCAGCCGGCCGTCGTCCAGGAGCTGAAGCAGCACGTTCCACACGTCGGAGTGCGCCTTCTCAAACTCGTCGAACAGGATGACCGCGTAGGGCCGCCGCCGCACCGCCTCGGTCAGTTGCCCCCCCTCGTCGTAGCCCACATAGCCGGGAGGCGCGCCGATCAGCCGCGACACGGTGTGCTTCTCCATATACTCGGACATGTCGATGCGTACCATGTGCTCCTCGCTATCGAAGAGCGACTTGGCCAGCGCGCGCGCCAGCTCGGTCTTGCCCACACCCGTAGGCCCGAGGAAGATGAACGAGCCGACTGGCCGGCTCGGGTCCTTGATGCCGGCTCGCGCCCGCACTACTGCATCGGCCACGAGCTGCACCGCCT
>CAISJD010000073.1 GCA_903885605.1 uncultured Chthonomonas sp. | reverse complement strand
TGCCGTGCTCCTCGTTGTAGGCGACCTGGATGAGGCGGCGGCGGTTGGTCTCGTCGATGGCGCGGGCCATGGATCCGGTGACGCTGTCGGCGTACATGATCACCTGACCGCTGACGTTGCGCGCTGCGCGGCCGATGGTCTGGATGAGCGAGGTCTCGGAGCGGAGGAAGCCCTCCTTGTCGGCATCCAGGATGGCGACCAGCGTCACCTCGGGCAGGTCGAGCCCCTCGCGGAGGAGGTTGATGCCCACGATCACGTCGTGCACGCCGCTACGCAGGTCGCGAAGGATTTCGGCGCGCTCCATGGTCTTCACGCCGAAGTGGAGGTACTGGACCTTGACGCCGAGCTCCTGCAGGTAGACCGTCAGGTCCTCGGCCATCTTCCGCGTGAGGGTGGTGACCAGGGTGCGCTCGCCTCGATCGGTGCGGCGCCCGATCTCGGCGATCAGGTCGTCGATCTGGCCCGTGGTGGGCCGAACCAGCACCTCGGGGTCGACCAGTCCGGTGGGCCGGATGATCTGCTCCACGATGGCTGTGCTGCAGTTGCGCTCATAGGGCCCCGGCGTGGCCGAGACATAGACCACCTGCTTCACGCGCTCGGACCACTCGTGGAACTTTAGCGGGCGATTGTCCGCGGCGGAGGGGAGGCGGAAGCCATACTCGATGAGCGTGTCCTTCCGCACCTTGTCGCCGTGGTACATGGCGCGGAGCTGGGGCACGGTCTGGTGAGATTCGTCCACGAAGGTGAGGAAGTCCGGCGGGAAGTAGTCGAGCAGCGTGCTGGGCGGCGTGCCCGGCTCGCGGCCGTCCATGTGGCGCGAGTAGTTCTCGATGCCGGAGCAGTAGCCGACCTCGCGCATCATCTCCAGGTCGAAGCGCGTCCGTTGCTCGATCCGCTGGGCCTCGAGGAGCTTGCCGCGGCCGGTGAAGTACTCGATGCGCTCCTTCAGTTCCTCCTCAATGGTCTCCACGGCCGACTGGAGCCGCTCCGCGGTGGTGACGAAGTGGCTGGCGGGGAAGATCGTCACCTCGTTGCGGACGCCGGTCACCTCGCCCGTCACGGGGTTCACGGTGGTGATGCGCTCGACCTCGTCGCCGAAGTACTCGACGCGGATGATGATCTCCTCGTCGATGGGCTGGATCTCGAGCACGTCGCCGCGCACCCGGAAGGTGCCGCGCTGCAGCTCGTAGTTGTTCCGCGTGAACTGCATATCGATGAGCCGCATGAGCGCCTCGTCGCGCACCGAGGGCGCCCCTCGGGTGAAGCTGCAGACGATGTTGCGGTACTCCTCGGGCGAACCGAGGCCGTAGATGCAGGAGACCGAGGCCACGATGATGACGTCGCGGCGCTCCAGCACGGCCTGGGTCGCCGAGTGGCGGAGGCGGTCGATCTCCTCGTTGATCTGGGAATCCTTCTCGATGTAGGTGTCGGTCTGCGGGATGTAGGCTTCGGGCTGGTAGTAGTCGTAGTACGAGACGAAGTACTCAACCGCGTTGTCCGGGAAGAAGTCGCGGAACTCGGCGCAGAGCTGGGCGGCCAGGGTCTTGTTGTGGGCGATGACGAGGGCGGGCCGGTCCAGCCGGGCGATGACGTTGGCGATGGTGAAGGTCTTGCCCGTGCCGGTGGCGCCGAGGAGGGTCTGGTGCGGACTGCCGCCGGCGATGCCGGCGCAGAGTTGCTCCACGGCAACCGGCTGGTCGCCCTGGAGATCGTAGTCGGCATTGAGCCTGAATAGGGACATCGCCCGCCCTTCCGGCCTAAGCCTCGGCCAGGATGCGATCCACCACCTGCTGCCGGTACTCGGGCGACAGCGAGCGGAAGTAGGCGCTGTAGCCGGTGACGCGCACGACGAGGTCCGGGTAGAGGCTCGGGTCGGCGTGCGCGGCCAGCAACTGCTCTTTTGATAGCACGTTCAGGTTGACGAGCGTCCCGCCCATCTGGTTGTGCGCGCGGATGAGGGCCTCGACAGCCTCGATGCCCCCGGCGGCACGGGCAGTGCCCAGGTCCACATCGAGTTGAAGCGGGGTGGTGTTGCCCCACCCGGGCTGGACCAGCGCCACGGCGGCCGCTTTGGCCGTGGGGGCCGCGCCGCCGGCCATGAACCCGGGGTCTGGATCGGCGCTGTGGGAGATTGGCCCGCCGGCGCGGCGGCCGTTGGGCGTGGCGCCCAGGTTCCGGCCCAGTTCGCGCACGACGCCGTGGGAGAAGAGGCCCGGGAGCACGGTGTAGCCGCCGGGCGTGGGCGTCTCGCGGACGAGCTTGGTGAAGAGGGCCGCCACGCGCGCCGCCCACTCGTCGGCCCGGGAGCCGCCTGCGCCGTACCGTGGGCCGCCACGGAGCAGGGAGTGGACGCGCTCGAAGCCGTCGAAGTCTGCGTCCAGCGCCTCCAGCAGCTCCTGCCAGCTGATGCGGCTCTCGCTGAAGACGCGACGCTCCACGGCGGCCAGCGAGTCGGCCACGGTGGCGAGACCCACGCCGTCGGTGGTCAGACGGTAGATGTCGACGCCGCCGCCTGCCATGTCGAGGCCGCGCTCTACGGGACCATGGGCGAAGAGGTTCAGCACGAGCTCAGGGCAGTTGGCGGCATGGTGTGCCATGTGCCAGTCGAGGCCCTCCTTGAGGGTCTCCACGGCGGCGGCGAGGTGGCCGTCGTAGGAGGCCCAGAGGCGCTCCATGCTCGGCGCAGGATCGTCACGCAGGTCCTCCATGGCGTGCAGCAGGGGCGAGACGAGGCAGATGCGGCAAATGTCCTGCAGGCAATACTCGATGCCGGGCAGGGCGGTCCAGTTGCAGCCCACCTTGGCGCGCATCCGGGCCAAGGACATCGGCACGCCGTTGCGGGCGTAGCCGGGGTCGAGGCCGTCGGAGCAGGGGTAGCAGGCGCCGGTGCCGGCCTCGAAGTTCTGCTCCACGGAGCGGCGCAGGAGCGCGGGATCGAGGCCCGGATGGACGCGCACGCCGAGGTTGCTGGGGATGCGCAGGCGGTGGGCGGCCTCGAGGAGCAGGAACGAGACCGGGCTGGTCACGTCGTGGCCGTCGACCGGATGCGGGCCGCCAATCTGCGAGTAGTGCGTGTCGTTGAAGAAGAGGGCCGCGAAGCACCAGGTGGCGTGCTCTGGGTTCGTGCGCCCGGCGGCGAGGTCGGCCTCGTAGTAGGGGCGCAGCAACTCGTCCAGTTGTGACAGGGCTCCGCCGCAGAACCACATCCGGTCGATGGCCTGGAACCAGGCCAGGAACTGGCAGG
>CAISJD010000072.1 GCA_903885605.1 uncultured Chthonomonas sp. | reverse complement strand
GCAGGGCATCGAGCTGGAGCGGCTCCGCTACCGATGGGCCGCCATGAACCCGCCCCCCACCGCCGAGCAGGCCGCCGACGCGCCGGACCTCTACCTGGGCGCCGAAACGCTCGACCCGGCGCTGGCCGACCGCTTCGCGTTCCTCATCACCGTGCCCGGCTGGTCGGACCTGTCGCCCGCCGAGCAGCGCGCCGTGCTCAACGACCAGTACGCCGGGGAGCACCCCTTCGCCACGCCGCCCGCCGCCCTGGTGGCCCGCGCCGAGGGGCATCTGGAGGCCCTCCGAGGCGCCGCCCCGGCCGCCCTCACCGACTACGTCATCACCGTGGTCAGTCAACTGGCCCGCAAGGGCCTCACCATCTCCGCACGCCGGGCCACCATGATCCACCGCAACATCCTGGCGGTACACGCCGCCCGCATCGCCCTGCTGGGCATCGCCGTCGATGATGAGCAAGCGCTCCTCGTGGACTGGAACACCTCCGCCCTCCTGTCGCTGAACCACAGCCTGCCGCAGATCGCCGCAGGCGCCGGGCCCGACCCCGCCCACCTGCTCGGCGCGCACCGGCAGGCTTGGGCCCTCGCCCAGCTTGACGAGCGCAACCCCTGGCGCACCATCCTGGCCATCACGGACCCGCTGGACCGGGCCCTCGAGGCCGTGGCCCGCCGCGACGATATGGACGACGACACCCTCTCGCGGGTGATCCTGGACGGTCTGGCCGGCTCGGCGCCGGACGCACGCAAGCTCCCCGCCGCCGTGGCCATGTACGAGGCCTGCCGCCATGACCGCCACCTCCACGCCACGGCATGGGAGGCCCTGGCCGCTTGGGTCGCTCCGGTCTCCTTCGGGTTTGCGGGCACGGCTCCCACCGAGTCCGGAGTGGTGCCGCGTTCAGTCTACTTGAGGGCCCAGAAGATGAATGACGATCTGCTCGAGCACGGCCTGGCCGCCGGTACGCTGGCGACCGCCTACCTCATCAATGTCCTGAACCGGCTGCTCGTCGTCGGTAACGCCGGCATCCCGCCGGGGGCGGTCCGCAGCGATTTCGAGCAGCAATGGGACCGCCTGCGATGCGGCTGCGACACCCCTTCACAGGAGGCACAGTGATGGCCGGGTTGCCATTCTTCACGCACAGCTTCCTGCCGAGGCCCTACTACAGCGTCGACCTTCATCGGCGCACACCGCGCTTCTGCCTGGCCTACGCCTGCCTGGCCGCCGGGCTGGTGCCCGCCGGCGCAAAGACACATTCCGAAATGAATCAGCTGGTCCGCGATACTTTCTCGGGTGATGTCCGGAAGTTTCTCGATGCGGCCGCCGGCATCGGCTGCGATCAGCAGGCGATCAGCGAGGCCGCGTCCCGGCTTGGCATCGTCCACGTCGTCGATACTGAACATGCGTTCCTCCACGATGGCGTGCTGATCTGCACCGACGTAGCCCTGACGGTGGCTGTGCTGTCCCGTCACACGGGATCCATGGTCCTGCGCGACCGCCCTCCCGTCCTCACCTGGGCCCAGCTGTTCGGCCGCGTCGTGCGGATTCCCGAGCCTATCGTGCCCTGCACAAGCGCAACCTGGGATCCGGTGCGGGTGTGAGCGCCGCATCGAGGGTTCTGCGTTGGCTACGCCGCGGACGAACGGGCTCCGCGAAGGAGGCAGTGTAATGTGTCATGGAGGGTCCTACCCGCGGTGGGGCGGGGGGAGCGAGCCGCACGCCAGGCCCTATACGAACGTGGACCTGCATGGGATGGGCTGTGGCTTCAACCTCGACTACGCTTGTCTGGCCGCCGGGTTGGTACCCGGCGGCGCGAAGACGCCTCACGCGCTGTTCTTCGCAGTTCGCGAGGCCTTCTCGTGTGATGTCCAACGGTTCCTCGACGCGGCCGCCGGCGTAGGCTGCGATCAGCAGGCCATCTGCGATGCCGCGGCCCGGCTCGACATCGTGCATGCCGCCGACGCTGGGAGCGCGCCAGGCCTCGAGAACGTGCCCATCTGCACCGACCTCGCCCTGAGCGTGGCCGTGCTGTCGCGGCTGACGGGCTCGATGGTCCTGCGCGACCGCCCTCCCGTTCTCACCTGGGACCGGTTGTTCGGCCGCGTAGTGCGTATCCCCGAGCCCATCGCGCCCTGCACGCCCGTGGCCCTGGGTCAGGTGCAGGCATGAGCGCCACCGTGACTACCGAAGCCGAGAGGCTCGAGGCAGCGCAGCGCATGCGCGCCCGCGTCATGTCCGTCCTGCCGGCCGGCCGCTATGAGATGCTCACGCTCCTCTCGCTCGTCGACGTGGTGGCCGACGACCGATGCGCGACGGCCGCCGTGGAGACCGGCCCGCAGCCGCGATTGCTCGTGAACCCGGACTTCATCGAGGAGCACTGCGCCACGGACGAGCGGCTCTTCATGCTCATCATGCATGAGCTCTACCACGTGCTGCTGGGCCACACGCGCCTGTGGCCCCGCGTCACCGACGTGGACAACATCGTCATGGACGCGGTCATCAACTCCCTCCTCTGCCGCCAGTTTCCCGAGCCTGCCTACACCGACCTCTTCACCAGCCTCTACTCGGCCGATCTCTTCCCCGACCGCATCCTTCGGCCGCCGGTGGGCTGGCATCTGTCGCGCCGCGTGCTTCCCTTCGCCGCACGGCCGGGGGAGCCGGCCGTGATGCGGCTGCTCTATGGCAAGGAGCCCTCCGCCGCAGGCTCTCCCTCCATGGTGACCTATGACGACGTGCGCGCCCTGTTCGACGGCGCGGAGGGCGCCGGCGAATCCGAGCCGCCGCTCCTCGGCGACCATAGCGGGCCCAACGGGTCCGGACCGGCCGATGAGGCGGCCGTGCGCGATCCACTCGTCTCCTCGGCGCTGGGACAGGCCGTGGCCAGGTGGCCGCAGGAGGGGCTGAGCCGCGCGGCCGGGCTGGGCCTCCGAGAGCTGCAGGAGCTCCTCCTCGGCAAGCCGAAGCCGCCCCGAGCCTCGTTCCTGGAGGCCCTGCGCGACCTGCTGCGCCGCGCCGGCATCACCTCCGGTAAGCGCAACGGACCCCTCTCGTGGGAGGTCCAGCCGCGGACGTTTGAGCGCATGACGTTCGAGCCCACCGCCCGCGACCGAACCATAGCCGCCAAGGGCGAGCTGTGGGACACCGATCAACTGCTCTACCAGGACGCTGTGGTGCGCCCGGCCCCGCGCCTGAGGCCGTCGGCTTCGGCGTTCGTCTACCTGGATGTGAGCGGGTCGATGTCTGCGGACTTGCCCTGGCTCCTCAGCGCCCTGGGTCCGCTGGTGCGCGACGGCAGCATTGACGTGCGGCTCTTCAGCACCATGGTCGCCGAGGTCACCAGGCAGGACTTCGCCGCCGGCCGGGTGCGGACCACGGGCGGCACCGATATCCAGTGCGTCTACGATCACCTGCTGGGCCTGCCCCGGGCCAAGACGCCGCGCAGGGCCGTCATCCTCACCGACGGCTACACCGGCCGGCCCACGCCCGACCAGTGCCAGGCCACCCGGCAGCGCGGCGTCCAGTTCTACGTAGGGGTCATCCAGGGCGGCTACGTGCGCGACCTGGCGCCCTACGTCGAGGCCGTGGTCAAGCTCCCGGCGCTGCGATGAGGTGTCCGGCTTGGTGCGCTATAGTTAGGTGGTAGTCCTCAGCGCACCGGTTCAGGAGAGGTTTATGTCGACACAGCCGTCGGTCATCCGGTACCAACACTCCGTTGAGTTGCTTGTTCCCACTAAGTGCCGATGCACTCTGCCCCTGCCGGAACCTGTGCGCCAGGTTGTGCTGCAGGAAGTGCGCCGGCTGATCGCCAGATGGTTCGGCGGGACCACGCTTGACGCCGACGGCCTTGCCGGCATGCGGCCCACGGTGGGCGACTACATGGCCAACGATGGGACGATGGCCAGCGAGGCGTGCTCGGCCGTGATGGGTAGCACCAACAGCGCAGGGCTGAGCGAATACATTGACGATGTTCGGCGGCTCGCATGTGACGTCGCGAGCCGCCTGACGCAGGAGTGCGTCCTCATCCGCGTCGATGGCGTGACCGAGATCTGCCTCAACCCCGACCCCTACGACCCCGCCACGCATCAGTGCGCCGTTCGGCCCGCGGGAGCCGCGCCGCTGCCGCAGGTTGCGCCCGAGCGGACCGAGAAGCGCAACCTCCAGCAGGCGCTTGAGGGGCTCGACGGCCCGGAGGCCCTGCGGCGCCTGTTCTGTGGCGTGCTCGGCTACGGCCACGATGACGAAGCCATGCCCTGCACGGGCCTGCCTGAGGGTGCCCCGCTGCCCCGGAGCGTGGCCGAGCACAACGGCTTCAGGGTCATCTGGTTCCCCTTGACCGACGAGAGGCTGAGCGTCAAGGCCGAGCGCGACGCTGTGACCCGCATGCTCGACGACGACCCCACGCTCCGCGCCCTCTTCGTCTTCTCCAACCGCTCCATGGACCAGTGGCGCCTCGTGAACGCCCGCTACGTCGCCGGCGATGCGGCCAAGCCGCTCCTTCGCCGCATGGCCGTGGCCTGCCAGACCGGGCGCACCGCCGTGGACCGCCTGCAGGCGATCGCCATCGCGAAGATCGGCGAGGCCGCCGACGCCGCGGCCATCCAGGCGGCCCATGACAGGGCCTTCGACGTGCAGGCCGTCACGGACGGGTTCTACAAGGAGTATGAGGCCGTCTTCCGCAAGGTCTCGGACCTCGTCACCGGTTTCGGCGAAGGCGATGAGGAGGACGCGGCGCGTCGCCTCTTTACCCAGCACCTCTTCAACCGGCTCATGTTCGTGGCCTTCATCGAGAAGAAGGGCTGGCTCCGCTTCGGCGAGGACCGCGACTACCTGCAGGCCCTCCGCCGCGACTACCTCAAGCGCCCCGTCCCCGAGGGCTTCTACGCCTCCCGGCTGCGGCTCCTCTTCTTCTCGGGCCTCAACACGCCCCACGGCGCCGACCTGGTGGGCATCAACGGCGGGGGCATCCTCACGGACCTCATCGGCCACGTACCGTTCCTCAACGGCGGCCTCTTCGCCGAGACCGAGGCGGAACTGAACCGCGCCCCCGGCGTGCCCGACGAGGCCGTCTGGGACATCCTGGACCTCTACGCCGGCTACAACTTCACCATCACCGAAAGCACCACGCTGGACCAGGAAGTGGCCATCGACCCGGAGATGCTGGGCACCATCTTCGAGCGGCTCATCACCGACCGCCACGGCTCCGGCAGCTACTACACGCCCAAGCCCATCGTCTCCTACATGTGCCGCGAGGCGCTGGTGGGCCACCTGGTGGCGCGGACGGGCCAGACCGAGGAAGCGGCGCGGGCCTTCGTCTACGACCACGACCCCAGCGCAATCGGCCACATCGAGAGGGTCCTCGCCGCCCTGTCCGACCTGCGCGTCTGCGACCCCGCCTGCGGAAGCGGCGCCTACCTGCTGGGGATGCTGCACGAGCTGCTGGACCTCCGCGACGCGCTCTTCGTGGCGCACAAGGTGGGCGCGCAGGAGGTCTACGACCGCAAGTTGCAGATCATCGGGCGCAACCTCTACGGCGTGGACCTGGACCCCACCGCCGTGAACATCACCTGCCTGCGCCTCTGGCTCACGCTGGCCGTTGAGTACGCCGCAGGCGCCGACGAGACGCCGCCGCCGCTGCCCAACCTGGACTTCAAGATTCGGCAGGGCAACAGCCTCACCGGCCCCGACCCGCAGGCCATAGCCTCGGGCCACCTCGCCCTCTTCCACGGCGTGGTGGAGGACTACGCACGAGCCAAGGCGGAGTACCTCAAGGCCTCGGAGCCGGGCCCCAAGGCCACGGCCGGCGCGGCGGTCCGCGCGGCCCGCGAACAGATCGAGGCGGCTCTTGGCGGCGGCGCGGCCTCCGCGGGGCTCAACTGGTTCGTCGAGTTCGCCGAGGTCTTCGCCGACGGCAACGGCGGTTTCGACATCGTTGTCGCCAACCCGCCGTATGTGCGGCAGGAGCTCATCTCGGACCAGAAACCCGCGCTCAAGGCAGTGTATGGGGAGTTGCACTGCGGCACCGCCGACCTCTACACGTACTTCTACATGCGTGGCGTGCAGGTGCTGCTGACCGGCGGCGTTCTGGCCTACATCAGTTCAAACAAGTGGTTCCGAGCAGCCTACGGCGCCAAGCTACGAAGGTACATCGCCGAGACGTGCCGGGTTGGGCGCGTCACAGATTTTGGTGAGCTACCAGTGTTCGCGGCGGCTGCGACCTTCCCGATGATCTTCATCGCGTCGAAGGGCAGTCCTGACGGCTCCGCGATATACACACAGGTCACTACGCTTAAGCCGCCGTATCCCGATGTGGCGGCGCTGAACACGATGCTCGGTCGCCCTCTGCCGGCGGGCGCGCTGGCCGGCGAACGATGGACGTTGGCAGGATCCGAGACCGCCGATCGGCTACGCAAGATGGACGGGTCCGGCCCGTCGCTGGGCGAGTACATCGGTGGCCAAGTCTACCGAGGCGTGCTGACGGGCCTGAACGCGGCATTCGTCATCGACGGCGCGAAACGGCGCGAGCTGGTCGAGTCCGACCCCCGCAACGACGAGATCATCAAGCCCTTGCTACTCGGGCGGGACATCCGGCGCTGGGCTGCAGAGAACCACGACCGATGGTTGATCACGACCGCCATTGGAGTGGACATGGTGCGCCATTCCGCCGTGATGGCCCACCTCTGCCAGTGGGAGGATCGACTGCGGGCTCGCCAGGATCAGGGCAGCCATTGGTGGGAGCTACGGGCGTGCTCCTACTATGGTCTCTTCGATCAGCCTAAAATCCTCTACCCAGAAATAGCATTAGAGCAGCGATTTGCGTATGACGCCGCAGGCGGGATATATACGAACAATAAGGGCTTCGTTATTCCCACGGACGACCTGTACCTCCTCGGCGTGCTCAACTCCGCCGATGCCTGGGCATACACTAGCTCCTGCTGTGCCGTGCTTGGCGACGCAGGCAAGCGCGGCCGCGTCATGCTGCAGTGGGTCAACTTACAGCGCCTGCCCATCCCCGAGGCTTCCGAGGCCGACCGGGCGGCCATCGCCGACCTGGCGCGACGCTGCGTCGATGCCCGCGGCGTGGAGTGCGAGGCCTGGGAGCGGGAGATCAACGCCCGCGTGGAAGCGCTCTACGGTCTCTAGGGAGGTCCGCCCCCGTGCCCCACGACATCATCGATAACCGCGACCAGAGGCTGGCCGACCATATCAACGACATCCTGGCCACGTCGGACGCGGCGCGGTTCGCCGTGGGCTACTTCTTCCTCTCCGGCTTCGAGGCGATCCACGAGAAGCTGGAGGGCGTGGGGCGCGTGCGGCTCCTCATCGGCAACACGGGGAGCCGCGAGACGCTGGAGCAGCTCGCCGAGGCCGCCGGGCGGCTGGCCCCGGTGCGCGCCGCCGCCGACCGCGAGCGCTACCTGCGCGGCGTGGAGCAGGAGGAACGCGCCCGGGAGACCGCCGCCGCCATCGGCCGATCCGCCGAGCTCATGGAGCAGACCGACGGCGCCGAGAGCCTGGTGCAGACGCTCATGCGGCTCATCGAGCAGGGGCGGCTGGAGGTGCGCGTCTACACCAGGGGGCGGCTCCACGCCAAGGCCTACATCTTCGACTACGGCCCCGGCCGCTACGAGCCCGGCGTGGCCATCGTCGGCTCCTCCAACCTGAGCCTCTCGGGCCTCACCCACAACTCCGAGCTCAACGTGGTGGTGCACGGAGCCGAGAACCACGCCCAGCTCGCCGCCTGGTTCGACCGGCTCTGGGAGGAGGCCTTCCCCTTCGACCAGCTCCTGCTGGAGCAGCTCCGGGCCTGCTGGGCGGCCGTGCAGGTGCGGCCGTACGATATCTACATGAAGTCGCTCTTCGCCCTGGTGGGCGACCGGCTCGAAGGCCGGGGCGGCGACGGCGTGCTCTGGGACGACGAGATCACCCGGGCGCTGGCCGACTTCCAGGTCGACGCCGTGCGGCAGACCATCCAGACCATCCGGGACCGGGGCGGCGCCTTCGTCTCCGACGTGGTGGGCCTGGGCAAGAGCTTCGTGGGCGCGGCCATCGTCAAGCACTTCGAGCGGACCGAGCGGCGCCGGGCGCTCATCCTCTGCCCCCGGTCGCTGGTCGACATGTGGGAGGCCTACAACGAGACCTACCAGCTCAACGCGCAGGTGCTCTCCATGGGCTTCCTCTCGCAGGGCTCGGGCGTCCTCGACAAGGTGCAGTACCGCGACCGCGACTTCGTGCTGGTGGACGAGAGCCACAACTTCCGCAGCCACGCCTCGCAGCGGTACGAGGCGCTCCAGACCTACCTGGCCCGCGCCGGGCGCCGGGTCTGCCTGCTCACGGCCACCCCGCGCGACAAGTCGGCCATGGATGTCTACAACCAGCTCAAGCTCTTCCACCCGGACGACATCACCGAGCTGCCCGTGGACCCGCCGAACCTGAAGGAGTACTTCAAGGCGGTGGAGAAGGGGCAGCGGCGGCTGCAGGACCTCCTGCGCCACGTGCTGATCCGCCGGACCCGGCGCGACATCCTCCGCAACTACGGCTTCGCCGAGGGCTCAAACACGCCCCTGCGCGAACTGCCCGAGGCCCGGCTGCAGCCCTACCTCGACGGCAGGCAGCGGGCCTACGTGCGCGTGGGCGGGCGGCGGCAGTTCTTCCCCCGGCGCGAGCTGGAGACCGTGGCCTACAGCATCGAGGCGACCTACGCCGGGCTCTACCAGCAGATACGGAACTGGCTGGCGCCGCCCGTCGGGGCGCAGGGCCCGGCCGAGGCGCTCACCTACGCCCGGTACGGCCTCTGGCACTACGTGCTGCCCGAGAGCAGGAAGTCCAGCCCCTACCGCGACCTGCAGCGCGCCGGAATGAACCTGCGCGGGCTCATCCGCGTGATGCTCTTCAAGCGGTTCGAGTCGAGCGTGCAGGCCTTCCGCGCCACGCTCCAGCGGCTGGAGGGCATCCACGGCGCCTTCCTGGCGGCCATGGAGCAGGGCTTCGTGCCCGCGGGCGACGCGGCGCAGGGGCTGCTCTACGACGCCGACCAGGCCGACGACCTGGACCTGATGGACGCCCTGCGCGCCGCCTCGGGCCGCTACGCCCTGGCCGACTTCGACGCGCCCCGCCTGCGGCGCGACCTGGAGGCCGACCGGGCGCTGATCCGGCGGATGCTGGAGCTGGTGGCGCCCATCGGACCCGAGACCGACGCCAAGCTGCAGGAGCTGAAGTCCCGGCTGCGGAGCGGCATCCCGCAGAAGACCGGCAAGGCGCTCATCTTCACCCAGTACGCCGACACCGCCCGCTACCTCTACGACGCGCTGAGCGACGGCGGCAAGGCGCAGGATGTGGAGAGCGTCTACGGCAACGACAAGAACAAGGCGCAGGTGGCCGCCCGCTTTGCACCCCGCGCCAACCCGCAGATCCGCGTGGCCGTGCAGGACGAAGTGCGCCTGCTGATCGCCACCGACGTCATGTCCGAGGGCCTCAACCTGCAGGATTGCGACGTGGTGGTGAACTACGACCTCCACTGGAACCCGGTGCGGCTGATCCAGCGCTTCGGCCGCATCGACCGGATCGGCTCCGAGAACGAGCGGATCTGGGGCTTCAACTTCCTGCCCGAGACGCAGCTCGAGGCGCAGCTGGGTCTGCAGAACGTCCTCAAACAGCGCATCAAAGAGATCCACGATACGATCGGCGAGGATTCCGCCATCCTCGACAGGACCGAGACGCTGAACGAGGAGGCCATGTTCGCCATCTACGGCGGCGATGCCGGGCGGATCGGCGCCATCGAGGAGGGCGGCGGCGACCTGGTGGACCTGAACGAGGCCGAGGAGCTGCTGCGCCGCCTGCTGCGCGACGATCCCGAGGAGTTCGAGCGCATCCGCAACCTGCCCGACGGCATCCGGACCGGCCGCGAGGCGCCCGCCCGGGCCGGCGCGTACCTCTTCTGCCAGGCGGGCGAGTACCAGCAGCTGATGCTGCTCGACGGCGCCGGGCAGGTCATCTCAAAGGACATGCCGACGGCGCTGGGCGCCATCCGCTGCGCCCCGGAGGAGCCCGCCACGCTCCTGCCCGCGGGCTACAACGCCACGGTGGGGGCGGCGTTGCAGACCTTCGCGGCGGAGGCCGAGCACCGGCGCGCCGTGCAGAAGCACAGCCCGGCGCTCACCGTGGCCCAGGCCTACGCCCTGCGCGAGCTCCGCGGCTTCTGCGGAGCCCTGCCCGAGGCGGACCCGCTCCGGCGGCAGGTCTCGTTGCTGGAGGAGGCGTTCCGGAGGCCCGTGCCGGCGGCGGTTCGGCGCGAGCTGAACACGGCTCGCCGCAACGGGCTGACGGGCAGGCCGCTGGTGGAGCTGCTGACCGACATCTACCACGAGCACGGACTGGCGGAGATGGCCGACTCGGCGCACCGGCGCACCGGCGAGGCCGACGAGGCGCCGCGCATCATCTGCAGCGAAGCGCTCGTGTAGCCTCGGCACGCCCCCGCCCCTCCGGCGCGTGTGCTATCATCGGGCATCGCAGGGAGGGATCGCGCATGGCTTCTAACGTCTTCGTCACCGGCGGGGCCGGTTTTCTCGGCATCAATCTGGTTCGGCGGCTGCTGGCCGAGGGGTGCGGCGTCGTCAGCTACGACCTGGCCCCGTTCGACTACCCCGAGCGTGGCCGCGTGACCGAGGTGAAGGGCGATATCCGCGACCGGCGCGCCCTGAAGCAGGCCATGCAGGGCTGCGGCCTGGTGGTGCATACCGCCGCCGCGCTGCCCCTCTACCCGCCGGACGACATCCACACCACCGACGTGGTGGGCACCCGCAACGTGCTGGAGATCGCCCACGAACTGGGCATCCCGCGCGTGGTGATGATCTCCTCCACCGCCGTCTACGGGATCCCGGACCACCATCCGCTGGTGGAGGATGACCAGATGGTGGGCGTGGGCCCCTACGGCATCGCCAAGGTCGAGGCCGAGGGCGAGTGCGTCAAGATGCGCGAGAAGGGCCTCTGCGTGCCCATCGTCCGCCCGAAGTCCTTCGTGGGGCCGGAGCGGCTGGGCGTCTTCGCGCTCTTCTACGACTGGGCCCAGAGCGGCCACGGCTTCCCGGTGATCGGCTCCGGCGCGAACCGGTACCAGCTCCTCGACGTGGAGGATCTCTGCCAGGCGATCTGGCTCTGCCTGACGCTGCCCGCCGAGACCGTGAACGACACCTTCAACATCGGCGCCGCCGAGTTCGCCACGATGAAGGAGGACTACCAGGCCGTGCTGGACAAGGCGGGCTTCGGCAAGAAGATCAAGGGGACGCCCGCCGCGCCGGTCATCGCCACGCTGCGCCTGCTGGAGGCGCTGCACCTCTCGCCGCTCTACAAGTGGGTGTATGAGACGGCGGCCAAGGATTCGTTCGTCTCCATCGAGAAGGCCCAGCGCGTGCTGGGCTGGCAGCCGAAGCACTCCAACCAGGCCGCACTGATCCGCAACTACGAGTGGTACATCGCCCACAAGGCGGAGTTCGAGAACAAGAGCGGCGTGAGCCACCGCGTCCCCTGGAAGCAGGGCATCCTCGGCCTGGTCAAGCGCTTCTTCTAAATGCACCACGATAATCCAGTATAATATATTTGCGTTAACATGACGCTCAGATATCCTCCCGCGCCCATCCACTCACCCGAGGAGGTGGCCTGATGCCTGAACCGGTCATCGAGCGCTACGTGGAGATGAAGCACGCCATCCGGGAGCGCCTTGCTGATCGGCACCGCGGGATGCCTCCTGTAGAGGAGAGCGATGACGTCCGGCGCCGGGTGGCGGCGTACCACGAGAGGCCAACACACGGCGCGATCGGCCCCGCAGGCGGCAGGCGGGTAGCATCCGGCCCAGACGCGTGACGCTGCATACTGCCTGGGGCGCGGTCACCGAACAACCCTCGCGCCTGCCGCAGGCCCGTCTGGCCGTGCCGGCGGCCCTTGCCGCGGCTGTGATCCACCTCTGCGCCGCCCCGGTGGTCGCCGCGCCGCCCCTGCGGCTCGTGGTGTCTCCCGGCGGCAGGCTACCCTCGCTTGAGGCGGCGCTGGCGTCGGCGAGGCGGCTGCGACAGGGACCAGACGCCCGGCGCTCCCTGCGGATTGAGATGCAGGGCGGCATCTACCGGCTGCAGGGGCCAGTACGGCTCATTCCGGCGGATTCGGGCACGCCGTCGGCCCCCACCGTCATCGCCGCGGCGAAGGGCGCACGGGTGGTGATCACCGGCGGGCGCCGCCTCACCGGGTGGCGAAGGCGGCGCCGCGAGTGGGTCGCGCCGCTGCCGGCGGGAGTGCCCCTGCCCAACCAGCTCTTCGTCAATGGCCGCCGGCGAACCCGGGCGCGCACACCGAACGAGGGCGCCTTCACTGTAGACGGGCCCGTCGACGGCGCGTGGACCTGGGGGCCCAACGGTTCTCGCCTGGGTAGCGACGCCGCCTCATTCCGCTACAGGCCGGGCGACATCCTCCCGCAGTGGGCGACTTCGGGGCGCGCGGAAGTCGTGGCGCTGCAGGTCTGGGCCGAGTTGCGCATGCCGATCCGCGCCGTGGACGAAGCCGCCCGGCGTGTCACCCTCTCGGCCATGTGCTGCCCCTCGAACCGGGAGCGCGACGCCCGGTACTGGGTCGAGAACGCCCCGGAATGCCTGGACGCGCCGGGCGAATGGTACGCCGACCCGGTCGCCCGCGAGGTCAGGACCATCGCCATGCCCGACGAGGACCCGCGCCGCTGCGTGGTGGAGGCGCCGGCACTCACGGAGCTGCTTCGAGTAGAGGGCGATCCCGCCGCCGGCCGGCTCGTGCACGACGTGCGGGTGGAGGGTATCGAGTTCCGCTGCGCCGACTGGCGATTGCCTGCCGACGGGTACGTCGACGTGCAGGCCGCGTTCGACATCCCCGCCGCGGTGAGGCTCACCGGCGCCGAGCGCGTCGCTTTCGCGGGGTGCCGGTTCTCGGGGCTGGGCGGATGGGCCGTGGAGATGGGCCGCGGCTGCCGGGCCTGCCGTCTTGACCGGTGCCGCATGGAGGACCTCGGCGCGGGTGGCGCGCGGCTGGGCGAGTTCTGCCGCAGGCCGGACGACTTCGACCAGAGCGGCGGCCACGTCGTGGAGCGGTGCCTGGTGCGGGGCATCGGGCGCGTCTTCCCGGCGGCTGTGGGTCTCTGGATCGGCCAGAGCGGCGGCAACCGCATCGAGGGCTGCGAGGTGGCCGACACCTGGCAGAGCGGCATCTCGGCGGGGTGGTCCTGGGGCTTCGAGGCGAGCGCCGCACGCGACAACCTGATCGTCCGCAACCGCGTGCACCAGATCGGGCAGGGGCGGCTCTCGGACCTGGGCGGCATCTACACGCTCGGGATGCAGCCCGGCACGCGCATCGCGGGCAACCGCGTCTACGACGTGCGCTCCCGCGCGGGCGGCGGCTGGGGCATCTACCTCGACGAGGGGAGCAGCGGGGTCACGGTGGAGGACAACCTCGTCTACCGCACCACCAGCGCGGGCTTCTTCCTCCACTACGGCCGCGACAACGTCGTCCGGCGCAACGTCTTCGCCCTCTCCGACGAGCCCAACGTGCTGCGTCACCGGGCGGAGCAGAGCACGGGGCTGCGGGTTGAGCGGAACATCGTGCTCTGCTCCGGCGGGCTTCCCCTGGGCGGCGAATGGGCCGATAGCGCGTTCAGCATGGAGCGCAACCTCTACTGGAGCGCCAGGGGGTACGGCCTGCGCTTCGGCGACCTGACCTGGGAGCAGTGGCTCGCCCGGGGCCACGACGTCGGATCGCAGGTCGCCGATCCTCTCTTCGTGGCCCCGGAACGAGGCGACTTCCGTCTCAAGCCCGGCTCACCCGCGCAGGCTCTGGGGGCCGGGCCGGCCGCCGGTCAGTGCGTCGAGTGGCCCGCGGCGCCCACCGGGTCCGACGGCGGGTAGAGCCGGTCATCCAGGAAGTACCGCACGTTGACGACCACCACGCCGGGCCTCTGGGCCAGGTAGAAGCGGATCAGCGGACCGTTGGCGTTGTGCAGCAGCGAATGCCACCACCGGAGCGGCGCCAGTTCGGGCAGCACGACCGTGACCGTGTGGTCCTCCCGCTCCCGGATCACCTCGTCGACGTAGGCCATGAACGGGCCGATGAACGACCGGTAGGGCGACTGCAGGATGACCAGAGGCGCCTCGTCGCCGACATTGGCCTCCCATTCGCGCTGGAACCGGACCACCGCGTTGGCCACCATCGCTTCCACGGCGCCCTTGGTCGGCTGGTCCACCGGATCGCACCCCTTCATCCCTGTCGGCCGCAAATGCAAAAGGCCGGCACAGACCCCATACGGCAATGCCGTACAGGGCCCGGTGCCGGCCTACAGCGTCGCACGAAACCGTGTCAGCGGTTCCCTGCATCTGTCAACCGAGTTGGTCAATGGGTGACTGTAGCACCTCATTCATCGGCCTGTCAACGGCCGACGGCACTTCAAGAAGCCCGAGGCGCCCCTGCTGCTACTCGCGCTCCCGCCGCGACGTGGCGCCCCGGCGCCCTTCCTTCTGCAGGAGGTCCTGCAGCTTGGCCTTGTAGGGCTCAGTGTACTGCCGACCCGGTCCTCGCTTGGCGGCCTCCTCTGCCGTAGCCCACTGCTTTGCGACGCGCGCATCGTCCGACGCGGGCTTGATGAAGGCGAAGTAGACCACTCCGAGCACGACCACCACCAGGGCGATCACGAACGGCAGAGGGTTCACCTGCTTGTCGCGGAGACTTGCCATGGGCCTACTCGACCGGCTGAGCGATCTGCTCCATGTTCCACCACTCACCCTTGATGGCGGACGGACGGATCGACTTGGCATGACCATCGCACCATGAGATGTTCATCGTCTGCTGGTGGCGGTGGGGGTCCTTGATCAGCGTGCTGTTGTCTACCCGGCCGCCGCCGGTGAGGAAGAGCTGGGCGATGGTCTGGCTACCGTCGAGTTCGACGCTGGCGGCGGAACCGGGATCGGTGAGCGCCAGGGCTTCCAGGTTGGTCCAGTTGGTCAGCCCCGACTGGAAGATCGAGGCGTTGGAGTCATAGAACCAGATCGTGCTGGCCGGGGCCACGAGTTCCGCCAGGGCGGGGCTGTACTGACCGGGCTTGGGCGTCAGGTTGGTGCCGCTGTAGCCGTCGTTCCAGTTGCCGGGCGGCGTCGGGGCGCCGGGGAAGTCGTCGTTCGACGAGTTGACGTTGATGGTGTAGCCGAAGTAGGGGCTGTTGCGGCGATCCGGGCAGGTGTAGATGTCGAGGTTCTTCATGTAGGGCATGATCGCCTCGGGCCAGCACATCCAGTTCGCACTCCAGAAGTAGTACGAGTACTGGGTGGGTGCGGGACCGCCGCGGCGGCGCGTAGCCGGCCCGACGAGCACCTCATCGTAGTCCTGCGAGTACATGATCGCGCCGAGGGCGACCTGCTTGATGTTCGAGAGGCACGAAGTCTTGCGCGCTTGCTCCCGGGCCTGGGCAAAGACCGGGAACAGGATTGCAGCCAGGATCGCAATGATCGCGATCACCACCAGCAGTTCGATCAGGGTAAATCCGTGCTTTCTTGCCATGCAACCGCGCTCCTTTCTAGATGCGCATACAGGTAGCAGAGGCTTGCGCGACTCTGGGCACTCGGCAGGGGCGGCACCCAGCAGACGCGCAATCCGATGTCTCCAGTACATTACGATGGTTCATGTCACGATGTGCCCGGCCTGCGAACAGAAAGCCTGTGTGCCGATAGTAGCCTGCGCGGCGCCGGATCATCCTCCCTGACCCGGCACCCTCCGTGCGCCGGTGTACAGCACTTGCGTGCGAAGGGCAGCGACCAGCTTCCGCGACAACGCGGCGCTACCGGCGATGTCGGGGTGCAAGGGGCCCTGGTACCAGCCGGCGGCATCGATGTAGAAGACCCGGTCGTCGCCGGCGGCATGGCGGGCATCGACCGCGGCCGGGATGGCGGCCTCCTGGGCGCCGCAGAAGGGCCGCAGGGCCACGATCTTCGCCTTCGGGTAGGCCGCTCGGATCATGGCCAGGTACCTGGTGTAGTGCTGCCGGTACTCATCCGGCGGGATCGATCCCTCGTTGGTGCCCTGGTTGATGATCGCCACATCGGGCTGCCAGGCGTCTCGCGGGCAACCGGCGTAGAAGGAGTTGAATGCTTCCAGTGCGCCCGGCGCGCCGCCGCTGCCGACGAGCAGGAGGCCCGTCGCGCCGAACCCCACCTGACGCCACTCGGCGCCCAGCGCCATGGCGGTCTGGCCCACGTAGGACTGCCGTGCGTCCGCAAGCCAGGGCCACGTGAACGGGATGCCCTTGACCACGCCTGCGCGGCCCTCGTTGACCACCACGCCCTCGGTGATGCTGTCGCCCAGGAACTCGAGGGTCAGGGCGGGCTTCAACCATTCGCGCAACGGCGGCGCCAGCCTACCGCCCTTGGTCGTCGCGAAACCGGTGAACGTGACGCAGGCAACCAGCGGCGGCGTCCATCGGCTCTGGTGCTCGTCCAGGCCGCGGACCATGAGCATGACGCTGTGCCGCCCGTTGCCCAGCCCCTCCGCCAGCTTCACGGAGGCGGCGATCTCGGCCTCCTGCCACTCGCCCGCATCGATCCGCCACGCGATCGTCGGGTACGAGCCCTGCGGGGTGCAGACGCAGTGCGGCCGGTTGGCCGATAGGTCGAAGGTGGCGCTGAGACCCGTTCCCGAGAACCGCGCCCGGACGTAGCTGCCGCTGTTTACGGTCACGGCGCGTCCGGCGGCGCGCAGGTCCCACCGCCCGAAGAAGCGATAGGCGGCGGGCCAGGGCGCCGGTGCGCACGAGGCGACTGTGGGCAGCAGCAGGAGCGCCGCCGACGCGAGGGTACTGGTAGGCCGGCTCATTCCTCACCTCCGTTCATCGGATGGGTTAGCCTCACCGCAGGACGTGGGCGCCGGGGCCCACCGTCCGCTCCGGCCGGCCGGGAAGCGTCACCAGGGCCTGGGTGTTGGGCGGCACCGTCAGGTTCAGGACCAGGCGTCCGCCCTGGGTGCGCCAGTGGACGGCGATGCGGCCCGTGGGCGCTTCAAACTCGCCCTTGGCCCAGGTGAGGCCGCCTCCGGGGATGGGCCGCACTCGGAAGCGCCGCCAGCCGGGGGCGTCCTCGTCCGGCGCTAGCCCGACGACGCTGCTCCAGAGCCACTCGGCCACGGAGCCCAGCGCCCAGTGGTTGAAGGAGTTCATGCCGGGGTCCTGGAAGCCGCGTCCTTTCACGTAGCCGTCCCAGCGCTCCCAGATGGTGGTGGCCCCGTTCCCGATCATGAAGCCCCACGAGGGAAAGTCGGTGCGGTTCGCCAGCGTGTAGGCCAGGTCGCCCTGCCCCCAGCGCGAGAGCTCCAGCATCATGCGGTGGGTCGACTGGATGCCGGTAGAGACGTGGTCGCCGTACCGGTGGATGGCCGCCACGAGCCGCTCCACGGCCCTGGGGCGCGCGGCCTCGGGCAGCAGGTCGAAGTGGAGGGCCAGCGCGTAGCCGGCCTGCGTGTCGCCCGCCAGGCTGCCGTCGGGCCGCACGAACGCCTTGTTGAAGGCCGCCTTGATGCCCGCCAGCTGCTTCTCCAGCTCGGCGGCGTCGCGGCTGAGGCCCAGCACGCGGGCCATGCGGAGCGTCAGGTCGGTGGAATGGGCGAAGAAGGCGGTGGCGAAGAGGTCGTTGGGCACGGCGCCGCCGCTCTTGGGCCAGCCCTGCAGCACCAGCGTGTCGCCGTTCAGCCAGTCGTTGTAGTCGGCGTTGCGGCCGTTGCGCCAGACCAGGTCGGGGTTGAGCCTGCGGACGTACTCCAGCCAGCGGCGGCAGCTCGGGTAGCTGTCGGCGAGCAGCCGCTTGTCGCCGTAGTTCACCCAGACCCGCCAGGGGACCACCACGCCGGCATCTCCCCACGCCGGCACGCCGCTGAAGCTCTCCGACGCCTTGCCGGGGTTCGGCGCGAAGTCCGGGAAGCGGCCGTCGGGCATCTGGGCGTCGCGCACGTCCTGCAGCCACTTGGTGAAGAAGCCGGCCATGTCCATATTCATGATGGCCGACTGGCTGAACGACTGGATATCGCCCATCCATCCCAGCCGCTCGTCGCGCTGCGGGCAGTCGGTGGGCGTGCTCATGAGGTTGGCGCGCTGGGTCCAGAAGACGTTCTGCATCAGCTTCGTGAGCATGGGGCTGGAGCAGGCGAAGCGGCCCACCTCGGGCGAGGAGGAGCAGAAGACGCGCCCCACCAGGTCGGCCGTCGTGGGCTTGATGAACGAGCCGGTCACCTCCACGTAGCGGAAGCCGTGGTAGGTGAAGCGCGGCTCGCAGACCTCGGAGCCGGAGCCGGCAAGGAAGTAGCGGTCGATCTGCGGCGCTCCGCGCAGGTTGGTCACGTAGATGGTGCCGTCGTCGTTGAGCATCTCAGCGTGGCGCACCTGCACCATGGCCCCCGGTTTGCCTGTGATCCGCAGGCGCGGCCAACCCACCATGTTCTGGCCCAGGTCGAAGATGATGACGCCCGGCTTCGGCTCGGTGACCGCCACGGGCCTCAGCTCCTGCACCACGCGGATCGGCTCGTTGCGCTGGCGGACCAGCTTCGCCTTGACCCCGGCCACCGTGGCGGCGGGCCGCCATGCGTGGTCATCGAACCCCGGCAGGTCCCATCCGGGCATGGCGCGGCGCAGGTCCACCGTCTCGCCGTCGAGGATGTCGGCGGCGCGGACGGGGCCCTCCAGCGTCGATCGCCACTTGCCGTCGGTGACCAGCGTCCGTACCGAGCCGTCGGCCATCTCCATGCGCAGATGGAGCCGGAGCGCCGGCTTGCGGCCGTAGTTCGCGCGCCCTGGGAACAGCCCTATGCGCCCGGCGTACCAGCCGTCGCCCAGCATGGCGCCGAGCGCGTTGGGGCCGGGCCGCAGGGAGCGGGTGACGTCGAAGGCCTGGTACTGCACGCGGAGGCCGTAGTCGGTCCACTCCGGCGCCAGCAGGTTCGGCCCCACCCGCGAGCCGTTGAGGCGCAGCTCCATGAGCCCCAGCGCCGAAGCGTAGAGCACGGCCCGGCGCACGCGGCCCGGTACAGCGAAATCCCGGCGCAGCATGGGCGCGGGCAGCGCGAGCTGCGGCTGGGCCTGGCGCGACCTCTTTTCGCCGTCGGTGAGCCGCGCCGCCGACCATCCGCCCTGCTCCAGGCTGTCCAGCGCCGTCACCGCGCAACCGCGAGCCACGTCGGCCTCGCCGTCCAGCGCCTCCAGGGCGCTCAAGCAGAGGGCGTAGTTGCCGGGATCGCGCATGGCGAGCCGCGTGGCGGTCAGCCGCACGATGCGGGCGCGGCGGGCCTCGCAGCGGTGCGTCACCGGGCCGTCGCCGGGGTTGGGCGCATCGGCGGCTGTTCTATCTACCAATGGTACGAACGGTCCGCCGGGCTTCTCGGCGGTCTCGATGCGGTAGCGCACCGGGAAGAGGAAGCCGGGCACGTCTTGCGCCCAGTCCACCGGGCGGGCGGGCCAGAGGCAGACGCCGTCGATGCGCCGCAGGGAGCCCAGGTCCACCTGCACCCACTTCGCGGCGTCGGGGCCTGTCTCCAGCTTGCTGTGGTACCCGTTGCGCATCTGGGCCGCCGGGCCCTTGCCGCCGGGCGCGGGGTTGGGGTCCTCGATCCATGCTCCGGCCCAGCCGCCCTCCGAGGCCGGGCCCATGCTCCAGCGCTGCGGCGCGGCCCAGCCCGAGGCCCGGCCCGCGCGGTCCCACAGGCGCACGGTCCACCAGCACTCCTGGTGCGGCGTCAGCGCGCGGCCGGCGTACTCGACCTGCGCCGTGCGGTCCGAGGCGGTCCGTCCTCCGTCCCAGAGGTCCGCAGATCTCCGCGCCAGCCCGTCCCGCGTCGATGCCACGCGCACCTGGTAGGCCGTCTGCACGGCATCCGGCCCCGAGGCGCCCGTGGCCACCGCGGTCCAACCGAGCCGCGGACGGGCGACATCCAACCCCAGCGGTTCCTGAAGGTACTCGCACCGCAGCCGTTCGGGCCGGATCGAGGCGGGCGGCGCGGCCAGAGCCGAGCAGGCGGCCGCAAGGCAGAGGGCAGTCAGAACCGATCGAAGCATAGGGGCGCCTCCAGACGCAAGAAGGGGCGGCGCAGACCCCGCCCGAGCATCCAGAGGATACGCCGGGCAGGCGGCGGAGTCCTGCCGTGGACGCGCTCGCCGGCTAGGGCTGACCAGTCGGACGCGTCGGGCAGGTCTCAGATCGCTACCCCTCGCCCAGGGCCTCCTCCAGCAGACGCACGTCCTGGGCCAGGAGGCCCTGCCCCTCCGGGTCATAGATGCCCACGCAGACGGCGTCGTCGGCGTGCATATGGGGGGCGGCGGTGGCCCCACCAGCAAGTCGGCCACCCCACATCGATGCCCGTCTACAGGCGATTTTTCGAAATAGCCCCGCCGACAGCCCCAGAACGCCCCAAAACGGCCGGTTCTCTCACGATGCTCTCACGATAGAGTGATATGATGGTGGCGTTGAGGCACACTCGCCGCACCGGAGGGTCGGAATGACATCAGAGAGTACAGGCGGTTCCGGTGACAATGGGGTCCCTGAGCGCCGGTCAGCGCTATCGCGTTTGGACTTCGGAGCGCTCTGGATTGTTGCGTTGGGTGCAGCCATCATCTGTTGTGCCGCAGTGCCGAGGGATTCACTGAGTAGCGTGTTGTCCCACCTTCCCCGCTCCGGAGCGCATGATTGGGGTTCGTTCTGGCCTGGACTGACCGGCGGCCTGATGACATGGGGCATCGGCATCGCGGGGATCGCTGTGTGGTGGAATATGGTTCACATTGCAGACTCAGAGAGAGAGAAGTGGGCGGACGCGATATATAACGACTGGCATCTATATGTATTTCATCCGTTGCAGTCTTATATGTCAGCACACATTGTTGCGAATGCAATCTTGCACCACAAACTTGTATCGATTCACATAGCGCCTAGTCGTCGGCATAGAGTCGAGAGAATTGATACTGATGAATTGTTGAGAACTCTAGGACTCATGAAGCACTCTTTTGCTGTCTATTATAATGAAGCCCTGCATAGTAACGAATTATCAGATGACATGCTTAAGAGCGGCAAGAAGCAAATTGCATGGTGCATGAAATGGGTCCAGAACATGATGAATATTGACACGAGTGATGAACTATCTCAATGGCTTAATGATAAAGTAGGGACTAAGGACGTTGCCTAGACGACCTCGGGTACTACGGCCACAGCGGCACCATCGGCAGGTGCAGAACCCGCGCACGCGCCGATCCCGGAGGAGATAGATGCATAGCGTTGTCGTGTCAGCACCGAATGGCGACCACCCAGTTAAACTGGCGCTGCCGTCACCGCCGCCGCCTCTTCAAGCTCCTCGCAGCGATGACCCCAGATGGGCCAACTGTAGGCACAAAGGGCGCAGCAGCGAGGTAGCTATGCTTGGAGACTGGCTAAAAGACGCCAGAGTCCGTGTGATCATCGTGTACGGACCTGCGGGTTACGGCAAGACACACCTGGTTGACTACGCGCATATGAGGGCCAGCCGCGCATTTGCACGCGTGAGTTGCGCCCAGGGGCCCGGCGGCGTTGAGCCAGTCGGCGATCTGATTGCCGAGATCGACCGGCAGCTCAACTGCAGGGCATCATCGCTTGGGCAGATTGCTGACGGCCAGACCCGCAGTGCACTGGCAGACATCTGTTCCGGTCGAGCAGACACGAGTATCATTATTTCAAATTTTGAACTCGTACTTCACTATGCCCAGTTAGTCCCCAAGTACCCTTACTATGATCTGTTCGAGTTCTGTCGCACCACTATAGGCATTCCGCGCTTAATTATTGAGACAACACAGCCGTGGCCAGACGATTTACAGCGAGTCAATGTCTCTTACCTGGATATCAAGACCGGCCTGACGCCGGAGGACTGGCTGGCCCTTGCCGCGTCGGAGGCCGATCAGGGATTCAAAGGGCACCTTCAGACCATCGGGACGGCATGCCAATGGAGCCCCCGCGCGCTAATGTTCATGCGGCCTGGCGGCGTGCGCCCAACATCGCTGGTCATTCCCGAAGGCGCACCGGCCGAGCAGGTGCTGCACCTACTAGCGATGGACTGGCTGGACCGTATGCCCGCCGCTTGGAGGGTTGTGCTCATGTGCTTGGCTTTGGCGGAGACGGAATGCACGCCGGCCATGGTACTCCGCGTCGTGAAGGTACTGCTAACGGCGGCGACCCTCACGCTTCCGAACGAAGTGAGCGACGAGGCTCGCCGCCTGGCTGGGTCCAGACCGGAAGGCGACGATGCCCCGGATTCAGAACTGGAAGACCCGCTACAGGCGGTCCAGCGGCTACTCGTGGCGCTTGTGCCGGGCAACCACGTCGAGCGCCACATGGAGCGGGGTACGTTCAAGGCATCTGATGCAACAGCGCTGTACGCTCGGAAGGCCCTCACGGATTGTATTGAGTGGCAGGGGTCCAAAGACACCATCTGGTCCGACTTCCGGCTGAACGCTCTTGAGGCGATGCTCCTGGGCTATGGTAAGGACACGCGCCTCGTTGTATCGCCTGTTGCAGGCGAATACCTCGTGGAACATCCAGCGTACCAGCGAGTGACAGTCACTTACCTTCACTACCTCAGCAGGCTACCCAAACTATCTGCGGTTAAGAATCCACTGGTCCGATTATGTTATGTGTTCCTGCGTGCCTGGTGGTACTGGGATGAGGTGTGTGAGTGGAAGTATATAGATACATTGATAGACGAGATGCGGTTGGCTGTGATCGATACCGATGGCACCACTGCCGGCTCGCAATCCCTCATGCGCCGGCTCACCGAGTCGCTGATCACGTTCAGGACTCACAGCCCACGTGCCCTCTGGACGGAGCGGCCGAAGCCGGACGCTTGCCGCAAGGCACTTGAGGCCATTCGAACCACAGAACAGCTGTTATTATGCGAACGGACGACAGACACAGAAGAGCGATGGTTTGTCTCAGCATGCATAAAATACGGGCAGGCGCAATGTTGCTCGTTTCAGGATGAGAGTTGTCCTGACTTCGACCTGTCTGACCAACTGTACCAAGAGGCCACTCAGGACCTCTTGTCAGTGCAGGAGTGGGCATGGACGAATTCGTTCATTCTGCTTCAGCGATCGAGGCACGCCCGCGAGCGATCCCAGTTTGACACGGCACGGAATCTGGCGACGCAGGCGTTTGACGACGCCGGAGAGGAAGGCCACGACGTTCGCGCTCTTGCCTCGATGGCCCAAGCTGACGTGCTGCTAGATGAACTGCGCTCCAGACGCACCACTCTGACTGAGCTCCCATGCGTAGGTGACGAGCCCGACCCGTCGGTTTCCGTTATCGCAAAGACCATAGCGACTCAGTGGGTCAAGGCTTCTGTTTGGGTATATAGCATCCAAGGGTTATATCCAATTGATTCATATGCCGTAGATATGTATGCAAATATTCACGCTCGTATCATGATCGGGATTAGTTATCTGTCTGCGATCGGGTCGGCCTACGCCCGCAGCGCGTGTGAACACCTGCATAGTGAGTGGGAACCGTACTGGTTTCATACCGGTCACGAGACCGCGGTATGGGAGGATAACCTTCTCGAGGCCCATGCGGCTGTTCGCCTGCGTGCGTACATCGCTCCTCCGGTGCCGGCACTGGGCGATGAGCGCTACGCGAAGCAGAGAGGCGACGTAATGATACGTAGAAGTGCACTCGAAAACAGTAATCAACTGATGACCGTGATTGGTCAGTATGCACACAGTATGGAACTAACGTCGCTGGCCGAAAGGTTGCGCAAAGGCGACCTTCAGTGAGCGATCTGCGGATGATGGAGATCACAGCGCTGCAGGACCCTCTGTTAGGGCCATGGCTTGACTTGTACCAGAAGTCATTCCCCTTAGGTGAACAGGCACTAGTCAGCACACATCTCACGGAGATCGGGCAGCGGGCATGTGGCGCTCAGTCGCATGCCATCCACATGGCTGCTACTGACGAGGACGGGCTTTTCCTTGGACTCAGTAACTGGGAGATGGTACCGCAGACCGATGCCGCCGCGCTTTGGTATCTCGCCGTTAAGCCCACCGAACGGAGCCGGGGTGTTGGCTCAGCCATGTACAGGCATATCGCGCGCCAGTGCCGGTGCTGCGGTGCGAGGGCGCTGGTCATCGAGGTCGAGGATCCCGCTTCCTGTCACGGTAGCGAGTGCCGAGCCGATGCCGAGCGGCGAATCTCGTTCTACAAGAGGAACGGGGCATGTCTCCTCTCGGGGATTGCGTTCACGCTGTCTGTCGGCTGGCAGCCGCCGATGCCGATGTCCGTCATGATCCATCCCTTCGAGGAGATGGACCCCGATACCGCATTTGCCCTATGCCGGTGCATCCTGGGCGACGGCCTGCAGCAGGTTGGTGCGCTGGGTCTGGAGCCGCAGACCTGAGCCCCTCTACTCCCCCAGGGCCTGGTTGAGGAGCCGCACGTCCTCTGCCAGGAGGCCCTGCCCCTCCGGGTCATAGATGCCCACGCAGACGGCGTCGTTGGCGTGCATGTGGCGGGCGGCGGTGGCGAAGGCTTCGGCTGGGTCGTTGCGGCCGGCGGCCATGATCTTGTAGTGGATGACCGGGCGCTTGATGCCGGCGATCAGCTCCGTCATGCGCAGGCGGTCCTCCTCGAGGAACCACTCCTTCTGGCCGCTGACGTGCTCGGCGCGCTCATCGCGGTTGGCCGAGTTGTAGTAGCAGCAGAGGTAGTAGTCGGTGTCGAGGTGCTCCTCGGCCCACTCGAAGACGGCCGGGTTGTGCCCCGCGATGCCCGCCAGCATGCCCTTGGAGCGGATCAGGTCGATGACGCCGGGGATCTCGTCCAGCCGCTTGTTCGCCACCAGGTAGTCCATGACGCCGCCGTGGATGTGGCACGCGCGGGCGCCTCCCCAGCCGGCGCGCTCCACGCAGACCTGGTGGCTGCCGACCTCGGGGCAGGTCTGGGCGAACCACTGGAGGCTGCCGCCCTCGTCGCCGTACTCCAGCAGCACGCGCATGACGTGGTGGTCGGTCCGGGCGATGAGCGTGTTGATGCCCAGCCCCTCGGCTTCGCGCAAGGTCTGCTTGATGCGCGCCGTGGTGAAGTGGCGCTTCATGGCCAGGTCCGTCTCGGGCGACTGGTGCGAAAAGCCGCTGAAGGGGTTGCTGCCCAGGATGAAGCGGCTGACGGCGCAGCCTCCGATGTTCACGTTGCGCATGGCGGGCCTCCTACCGGCGATGGTGCCCCACACTTCGCCGCCGCCGCGCCGGGTTCCTGCCTGCGCAGGCGCGGCGCTCCGGGTTCGGGTAACCTGCAGTGGAAGGTCGAGACCGGCCAGGGAGGCCGCATCGGGGCTTGGGAGGGACGCGATGACCATGGACGCAATGCAGCAGGGGTACTCGGTTGCCGTGCTTCCGTCGGAGGAGGGCTGGGCGGTCTGGGTGCCGGGGTTGCCCGGCTGCGCCTCGCAAGGAGCCACCGAGGACGAAGCCCTGGACAACATTCGCGACGCGATATGCGACTACCTGGCCGTTCAGGGCGATCTGGCCAGGTTGGCCGGCGCGGTCTCCCGGACGATCTCAGTACGCGTCTGACATGCCGAAGCTCGCCGGCGTGAAGCACCGAGCGGCGCGGTCCTACGCTTCCTCGCCGTGGCAGCAGGAGCAGCCGCCGGAGAGCGCCTCGCGGCCCTCTTTGACCAGGATCGGCACGATGGCCAGCGCCGCCGCCGCGTCGAGCCACCACCAGCCGAGGAGCCGGTTCGCCGCGAGCCCCGCCAGCACGGCCCACGAGAGGTAGCCGCACGTGAGCGTCTCCATGGCGTCGGCCCGGAGCGCTCCGCTGCCGATCCGCGCCGCCACGCGCAGCTTGGCCCGCGCCAGCACCGGCATCCCCAGAGCCGCCGCGCCCGTCACGGCCATGCCAAGCCACGACTCACCCGCCGCCTCGCGCTGCCAGAGCGCCAGCCCGCTCTCGATGACCACGTAGGCGGCCAGCAGGTAGAGGAGCGCCCCGGCGATGCGCCCCGCCCGGGCCTCGGCGCGCTCGATGCCGGCCTCGTCCAGCCTGCCCCGCCACTGGCCCAGCAGCCGCGCCATGAGCACGACGGCCGAGGCCAGCTCGATGATGCTGTCGGCACCGAAGGCCACCAGCAGCACGCTGCCCGCCGCGATCCCCGCCCAGAGCGCCAGCGTCGCCTCGGCCACCATCCAGGCAAGCGTCAGGGCCTCCAGCCGGATGGCATGGGCGAGGTCATGGGAGGCGGTCGACGGTGCGGCTCGGTTGGGTGGCGTGGGCTCCATACCCTCCATCATGCCACACTCCGCGCCGCCCGGCCCGGCGTCGGGTCGGTTGGAGAGGGCGCTACATACCACACGTCAGAAGGCGCTCCAGGTCTTTGTAGTCGTAGGGTGGGCGCTTTCGCACTGCGAGTACATCAATGGCTCGTTCAACGTCGTCCACGGTGTAGACGATCCGCCATCGATCAAGGCGGAGACGCCGAACCTGGCTTTGAGTCTCGTGAGCCCCCAACACACTACTGAGGGATGGACGGGGCTCTACTGCTAGCCCATCGACCGCACGGCGGACTCGCTGGCGCATATGGCCCGGGAGGTCACGTATCTCAGCGAGCGCCTGCGGCGTGACCCAGACGGCGTAGCTGCTCACAGCAGGTCTGCGCGAACGTCATCCCACCTGGCCCAGCCTGCTCGTGCACGGTCGCCGTGTGTCGCGGCCAGGGCGCTCCGCGCCGCGGCGGCGATGGAGGCATCCTCCAGCGATTCGAGCCACTCCACTACCGCCTCCCAGTCCCCGGCATCCATCACGGCCAGGCGGCGACCGTCAACGGTAACAAACTGCGTCGATTGTAGGGCCTGAAGTCCTGACATGGGTTCACTCCTGCTCGCGCATGGCACCATGGCACTACTCTACCCTCTACGCTTGTCAGAATGCGGCCATCGTTTTGCCGCGCCGCCCAGCCCAGCGTCGGGTAACCTGCAGGGGAGTCCGTGGGAACCGCACGACAGGAGGGGCCGACATGGCTGGTGCGCTGGTGAACCGACGTGAGTTGCTGGGCGCGGGTCTGGCGGTGGCGGGGATGCCCGCCCTTGCCGGCGAGGCCCGGGCCGAACCCGCCCCGCCCGCGGGCCCGTGGCACGGCCTCCGGATCGGCGTGGCCAGCTACACCTTCCGGAGCTTCGGGCTCGACGTGCTCATCGCCGGGACCAGGCGCGTGGGGCTGGACTGCGTCTCGCTGAAGGAGATGCACCTGCCGCTGAAGAGCGCGCCCGAGCAGCGCAAGGCCGTGGCCGCCAAGCTTCGGGAGGCAGGCGTCGCGCCGCTGAGCTGCGGGGTCGTCTACCTGCCCAACGACGAACCGGGCATCCGCAACGCCTTCGAGTACACCCGCGACCTGGGCGCGCCGGTCATGGTCTGCAGCTTCGACCCGGCCATCGTGGGCCTGCTGGACCGCTACGTGGCGGAGTTCGACATCCGGCTCGCCATCCACAACCACGGCCCCGGCGACAAGCGCTTCGCCACTCCCGACGTGGTCTGGGAGACCATCAAGGACCACGACAAGCGGATCGGCTTCTGCATCGACGTGGGCCACACGCTCCGCGCCGGGGTCGATCCGGCAAAGGCCATCCTCAAGCACCGCGATCGGCTCTACGACGTGCACCTGAAGGACGTGGACCGCGCCGAGCCCAAGGGCGGCACGCTGGAGGCCGGCCGCGGCGTGCTGGACCTGAAGGCCGTGCTGGCCGCGCTGGTTAAGATCGACTTCCGCGGCATGGCCGACTTCGAGTACGAGAAGGACGGCGCCGACCCGCTACCGGGCCTCGCCGAGAGCGTGGGCTACTGCAAGGGGCTGATGGTCGGGGTGCGGTAGGGGCGGGGCAGGGGTACGAGGGCGCGGCGAAGGAGTCGGGGCCCTTCGCTTCACTCAGGGCGACGTCAAGGGCGGCGTCACCCAGACCGTGTAGTCGCTCACGCGAGGTCGGCGCGGACGCTATCCCACTTGGCCCAACCGGCTCGGGCCCGGTCGCCGTGCGCCGCCGCCAGGATGCTGCGAGCCGCGGCGGCGATGCCGGCGTCCTCCAGCGCCTCGAGCCACTCCACTACCGCCTCCCAGTCGCCGGCATCCATCACGGCGAGCCGACGGCCGTCTACGGTCACGAACCGCGTCGATTGTGGGGCCTGAAGTCCTGACATGGGTTCACTCCTGCTCGCACATGGCGCCATGGCACTACTCTACCCTCTGCGTCTGCTGACCCGCAGTGATCGCCTCATGCTCTTGGCCAGGCAGGAGACCGGCCGCCGAGGGGCGAACCTGCTTCTTGCCGGTGGGTGTGGCCCATAGCCTCGCCGGCGATGGAGGGGAACCTTGCTCCTGAACTCGCTCCTGCGGCCATCGGCCGCTTGCGCCGTCCTTGTCCTGGGTGCGTGCGCTTTGGCGGCTCCGGCCGCGCCGCCCATCACGCTACGGGTCGGCCAGGTGGAGCTGGACGCCGACCGGCAATCCGGCGCGCTGCTCCGGGTGGCCTTCGCGAGCCGCGATGTGACGCTCACGGCCCCGGCCGGCGCGGCGGGGAACTACCGCCTGCTGGTGGTGGGGCCGGACAAGTCCGTGGCGACGATCCTGGGCAGGGAGCAGCGGCTCACGGGCTCGACGGTGAACCGGGGCACGCTCACCCTCCGCTGGGATGGTCCGCTGAAGGACACTGCCGGCTCCGAGCACAAGATCGCGGTGCGGATGACGGCGCGTGCGGCCGGCGCCGGGCTCACCTTCGCGCTGCACCTGGAGAACGGGACGCCGGGCAAGGTGCAGGAGGTCTCATACCCCTACCTCGGCGGCATCACCGGCTTCGGCGCGGCCGACGGCAAACCCTCCGACGCTACGATCTGGTTCCCGACCTCCACGCCGACGGAGAGGCCGATGCTCCCCACGGCGGGCGGCGCGGGCCTCGCCTACCCGGGCCAGCTCAACATGGGCTTCGCCTGCCTGCAGAGCAAGGCGACGGGCCAGACGCTCTACATGGGTATGCATGACCCGGTGGCGCGCAGCAAGGGCTTCCGGCTCACCGAGGCCGGCGGCGGTGACCTGGCAGCCTCGGTGCAGCACACCCCCTTCGTGCCGCCGGGCGGCTCGTTCGACGGCTCGCCGGTCATGTTCCAGGTGGTCAAGGGCGACTGGCTGGCGGCCTCCCGCCTCTACCGCGAGTTCTTCCAGGGCGCGTTCGGCATCGTGCAGCCGTCGGAGGACTGGATACGGCGGCAGTCGTTCTTCGTCATGACCATGTTCATGATGCCCGAGGGCACCATCGGCTACACGTTCAAGGATATCCCCCGCTGGGCGCTTGCCGCGAAGAAGGCCGGGCTCGGCGCCGTGCAGGTGAGCGGGTGGCAGATGGGCGGGCACGACAACGGCTACCCGCTCTACGAGCCCGACCCGCGGCTGGGCACATGGGAGGAGTTGGCGGCGGGCATCCGGTACTGCCACAAGCTGGGCCTCAAGGTCTACTTCTTCGCCAACTACCAGCCCATGATGGTGGAGATGGAGCGCTACAAGACCGAGTGGAGCAAGTACCGCGAGATGGCGCCGGGCGGCGGCTACACCTGGATGGCCGGGTGGGGCATGGGAACGGTCTGGGCGCGGGCCGGGCACCCGAAGCTGATGACCTGGGCCAACCTCGCCTTCCCGCAGTTCCGCCGGGTGATCGTGGACTACTTTGCGCGGCTGGCGAGCATCGGCGCCGACGGCGTGCACGTCGACAAGATGTTCCCTTCGGGCATCGACTACAACCCGGACAGCCCGCTGAGCCCCGACAGCGCCACATGGGAGGGGGCCATCACGCTGAGCAAGGAGATCATGGCCGCGTGCCGCAAGCTGAACCCGGACTGGTGCATGTCGTTCGAGTGCAACTGGGACCGGATGCTGCAGTTCGGCGGCGCCACCTGGTGGGTCGGCAACCAGCTCATCACGCGGAAGGTCTTCCCCGAGCACGTGGAGACCACAAGCATCACGCAGGCCTATGACATCCTGGGCGTCAACAACCTGGTGCGCGACGGCCACGTGGTGATGCTGGCCCCCATGAGCTTCGGCAGGGGCCTCGACTGGGCGCCCGTGCGGGGTCTGGCCGACTACGTGCGTCAGGTGAAGCTGATCCGCGACCAGCTGGCCGATGCCGTCTTCTATGGCCGGTCGCTGGGGCAGGAGCCGGTGAAGCTGGAGGGCGGGCCGCCGGACGGCGTGGCGTACAACGTCTGGGTGGACCGCCGCACGGGGCGCCGGGTCTGCATCCTCACCAACAGCCGCATGGAGCCGCGCGCTCTGACGTTCCCAGGCTTCGCCGGAGCGGCGTCGGGCCGGGTTCGGCTGCACGTGCCGGGCCACAAGGTGAGGACGCTGGAGGTGCCGGCCGTCCTCACCGTGCCCGCTGAGCGGGTCGTCTTCGTCGAGGAAGTGGGAGGCAAGCCATGAGGCGAGCGGCGGCGTTGACGGCCCTTCTGGCGGCCTGCCTCTGGCCGGGGGCGGCGCGGGCGCAGGGCATCGAGAACGGCGGGTTCGAGAGCGGCGGCTTCGCCGGCTGGGTTGCCGACCCGAACTGGGTGGTCGTGGACAACTCCTGCGGCTACTACTCCGGCTGGGCAGGCAAGAGCTGGGCCTGGAGCGGCGGCAAGGGCGAGCCCGCGCTGGGCGTTCTCAAGTCCAAGCCCTTCACCATGGATAAGGACGCCGTGCGCCTGCTCGTCTCCGGCTGGAGCTCCATCCACGGGACCGGCCAGCCGCGGCGCTGGAACCACGTCTCCCTGAAGCTGGCAGACGGGACCGAGATCGACCGCGTCTACGCGCCCGACACCACCGTCTTCGTGCCCGCCTACCTCGACGGCTCCAAGCACAAGGGCAAGAGCGTCTACGTGGAGGCCGTGGACGATGCCGAGATGGCGACCTACTCCATGCTCTGCATCGACGACGTGCGAACGGCGGACTTCCCGGCCGATTTCGTGCAGCCCGTGCGCCGGTCCGGGCGCTTCGACCCGCGCAAGAGCCTCCGCCTGGAGGACGCGGCCCTGGCCATCGAGGCCGACCGCGCCAACGGCTCCATCACGCGCATCCTGGACAAGTCGACGGGCTTCGACCTGATCCTGGAGCCGCGGCTGGCGGGCAGCTTCCGCTTCGCGCTGCCGATCCCCGGCAAGGAGCCATGGCAGACGCTGGAAGCCAACTGGATCTTCGGCCGCGACCAGAAGCTGAGCAGCGCCGCCGTCGAGGGCCGGAAGCTGACGCTGCGATGGGATGGCCCCCTGTGCAACTACCTGGGCGAGGCCTACGACGCCTCGGCCACGCTCACCGTGCGGCTGCGCGACGGCGGCGCGCTCTTCGAACTGGCCATCGACAACCGCACTGACCTGCCCGTGGGCGAGACCTACTTCCCGGTGCTTGGCGGCATCCAGGGGCTCGGCGCCACGCGCGGCGCCCTGAAGGCCACGGAGATGGTGCGCCCCTCCGGCACGGCGGCGGCGCCGGCCACCACGGCGGCCACGATCTTCAGCGTCTTCAACAACATGTCGCCGTTCGGCGATCAGGGACCGGAGCAGTACTACAGCTATCCCGAGGCGCAGCCGCAGCCCTGGGTGGCCTTCCGTGCGCCGAAGGCCGACCGCGCCGTGCAGATCGGGGCGCTGGATCCGACCGACCGGCAGCTCTACGTGCGGCTGGAGCTGGTCCCGTCGTCGGCCGGCACCCCGCGCGACGACGGCAACTGGCCCCGCCCAGGCGAGCTGAAGGGCGCGCCCGTCGGGGTGGAGCTATCCCTCGTGGACTGCAAGGGCGGCCCCGCCGGGAAGCCCTACAGAGCCGCGCCGACGATGCTGAAGTTCCTCAGCGGCGGCGGTCCGGAGCTGCTGAAGGAGTGGGCGACGATACGGCAGTAAGGAGCAGAGGAGGCGCTACGTGATCGGCGCACCTCCATGGGATGCCCATGCTACGCGATCGGTAGAGCTCCACGGAGCGCGGCCTCGACGAACGCCGGATCGGCCCGTGACGCATCGATGACGTCAACGCTGATGGGCAGATCCGACACCATGAACTCCTCGCGCAGGTCGGCCAGAGCCGGCGCCGGCGGCGGCGACTGCGTGAGGAGCATGAGGTCGAGGTCGGACCACGTCCGGGCCTCACCCGTGACGCGGCTCCCGAAGGCGACCACCGGCGTTCCCGCCACGTGCCGGGCGAGGATCTGACGGACCAGCGCCAGGTCGCCGGCGGCAAGGGCGAGGCTAGGCACCGAATGGCTCCAAGGCGGTCAGTAGCGCCTCCGCGGCCGGCAGGAAGCCGGCGGCTACGCGGTGCACCTCGTCCGAAATGACCTCGTTGTAGGTGTGCGAGGCGAGGTTCCGAGCATCATGGAAGTCGAACCACGGAGCAGGATCCGGGATCAGCCCATGTTGTGCTGCGGCCCGGAACAGCTCCCTGCGGGGCGCGCCGTCGATATGGGTCCGGCCGAACTCGTGCAGCAACACCCGGCGAAGCAGCTTCCAGGCGAGTTCATAGGTGTACGCGAACCGCTGGATCACTGCATCGCGCGAGAACTCATCGAGCGGTTGGTCGAGCGAACGCCTCAGCGACTGCACGGCCTTCTCGATGTGGCTCAGAACGAGCGGCATGGCGGAATCGCCTCCCACCTCACAGCCTACTACCTCTACCCCCGTGCTCGGACCTTCACCACGCCCTCCGTTCCCGCGTCGGCCTTGAGCCGCACCTGGATCGCCGTCGATGCGCCGGGGCCGATGGCTTGCGTTCGGTTCAGCGTGACCGTGTCGGTTCCGGCCCCTGTTACGACGCCTGACGCTGCCGGGCGCCGCTCCAGGATGGCCTTTGCCTCGGTGATGGGCACGGGCTTGCCGTCGGCGCCCACAAACTGCACGTCGTACTGCCCCGCCTCGGTGACGACGGCGGAGAGGTCGACGGTCGCTTCGGCGCCGCGCCACTGGCCGGCCGTCTCCCATGCCTCGGGCCGGTCGAAGATCTGGAACTCCCAGAGCGTTGGGCCCGGTCCGGTGTACTTGAGGATGTGGAAGCGGACGTACCGGCCCGTGACGCGCTCGAAGTCGGCCTGCCAGTCCGCCCCGATGGTGGAGCCGGGTTGCACGGTGCGCCACGGCTGGTCCGGTGCACTCCGCGTCTCGATGGTGAAGGCCTGCACGCGGTCCGCCAGCTCCATGATGCGGGCCCGTGCGAACTTGCGCGGGCGGCCCAGGTCGATCTCCGCCCACGGATCGGGATCGCCGTCGATGGAGCCCCAGCGGCTGCCCGTGTCGCCATCGACCAGGTACTTCGGCTCGTAGGGCGCGCTGTGGCTGGTCGAGGCCGTGGCGGCGCAGCCCTGGCTCAGCGGCGTCTGGTGCGCCTGCGCCAGCCGCTCATCGACGCGGTGGGCCTGCAGCAGCCGGAGGGTCGGTGTACCGACGGCTTCGGTGATGCGCACGCGAATCATGTCGACCGTGACGGGCGCGAAGAGGTCGACCTTCCTCCGTCCCACGGCCGTGCCCGAGGCCAGCCTCTGCCACTTGCCGCCCGCGCGCCCCTCCACCGTGTAGGCGCGGATGCGGTGCCCCTCGCGGTACTCCTCCCAGAGGTCGACGCAGTTCACCTGCTTCGGTCCGCCCAGCTCGAGGGTCGCGGTGCGTCCCCTGACGGACTTCACGGCCGCCACGGGGTGGCCGAAGTTGCGCTCGATAGCCTGGCCGAGCTCGGTGTAGCGAGCCATATCGCCGTCAGGGATGCGGCCCGAGGTGTTCGGCGTGGCGTTGAGCAGCAGCACGGAGCCGCGCCCGGCCGACTGCACGTAGAGGTCCAGCAGCTTCTCCGTGCTCTTGCGCTTCCGCTCGTTGCCGGGGTTCCAGAACCAGTTGTGGTCGTAGAGCGGCGTGTCGCACTCCACCGGGGCCCAGGCGTCGCCGTCGGGGTCGCTCTGCTCCTGCGATGCCCCGCCGGAGGCCAGGTCGGCGCGCCGCAGGCTGTTCCAGTTCGGGTCGCGGGAGACGCCCGCCTCGTTGCCCACCCAGCGGATCGAGGCGTTCCGGCCCTGGAAGACCACGGCATTGGGCGCCAGGCGCTTCAGGATGTCCGACAGGTCGATGATCGAGCCGCCGTCCAGCCAGACCTCGCGCACCAGGTCGGGACCGCAGAAGCCCAGCACCTCTTCCCACTGGGTGCGGAAGAGGCGTGTCCACTCCGCCTGCCTGGCGGGATCGTCGGTCTTGCCGCCGGCGCCGATGGACTTGGTGAAGCGCACGTCGTCCGGGTAGAGGTAGATGCCGATGCTCAGCCCGTGCCTGCGGCAGGCGTCAGCCACCTCCTTCACCAGGTTGCCCTTGCCGCCGCGCCAGGCGATGTTGCGCACGCAGTACTCGGTGGTCGTGGAGGGCCACCAGCAGAAGCCGCCCACGTGGCTGGCGACCAGCAGCACCTCCCTGGCTCCCCAGGCCTCGGCAGCTCGGCAGACCTCGTCGGCGTCGAACCGGCTGGGGTCCATCCTGGTCAGGTCGAACTTGCCGTCGGTGTCGTACTCCGTGCCGAGCCACGTGGCCACGCCGAGGCAGACGAAGAGGAGGCGCTCCTGTTCGTGCCATGCGTACTGGGCGGCGCTGGGCCGGGCGAGGGGCGCGCGCAGGGGCCGCACCTCGTCCAGCGGACGTCCGTTGAACCAGCGGGCGAGGACGGCGATGTTGCGGTCGTTGCCCGAGAAGGCGGCCGAGGGCTTGGATCGATAGAGCGCCACCGGCCGCGGCAGGGAGGAGCCGTCGGGCTTCGCGAAGCCGTAGATGCCGTAGGCGCGGTTGGCGGGGTCCGATAGCGTCTCCGCGGCATCATGGCCGTCACCCCAGCCGACCAGGCAGAGGAGCGGCCGCGTCTGGGGACCGAAGCGTGGCGCGATGGCCTGCAGCTCGCCGGGCCGCCCTCCCTCCTCCATGAACCAATCGACCTCCTTCAGGACGCTGTTGCCCACGAGGCCTGGCGTGCGCGGGTTGTGGCAGGAGAGCCAGATCGTGCAGTCCCGCTTCACGCGTTTCGCGGTGTCGTGGATCACGCGCCAGCAGCGCTCCACGGCGCGGCTCTCGTAGGCGGCGCGATCATCGGCGGTCAGCGCGGACTCGCCGGGGAAGCGCTTCGAGAGGAGCTTCTCGAAGAGGTCGCGCTCACATGCCAGCCCCTTGCCGCCCGTCGCATGCTGCCGGGCGCCATCGCTGGGGCAGAAGAGCCAGTCGACCATGAAGCCGTCCATCTTGCCCAGCCGCAGCCCCTCCTCCACGGCTTCCTTAAGGTACGCGAGGTAGGCGTCGGTGAAGGGGATGCACTGGTCGCCCTGCGCACCGTAGCTCAGTTCGGGGTGCTCCTGCGACCAGCGGATGTTGGCCGCCGCGCAGAAGTAACCCATCACCTTCATGCCGCGCCGGTGGCCCAGGCGCACCGTCTCGGGCAGGAAGTCGTGCAGAAGGCCCGGCTGCGCGGGCACCTTGCCGCCCTTGTACCAGGCGTAGCCGTTGCAGGAGACCGCGAAGGTCTGGATGGTGTCGCAGCCCAGCGCCTTGTACCAGGCCACATGGTCGGCCGGCGAGGCATCGGCCCAAAGCCCCGGCTTGGCGAAGCCGCCCACGCCCCCTTCGCCCCAGTTGAAGTCGATGCAGAAGGCGCGGATCGGCGCACGCGCTGCCGCGGGCGAGGGCAGGGCCGCCCCGGCGGCGGAGGCCATCAGGGCGCCGATCACGAACAGGGCTACGCGAAGCTCCATGCCAATCCTCCCCGGCTCCGTGCGGATGCTTGCGGCGGTCAATGTACCGATCATGCTACCGCACCAGGCGCTCGGCTCCTTCGCCCTGCCTGTCTGGGGTAACGTGGAGGGAGCGCGCCGGCGATGGGATGCCCCGGCCGCGCCGCGGAGGTGCTTGGATGATGCAATGGGCGCCGGCCATCGTGGCCGTGATGGTGCTGGCAGGGGCCGCGATCGCCTCGCCGGAGATACGTTTCAGCCGACCGGCCCGCGCTTGGGACCGCGAGGCGCTGCCCATCGGCAACGGGCGGATCGGCGCCATGGTCTTCGGGCGGACCGACACGGAGCGGATTCAGTTCAACGACATCACGCTCTGGTCCGGCGGGAAGAACCCCTCGGGCGCCTATGACGTGAAGACGTTCGGCACCTACCAGAGCTTCGGCGACCTGACCATCGAGACCGCGTCCGGCGGCGGCCCGCGGCTGACCTGCGCCAGCGGCCATGCGCCCGACCACGAGGGCAACCCGATCACCGCCACCATGGACGGCGACCCGGGCACCAAGTGGTGTGTCATCCACGAAGGCAAGCCGCTCATCTGGCAGGTCGACCTGCCGCAGCAGCGGGTGGTGGCCGCCTACAGCCTCACCTCCGCCGACGATATGCCCCTGCGCGACCCCCGCACCTGGCGTCTCGACGGTTCCGATGACGGCCAGCTCTGGACCCCGCTGGACTGGCACGACAACGAGCCGCCCTTCGCCGCCCGGCACGAGACGCGCCGCTTCGCATTCGGCAACCAGCGCGGCTACCGTCACTACCGCCTCGTCTTCCAGCCCGCGTCCGACGCCACGCACTTCCAGATCGCAGAGATCGCGCTGGAGGGCGTCTCCGCCGACCAGGTTCCGGCGGGCTACCAGCGCGTGCTTGACCTCGGCACAGGCGTCGTGCGGACCTCTTGGACCGAGGGCGGCGTCGCCTACACCCGCGAGGCGTTCGCCTCCGGTCCGGGCCAGGCCATCGTAGTTCGACTCACGGCAGACCAGCCGGGCAAGCTCGGCGGCGTGGTTCGACTGGCCGATGCCCGGAAATCGGCCACGCGCGCCGCCGCCGCCACGCTGACCTTCGCCGGCGCTCTGGAGAACGGCCTGCGCTACGCCGCGCGGCTGCGGGCCGTGGCACAGGGCGGAACCGTGACGGCCGCCGCCGGCGCCCTGCGGTACCAGGGCTGCGACGGCCTGACGCTCATCCTCGGCTGCGGCACCGACTACGCTCTGGACCCCGCCGTCGGCTTCCGCTCGGGCAAGGAGCCGGCCGGGGCCGCCTCGCGCCGCGTGGCCGCCGCCGCCCGACTGCCCTACGAGCAGCTTCGCGCCGACCACGTCCGCGCCCACGCCGCGCTCTTCGGGCGGGTGAAGCTGGACCTCGGCGTCCCGCCGGCGGGGCTGGACACGCATGCGCGGCTGAAGTCCTACGCCGCCGGCAAGCCCGACGACGACCTGGAGGCGACGCTCTTCCAGTACGGGCGCTACCTGCTCCTCTCCTGCTCCCGCACCGCGCTCCCGGCCAACCTGCAGGGGCTCTGGGCCGATGGGCTCCAGCCCGCCTGGTTCGCCGACTACCACACCAACATCAACCTGCAGATGAACTACTGGGGCGCCGAACCCGGCAACCTGAGCGAGTGCGCCCTGCCGCTGCTCCGATGGGTGGAGGCCATGGCTCCGGCGAGCCGCGAGGCGACGCTGGCCTCGTTCGGCAAAGAGACGCCGGGCTGGACCATGCGCACCAGCGTCAACGCCTACGGCGGCAACGGTTGGGAGTGGAACCTGCCCGCCTCGGCCTGGCTGGCACAGCACTTCATGGACCACTATGAGTTCACCGGCGACCGGGCCTTCCTGCGCGCGTCGGCGTGGCCCATCCTGCGCGACGTGAGCGAGTTCTGGCTGCACCACCTGGTGGAGCGAAACGGCAAGCTCGTGGCTCCCATGGGCTGGTCGCCGGAGCATGGCCCCCGCGAGGACGGCGTGGCCCACGACCAGCAGATCGTCTGGGACCTCTTCAGCCATACGATCCACGCCGCCGATGCCCTGGGAGCCGATCGCGAGTTCCGCAACCGCGTGGCCGCCGCACGCGACCGGCTGCTGGGGCCGCAGGTGGGCTCGTGGGGGCAGATCATGGAGTGGACCACCGAGCGCCCCGAGCTGGAGAAGAGCGACCACCGCCACACGTCGCACCTCTTTGCCGTCTACCCGGGCAGGCAGATCAGCCTCAGCGCCACGCCGGAGTGGGCGAAGGCGGCTATCGTCTCGCTGGAGGGCCGCGCCACCACGGGCGACTCGCGCAGGTCGTGGACGTGGCCCTGGCGCACCGCCTTCTGGGCGCGGCTGGGCCGGCCGGAGAAGGCGCACGAAATGGTGGCGAGCCTCCTGCGCTACAACACCATGGAGAACCTCTTCACGGTCCACCCGCCCTTCCAGATGGACGGCAACTTCGGCATTGTGGGTGGCATGGGCGAGATGCTCCTGCAGTCGCACGTGCGGGCTCCCGGCGCCCTGCCCGGCTCCATCACCCACGAGATCGGCATCCTGCCGGCGCTGCCCGCGGCCTGGCCCGAGGGCTCCTTCGCGGGCCTGCGCGCCCGTGGCGGCTTCGAGGTCGGGGCCGAGTGGCGGGGAAGGAAGCTCCTATCGGCCACGCTGCGCTCCACGCTGGGCGGCGAGGCGGTTCTGCGCCTTCCGGGCGGTCCGGTCGGCGCGGCTGTGAGTACACTGGAGGGTGAGCGCGTTCGCGCCACGGCGGCAGGCGGCCTGCTCCGCTTCGCCACGCGGCGCGGCCGTAGCTACATCATCACGCCCGGGCGGTAGGCCTGTGCGGGAGGCTCACTCCTTCATCCGCTCCACCAGGGCGCGCCAGTTGGCGCACGACCACTCCAGCGACGGCGGCATCGGGGGCCCGGCGCCCGCAGCGTTACAGCGTTGCCCGAGCGCCTGGGCTGCCAGGGCAACGCGTTCCAGGTCGGCGACGCGCGGCCCCTCGCGGCCTTCGTCCGTGGAGCCGGTAAGCAGAAACTCGATCCAGTTCTCGAGCCGATCCTTGGCGAAGATGAAGACGACCGTCTCGAAGTCGGCCCTGCTGATGCCCGCGGCATTGCAGGTGATCCAGAACTCCTTGCGAAGCGTTTCGCCGTCGGGCATGTCGTCGTCAAGATCGCCGCATACCACCAGCGTCGTCAGCCCGCCGGTGGCTCGGCAGGCTTGGATCTGGCCCGGCGTCTGCGCCATGAGGTCCTTCCTGCCGTTACCGTTCACCATGCGCACTGCGTTCCTGCCGGTCCAGGGCCGAACCCATTTGGGGTCGAGGACCTGTACCAGCCGGAGGTAGAAGACCGGGTCGATGCTCCGCCCTGCCACGCCTTCGTGGAGGCAGACGATCTGGGTCCGCCTAGGCATTGACCCATCCTCGCGTCACGGCCTCGCCGATGGATAGCTCCGGCGGAGTGCGCAGCGGCCCGATTCGGGTGGGAGCGGTGTGGTTGTCGCGCCAGAGGTACCTTCCGAACTGCTCACCAGCGAGGGACAGTATCTCCGGATGGTGTGAGATCATGATGGCTTGGCGCCGATCCCCAAGGAGTTCCATCGTGCTCGTGACCCAGGGCTGGAGTTCCGGCAGGCCCACGAAGTTGTCGGGCTCGTCGATGAGCACTGTCTGTGTGAGGCCCGTGGCCAGCGCCGTCCGCACCATGTAGAGGCCCACGAGCATCTTCTCGCCGGCGGACAACTGGTGGAAGAAGAGCGTGCCCGCTTCCTGGCGGTCTGCTCCGTCAAACTTGAGCTGCAGGGCCTTGGCCTGCAGGCCGGTGCTGACCAGCCCGAAGGAGCGAAAGTCCGGCCAGACGCCTGCCAGGAGTTCGCGCAGATGGTCGGTTCGGTCCTGATCCAGCGCCAGGTACCGGTACCACGAGACGATGTCGCCGAGGTGGACGGCCGGCCGCTGCCGCTCCTGGCGGCTCTCGGCCTCGGCCTCCATGGCCATGGGGTTCGGACGTAGCACAAGCAGGTTCGCCAGAAGCCCCTGGAGCGCCTCGATCTCGCGGCGGTCGGCCGCGGGCTGGATGGCTCCGATCGCAGCCTGGCGCCAGTCCAGCGGGAACCCGGATTCCGCACCAGAGGCCTTTACGAACCGGACGCCGTCCAGGTCCCGGGCGAAGAGCGTCCGTCCGTCGCATAGGGCCTCTTCCAGGACAATCCTCGGCTTGACGGTCTCGTGGGTCTGTTGTACATGGAGCCTGTACATGAACTCAAGCCTATCGTCACGTAGGCCGATCTCAAACTCAATGGTATCGCCGGAGAGCCAGCGCGTGTGATCGTCGAACCTGAAGGCCTGGTCCACCGTGGCCTCGGCGACGGCAAGGTCGCGGATAATGGCCACGGCATCGAAGACCGAACTCTTGCCGGCGCCGTTGGGCCCGCACAGCACACCGAAGGGCCCGAGCTTCGCCTCGAACGCCACGAGGCATCGGAAATTATTGACGTACAAATGCGTAATCACGATGATCTCCATGTCCGAGCCGCACGGGCGCCGCCCGCGGAGGGCGTACAGCTGGCTTCCCGCCGGCCGGCGCGCCCTACTTTACCCCTGCGCGCGGCGCTTCGCCACGCAGCGCGGACGAAGCTACACTATCACGCCGGGGCGGTAGGCCTGTGCGGGAGGCTCACTCCGTCACGGGCCCGCGCCACTACGGCGGGTGCGGCATGGTCTCCCGGCAGAACTGCCGGACGGAGCATCCTGCCGAGAAGAAGATGGCGTTCCTCCCGCTCCGCAGTGCCGCAAAGGGTCCGGCCACAGCGGAACCGGGCCGCCGGCTCGCGAGCGCCTCGTAGCCGGCCGGACCGAGATGCAGGTGGCCGTCGGAGTAGAGGGCGGTCTTCAGCGTGTTGTCGGGGTTGGCGAGGTCGGCCCAGAGATCAAGCACCTGCACCTGCGGGTCGCGGTCCAAGTTGAGCCTGTCGAGGACGGTGTTGATGTCCACCACCGCCTTCCCGGCTTCCTTGGCCGGGTCCAAGGCCGGCAGGATCTTCACCAGGACGATCTGCGACCCGGAACAGCGCAGTCGGAGGTTCTCACGGCAGAGCTTGATGGCGTGGGCGGCTGTTGCAGCGGGAGCGCCGTTGGCGAAGACCAGCGGGGCGTTGTTCACGCCGATCATCAGCACAATGACGTTGGGGGCAGCGCCGTCGAGCGCGCCGTGGTCCAGCCGCCAGAGGACGTTCTCCATGCGGTTGCCGCCGATGCCGAGGTTGACGGTCTTGCGTTGGGCGAAGCGCTGCTTCCAGGCCGCATGGAACGGCGCACCGGGCCGGCGGCCGGTGCGGGCCGTGATGCGGCAGGTGATGGAGCCTGACCGGGCCTGGGCGCCGACCTGGGCACGGGCTTCCCGGCCAGGAGGGCCTCAAGCAGGGGCTTCAGCTTCGCGGCATAGAGCCCGTAGCCCCCGTCCTGGGTCAGGTGGATGTTGTCCGGTGTGAACAGGCCCTTCTTCAGGGTGCCGTCCGCGCTCACCATGTCGCCCCAGATATCCAGCACTCTGACCTTGGGGTCGGCCTCCAGGTCCAGCTTGTCGAGCGCTGCGTTCACTTTCTTGATGTCTTCGTAGAACGGGTTGCCCGGAGCGTGCGCCGGAAACACCTTCACCACGATGACGGGCGCCCTGGGGAACCTGGCGCGCAGGTTGTCCGCACAGAGCTTGATGCCTTGCGCCGCCGGCCCGATGCCCGTCTCCGGCGTGAGGAACATGTTATTGTTGCCGATGAGCAGGACTATGAGCCGTGGCTCCAGCCCCTCCACGCCACCGTGGTCGAGACGCCACAGCACGTTCTGCGTCTTGTCGCCGCCGATGCCGATGTTGACCGTCTTCAGCGTCGGGAAGTGCTTCGGCCACGCCGCGCCCCACTGCATGGTGATGCTGTCGCCGACGAGCAAGACGTCGATGGGACCTTTGCTTGCCTGCGCGACCTTCACCAGGTTCGCGTGGGTATCCAGCCAGCTCGTCCCACCCCAGAACCCCGCGGCCGGCGTGACGGGCCACATGGCCGGCAAGTGCTGGTTCGCCTCGCGGCCGGGCCGCCGCTCGTGCTCCGGCTTCAGCGCGTGTGCGCGCTCGGGGTCGCTAAGGGGCCACCCGCTGACCTGCGGATCGACCTTGCCGGCGTTGTACGGCGCGTATGGGTAGCGGAACGAGGGCGCGTCAGGCGGCGCCGGTGCGCCCATCCGCAGGCACCCAATCAGGACCGGCACAACCAGGAGTGAGTTCATGGGCAGTCCCCCGGACGGGCCATCGGCGCACGCCCTCTCGCCGTGACTAGAACGATGGATGTATGGTGCGGAACTCCAGCGCCGGCAGGCGCACGATGCGTGGTCCCTCGATCGCCTCACCCGCGACCAGCGCAAGGGCCCGGTCAACGGCGACCCGCGCGAGCCCCTCGATGTCCTGGAGTGCGACGATCACGGTGTCCGCGGGATGCGGCTCCCCGAGCCAGGCGTCAAAGCAGCCGATAGTCATTCGCCGAAGCCGCAGCTGCGCGGCCGACCGGCTCATCAGGCTGTGAAGCAGCCCCTGCGAGGAGCCGACAATGCCGATCGGACCTTGCGACGCACCCCCATCGATCGCGTCGTCGGGCCCGACGGTCTGGAGGCGCCGCACGCCGGCCTGCCGCGCCGCGTCCTCCGCTCCCGCCAGCCGCTCCATCTCCACCGGGTTCGGCAGGGCCGGAAACGCCAGGACCATCTCCTCGGCGCCGGCGTCAAGACATCGCCGAACCAGCTCCTGGGCCGCGGAGCGGTTGTCGGTCGTCACGACGGGCGCGGGCAACTCCTCGACCCAGTTATCGATGAAGACCATGGGGAACCCGCGCAGTGCGGCATCGCGCAGCACCTCGACGTCGGACTGCGAGCGCCGGGGTAGGACGATCGCGCCGTCCGCCAGGCCCTGTCCGAGTCGATCGACTGCTCTCCGGTACAGCGCATCGTCTGAGTCGTACAGCGTGACGAAGAGGTTGTATGCTCGCTCCGTCGATCGCTGAGTAGCGTGTACCACGAGACGCCAGTCGATCGGGGCCGCCAGGGACCCCGCGACGAAGCCGAGGGCCTCCGACCGCCCGCCGGCCAGCGACCGGGCGGTGATGTTCGGCCGGTAGTTCAGCCGGTCCGCGGCGTCCAGGACGCGCAGGCGGGTGGCCGGGGTAACCAGAGGGTCGTCACGAAGCGCCCGCGACACCGTGGACCTATCGACGCCGCAGTAGCGGGCTATATCGCGGAGCGTGATGCGAGGCACAGCCCGGACCTCCCGTGGTGGGTACAGAATACAATCGATTGTATCACGTCTGGGAATATGGAGTCCAGCAGGGCATGCAATCGGATGGACTCGGTGATGCCCCCCCCCGATTCGGCACAGACCGGGTGCAACGGCGCCGGCGACGGCCCCGGGCCGGCGCGGCGCTCAGGACATCGGTAATGCCGTTCTGAGGTAATCCCGCCCACGAGCGCACACTGCTTTCCCCCTGCATCGTGTATCGTATCATGTCGTCCGGTCGCGCGTATGGCGCCGCCGCCGCACCGACCCTCAAGGAGTAACCGTGCATCAACCGCCTGACCTTGGCCGCGCGCGGCGCGTGCTCATCGTGAAGCTCTCTGCCATCGGCGATGTGGTCCACGCCCTGCCGGTGGCGGCCGCGCTCAAGCGCAGCTTCCCCAACCTCGCCATCGACTGGGTCGCCGAGCCGCTGGCGGCGCCGCTGCTGCAGCACTGCCCGGCCATAGACCAGATCGTGTTCACCGCCAAGCGGCGCCGCTCCGAACGGTTCAAGGCCAAAGCCCTGCGCGAAACCCTGGAGATGGGCCGCCGCCTGCGGGCCACGGGCTACGACGTGGCTCTGGACCTACAGGGCCTCACCAAGAGCGCCCTCCTCACCGCCCTCTCCGGTGCGCCCCGCCGCTATGGCTATGACTGGATCCGCGAACTGGCGCCCCTCTTCGAGCGCCGTATACCGCGTGCCGAGGCGAGCCTGCACGTCGTGGACCAGCTCCTCGACGTGGCCGCCTTCCTGGGCGCAGACATCAGCAACCCCGCCTTCCCTCTAACGCTGACGGCCGCCGAGATGGAGGAGGCCCGCGCCGCGCTGTCCGGGGTGGGCATCGATGCGGCCCAGCGCTTCGCGGTCTGCAATCCCACCGAAGGGGGCGGCACCGGCCAGAAGGGATGGGCCCCGGACCGCATGGCCGAGGCCGTGCGGCGGCTGCAGGCCGAGGATGGGCTACCCGTGGTGCTGGTGGGATCGCCGGCCGACAAGGAGATCGCCGACCGGCTCTGCGCCGCCCACACGCCCGCGCCGGCTAGCCTCGTGGGACGCACCAGCCTGAGGCAGCTGGCCGCCGTGATCCGGCTGGCGGCCGTCCACCTCAGCGGCGATACGGGATCATCCCACATCGCGGCGGCGGTCGGAGTGCCGGCGGTGACCGTCTTCGGGCGATCCAACCCCGATCGCGTCTGCCCCTACGGGTACCGGCAGTACGTGGTGCACCACCGCGAGGCATGCCACGACGTCTGCCGCCGCTTCCACGAGACCGGCGCGATCAACACTACCCAGAAGTGCCTCGCCGACTCGCCGCGCTGCATGGGCGCCATTGAGACCGGCGAGGTGGTGATGATGGTGCGCCGGGCGCTGGCGGACCGCTACAACCGGGGCTGACCCTCCGGCTTCGGTTGGTCCAGCGGCGCCTTGTGCAGCAGCTTCAGGCCGTCGGCCGAGTACTCGTAGAGCACACCGTTGCGCAGGATGACGACCCCGCCCGGCGACGCCTCCATTCGGCTCTCCATGTCCGGGTTGCCGTCCGGCGCACCCATGGCCGGCATGCCGGGACCCGAGTCGGCGGCGGCCCGCGGGATCGCCGTCAGATTGGGCTTCACCAGCCGAGTGGCGCCGGGCGCGGCATCGCGGACGAGCCGGACGTAGTTCAGGATGTGTATGGCGTCGCCCTGCGGCCCGCGGCCCGAGGCGAACACCGACGGGTCGCCCGACTTGGGATCGCTCCGCTGGCTACCGGCGCCATGGATGTCGATCCACCGCCCCATCTTGCCGAGCGACCTGCCGAAGGCGACGTAGACGGCCGCCTCGCCTCGCCCTTCGCCGTGGGTCGTCGAGGTCCAGTAGAAGGGGTAGTCGGTCTGCCCGGCCTCGTTGGTGATGGCGGTACACCGGAAGAGCGGCGAGATGGCGGCCGACTGCGTGGAATCCGGTGAGCGGCTGTAGTCGACGAGGCTCTGGAGCTCCTTGGCGTTGGGCAGGCGCCAGTCAGAGTAGCCCAGGTGCTTGGTCCGGTTCCGCTGCTGGGCCAGCGCCAGCGCCTCCTGCCAGGCCATGCCCTTGCCGCTGTCGTCCTGCTCCCACATCAGGCCGGTCGCCTGATCCAGCACCAGCCCCTTGCCGGCCGGCTTGAGCAGGTTCACGCCGTAGCCCCTGGGGCCTCGGACGCACTGGACGTAGAAGGCCTTCTGCCGCCCGCCGGGCATGGTGAGCCCGTAGCCCTTGATCCGGCCGTCGGCGAAGTTTACGCCGAAGAGCAGCATTCCGATGAAGCCGCCCTTCGCCACGTAGAGCGTGCTCGAGGCGTACTGCGAGTCGATGACCCTGTCGCCGTCCTCCTGCCTGCCGTAGGCGAACTGGAACGCCTTGGTGTCGATGAACGGGATGAGCCCACCGGTCGCGGCGGCCATCGGGCTGGGATCGACGCCCCGGAAGTCGATCAGCGAGTAGAGCTCCTTGATGGTGGGCAGCCGCCAGTCGGTGTAGCCGCCGAAGCGCGCGGCGTTGAGGGCCGCGGGGCGCTTCTGGACGGCATCCCATGTCAGCTTGTCCGCGGCGGTGAGTTGACCATCGCCGTTCAGCTCCGGACTCCTCTGCCACATGAGGCCCGTGACGAGGTCGCGCACCACCTTGCCGTCCTTGCTTACGGCGTAGGCGGGCCGCCTGCCCTCGAACTGGCCGTCCTGCCCGTAGAAGGGCTCCGTCGGCCCCGGCGCGGCGAGCATCTGCCCGCGATCCGAGAAGATGCGCGTCTGGCCCGTATCCGGCAAGGGAGACGAGAGCGGCTTCGTCCTGGCGGCCCGCCCGGGCGGAGCCGCCACAGCCTGGCCCAGCGATGCGGCCAGCAAGACCGCTGACAACAGCCGGCGATGGAGCATCATGGTCGAATCCCTTCCTACTTACCGATGCAGTACAGGAAACGCTGCGACCGCAGGTAGATGCGCCCCTGGCTGATGGCCGGGCTCGCGCTGCAGTCGGAGGCGTCGTCGGCGATCTTGTTCACGGCGATCTGCTCGAACTGCGGCCCGCTACCCAGGAGGAAGGTGCCGTTGGTTCGGCTCGCGGCGTAGATCCTGCCGTCCGCCAGCACCACCGAGGCGTAGACAGGCATCTTATTCGACGGAGCGTCCAGCCTCTCGCGGTAGATCGGCTTGCCCGTCTGGGCGTCGGCGCAGCAGGCGTAGCCCTGCTCGTTGACCCACATCAGGCGACCCTGGCTGACCACCGGCGACGGCACGTAGGGGGCCTGCGCGCTGGACCAGAGGAGGTGCGTCTCCGTCACGTCGCCCTCACCGCCGGCGCGGATCGCCGCCATGGACCGCCGGTTGAAGCCCCCCGCGATGTAGATCACGCCGCCGGCAGCCACCGGGCTGGGGCAGACGTTGCCGGCGGTGTCGACCCGCGCGTACCAGCGCAGCTTGCCCGTGTCGGCGTTTAATCCCCAGACCTCGCCTGCGACGGGTACCACCAAATCCGTGCGGCCCGGCGCCACTTCGAGGACGAGCGGCGTGGCATAGCAGAGCTCGGCGCCGGCGGCTTCGGCGGTCCAGGCCACGGCGCCGGTCTTCTTGTCCAGCGCGCGGATCGACCGGCTCTCCTCCGAGGCGTTCACGATCACCCAGTCCTTATAGAGGACGGGGCTGGCGCCTGATCCCCAGCGCCGGTTGCTTGAACTGGTCCCCAGGCTGGTCTGCCAGAGCCTCTTGCCCTGGAGGTCGAACGCCAGGGCTCCGCTCTTGCCGAGGAAGACGTAGACCCGCTCGCCGTCGGTGACCGGCGTGCTGCTGGCGTACCCATGCTCGGCGAGGTACCCGGCAAAGGGGTCCTCGGGGTGCGTGGCGGGAACGGCCTGGTTCCAGAGCTGCTTGCCGGTGCGCTTGTCGAAGCAGATCAGGTGCCGCTTGAGGGCAGCCGGGTCGTTCGCGGCGGCGCCGGGGATGCCGTAGCCGCTATAGCAGGTGACGAAGACCCTGTCGCCGAAGACGATGGGGCTGGAGCTGCCCGGTCCCGGCAGGGGAGCCTTCCAGGCGATGCCTTCGCCGGCGCTCCACCGCACGGGCAGGCCCTTCTCGGCGGCGATGCCCGCGGCTCCGGGGCCGCGGAACTGGGCCCAGTCATCGGCTCGGGCCGGGGCGTGTCCATCAAGCAGCGCCGTGGCCGCCGCGAGGAGCGCACACAACCGATGCACCGTGGTCGATGTCATGGAACCTGGGCCTCCAACCATCCTGGGTGGATAAGGCGTCCCGGCCGGGCGCAGGGCTCGGCCGGGACGTGTGGGACACTCATCGGGTTCAGCGGGTCGGTCAGTCAGGAGCGACGCCTGTTACTTGGGGCGCTGTTGCATGCCGCCGCCCTGCATCCCGCCCTGCATTCCGCCGGGCCGGCCGCCGGGGCGCATGCCGGGCATCTCCTCTTCCAGCGTCACCTTGTTGAGCAGCTTCAGCTCCTTGGCGGAGAACTGGAACAGCGTGTTGCCGCGCAGGATGTAGACGTACTCGGCGGTGGCGACCATCACGGGCGCCTGGCCGGGCCGGCCCATGCCGGGCATCATGCCCATCATGCCGGGGCCACCCATGCCGGGCATGCCCTGACCCATGCCGGGACCGCCCATGCCTGGGCCGCCCTGGCCCATTCCCATTCCCATTCCCTGGCCCATGCCGCCTTCCATGGGGCCGCCCTGGCCCATTCCCATGCCGCCCTGCATGGGGTCGCCCTGCATGGGTCCGCCCTGGGCGATCTGGATGCTGCGGGAGCTCTTGGCGCTCTTGGACTTGACCTGCGCCCCGGCTGGGAGCAGCGCGACAGAGAAGAGCAGAGCGGCGGCCGCTACGGCCGGCAGAACTCGGAGTTGCATGTGAACAGACCTCCTCTGGGTAGGTGAAACGAGGGCGCCGCCGGCAGTGTGACCGGTTGGTGCGTCGCTTGTAGCCATACTTACGCGGCGGATGCGCGACCGAAATAGGGATTGCCGTCGGGACGGCGAAACTAATCGGGCTTCGGTGTCCGAACAGACAAGCGCACCATCCGGCGCATGAGACGCCTGACGGCAAGGAGGCCGAGATGAACACCCTGAACCTTGGGACCAGCGACCTGCGGGTCCCGCAAGTCGCCCTGGGCTGCATGCGGATCGCCGGTCTGGACGAGAAGGCGGTAGACGCCCTCATCAGTACGGCCATGGAGACCGGGATCACCTTCTTCGACCACGCCGACATCTACGGCGGCGGCAAGAGCGAGGAGGTCTTCGCGGCATCCATCGCGCGGCTGGGCATCGACCGCGGCCGCCTCATCATCCAGGACAAGTGCGGCATCCGGTCGGGCTTCTTCGACTTCTCCAAGGAGCACATCCTGGCCTCGGTGGACGGCATGCTCCGGCGCCTGCGGACCGACTTCATCGACGTGCTGCTGCTCCATCGTCCCGACGCGCTGGTCGAACCCGAAGAGGTGGCGGAGGCCTTCACGCAGCTTCTCGAGAGCGGCAAGGTGCGCCATTTCGGCGTCAGCAACCACAACCCCGGCCAGATCAAGCTGCTGCAGGCGGGACTTCCCATGCGGCTCCAGGCCAACCAGCTCCAGTTCAGCATCACCAACACGGGCATGATCGACCAGGGCCTCAACGTCAACATGGAGATCGACCGCTCGGTGGACCGCGACGGCGGCGTGCTGGACTTCTGCCGATTGCAGCAGATGACCGTGCAGCCCTGGTCGCCGCTGCAGCACGGCTTCTTCCGCGGGGCCTTCCTGGGAAGCCAGGAGTTCGCGGCCCTCAACGCCACGCTGGAGGCCATCGCGGAGCAGTACGGCGTCTCCAGCACCTGCCTGGCCATCGCCTGGATCCTGCGCCACCCGGCGAAGATGCAGCCGATCATCGGCAGCACCAACCCCGACCGCGTGCGCAAGGCCGCCGAGGCCTGCGACGTGGCCCTGACGCGGCCGCACTGGTACGAGATCTACCGGGCGGCGGGCAACTCGCTTCCGTAGCACCGCGGGCGCGATGGCCGGACATGCAGCGTAGAATAGATGCATGGGCCGCCGCGCCCCACACCACGAGGAGAACCACGCAACTTGGCAGACAACGTATCACGCCGCGACGCATTGAGGAGCTACGGCGCCGCGCTGGCGGCCGCCACCACCAAGCCCGGCGGCATGCTGGGCCTGGGGGCCTCGTTGCTGGCCCCGGCGCCCAGGTGCCGAGCCGACTGGATGACGAGGGGCTCCTTCGGCATCATGGTCCACTGGATCGCCCCCGGCCCGGCTCCCGAGAAGGGCGAGTGGGTTCAGGACAACGACCGCGCGGTCGATGCGTTCGACGTGCAGGGCTTCCTTGCGCAGGTCCGCGAGTCCGGCGCCGGGTGGGTCATCCTCACCCTGGGGCAGAACAGCGGCTACTACTGCAGCCCCAACGCCACCATGGATCGCCTCGTCGGCCCCGGCCACTGCTCGAAGCGCGACCTGGCCCTGGAGATCGCCAGGGGCGTGCACAAGATGGGCAAGCGGTTCATCGCCTACCTGCCCGCCGAGGTGGCCGCGCAGTCCGAGGCGGTCCACAGTGGCTTCGGCTGGAACCCCGAGAACCAGGACGAGTTCCAGCGGCGCTACACCTCCTTCATCCGTGAGTACTCCGAGCGGTTCGGCAAGCTCTGCGACGGCTGGTGGTTCGACGGATGCTATACCTGGCCCGTCTTCCACAACAGCCTCTACAAGTGGCCGCTCTGGTACGACGCCGCCCGGGCCGGCAACCCCAACGCGGCGGTCGCCTGGAACGACGGCTCCTACTGCATCGGCATCACCAAGCCCGTCAACGCCGAGCAGGACTTCATCTCCGGTGAGATCGAGAAGATCGTCGACGGCCGGGTACGCCTGGGCCGCGAGGAGACCGTTCCGCTCTACCTGCCCGACGGCCGCTACGCCACGGGCACCCGCTGCCTGAACCACGCGCTACTCTTCATCGACGCCTTCTGGGGCCACGCCAAGCCGGGCCCCATGGAGCCGCTCCTCTACACCGACGACCAGCTGTTCAAGTTCGTGCGAAACTTCCGGCACGCCGGCGGAGCCGTGACGCTGAACGTGGGCATCTATCAGGAAGGCCGCCTCGGCGCCGATGCCGTGGCGCAGCTCAAGCGGCTGAAGGCGGCGCTGTGAGGGGGCGCCCGACCAGATGACCTCCCGCGAGCGCATCCTGGCTGCCCTGGCGCACACGGAGCCCGACCGCGTGCCCTTCGATATGGGCAGCCTGCCGGTGACGGGGATCCACCGCGTGGCCTACGTGAACCTGCGCGCCGCGCTGGGCCTGTCCGCCCGCGAGGTCGCCATCTACCACATGATGCAGCAGCTCGCCGTGGTCGATGAGGACGTCCACGAGGCCATGCGCACCGACTGCCGCGGCGTGCGCCCCAATCCTCCGGCGGGCTGGCGGCTGGAGCTGACCCACGACGCCGACTTCTCCTACTTCGTCGACGAGTGGGGCCTGACGCGGCGCACGCAGCGCGACCGTGGCTACTACTACGACCTCTGCGCCGCCCCGCTGGGCGCGGTGGAGGCCGCCGACGACGTCGCCGCCTACCCCTGGCCCGCCCCGGCCGACGATGCCCGGCTGGAGGGCGTCCGAGCCCGGTGCGAGGCCATCCGCGCCCAGGGCAAGGCCGTGCTGCTCGGCGGTGTGGGCTCGGGCATGATGGAGTTCTGCCAGGCCATGCGCGGCTTCGAGCAGTTCTACTGCGACCTGGCCGGCGACACGTCGATCCTTGAGGCCATCGCCGACAAGGTCCTGGAGCTCAAGTGCGCCTACTGGCCGCTGGCCCTGAGCCGCCTGGGCGACGTGGTGGACGTGGTGCAGGAGGGCGACGACTTCGGCGGGCAGCATGGCCTCCTCATGTCGCTGCCCACGTGGCGGCGCATCTTCCGGCCGCGGGTGGCGCACCTGTTCAGCGTCATCAAGCGCGCCGCGCCGGGCGTGCGGCTCCTCTACCACTCCTGCGGGAGCGTGCGGGCCATCCTGCCGGACCTGATCGAGTGCGGTATGGAGGTGCTCAACCCGGTCCAGGTGAGCGCTGCCCACATGGACACGCGCGAACTGAAGCGCGACTTCGGCAGCAATCTGACGTTCTGGGGCGGCGGCGTGGATACCCAGCAGGTGCTGCCCCGCGGCACGCCGCAGCAGGTCCGCGACGAGGTGAAGCGCCGCATCGACGACATGGCGCCCGGCGGCGGATTCGTCTTCGCCTCGGTGCACAACATCCAGGACGTCCCTGCGGCCAACATCCTCGCCATGCGAGACGCCCTGGCGGAGTTCGGCGCCTACGGGTAGGCGGCGAGCCTGGACGACAGGGGTAGGTTGCAGTTACTCAAGCAATACTGCCACCGACCGCATCACGTATACGACAGGATGTTTCAAGTAACTCCTGCCCCGATGCCACTCACTCATACAACGAGCGCTACCTATGGCAGGACTGCGTCCCATGCGCCGGTGTCTCACTCCAAGCAAGTCCGTTCCGGCTATACCCAAGGGCAGGCCGGTCATAGGCGATGAACAGAACCTGCCGCTCAGTGGGCAGACAGACCACCCATCGGCCGCATGGTCACGGCGCGGCTACGCTGCTTTCCATTGGCGCCATTCCGAGAACCCGAATGCGTCTGAGGGATCCCGCTTCGGTCGACGCCCGCCCCCCGATCGCGCCCCGCCCTCCGCACTTTCGCCTGTCGACTTTCCCCTGCCGTCCGGCCTACCGCCAGAAGTAGTGCCACGTGTACGGTAGCTCCATGGACTTGCGCGCCGGCACCTTCACGTGCCAGGTGAAGCGGCCTGTGCCGTTCACGTGGCTCCACCAGCCCGGCCAGCCGTACCAGCCCCACCAGTGCGGCGCGGCCGTGGCGCGGCTCTCCTCGAAGGCGTTGACCATCTCGGACTTGCCGCCTGCGCCCACCGTGTCCGGGTGGCCGAGGACGAAGCGGGTGACCTCTACGTCCACCGCCTCGCTCCGGAAGTTGTCCAGCGTCAGCGAACCCGAGAGGTCGATGCGGCTGTAGGAGGCGCCGTTCCACTCCAGGGCGCCGGATTTCCGGGCGGTCTCCTTGTCGGTCCGCTTGGCCCGCACGTCCACCGCCTGTGTCACATCCAGGTCACCGTCGCCTCCGATGGCCGTGTAGGTCATGAGGCCCTGCGCCAGCACGCGGTCGCCCAGGCAGACGAGGGCGGGGGCAGTGGTGAGCGGGTACTCGCTCTTGTTGGTGATGCGGAGCTTGTGCGCGACCTTCAGCGAGGTCAGGAGGAGCGCCATCTCGGCATCGCGCCCGCCGCTGCTGCCGGCCCGGACCTCCGGCGGCGGCGCGAAGGGGACCTCCAGCGTGTAGATATCGCGGTACTTGAGCGTGAACTCGGCGATGGGGGCCACCATGCGGGCGCCCTTCTTCAGGCTGATGTGCTTGACGGTGTAGACGAAGAGGTCCTCGGCCTGCTCCTGGCCGGCCGCCTCGGGCTCGGGCGCAGGGGCTGCGGCGCCGCCCATGCCGCCGGGGCGCTCCCCGAAGCGGGCCTGCGACATGATGGCGTTGCCCAACATCTGGCTGGTGCCCGCGTCGGCCTGGAAGTACTGGCCCAGGCGCGCCACCTGCTCCTGCAGGGCCATGGGGTCGGTCATCTCCTTGAAGGCGAAGGTGGGCACGCCGACCACCAGGTTGGCTGTCACGTCCTCCAGGTCAATCAACTCGTTGACCAGCGTGGCCTGGAGCTTGACGACCGCGAACCCCTTGCCGTCCACCGTCACCTTGTAGGAGGGTATCCATCGGAGGCCCTTCTGCACGTACATCATCGCCATGTCGGCCGTGGCGGGTGCGGCGCCCTCGCCCCGGACGGAGGCGGTGAGGAGGCTACGGAACTCCTCCTGGGCCACCTTGCGCTTCGGTTCGGCCTTGAAGGTGAGGCTCTTGATGCGGTCGAAGGGCATCAGTGTGAGCCCGGCGGCCGTCTTCAGCAGCACCGCCGGGGCCCTCTCGGGCAGCTTCTCGGGCGAGAAGGGCGGGTCCAGCGAGGCCAGCTCGGCGGCGTCGCGCGTGGGAATGCCCACGATGCGGGCCTCGAGGGGCTTGCCGTCGCGGGCCTCCTTCTCCTCGATGACGACATCGGCGCCGGGGTTGGCCTCGATCAGCTCCTGCTGCGTCAGGCAGGTTCGCTCGGCCAGCACGCGGCGGCGGGTAGCCGTGACGGAGGTCACCTTGAGACCCTTGGCCGCCGTGGAGACCCAGAAGGTCCCCAGCACCGGCGCGGGCAGGTAGTCCATGGCCACGTGCCCACCGGCGGAGAGAGGCATGGCGCCCTGATGGAGCAGCAGCGCGTGGCCGTCCTTGAAGAGGGTCACCTCGCGCACGGGCATTCGGGCCAGCGCGCTGAGGGGCTGAGCCTGCTCCGGCCCGGCGTGAGCGGCGGCGGCGGCGAGGACGGCGATCGCGGCGATCCAGGTGCGCATGGGGCAACCTCCTGACCCGTTGTCGAGTCACCAGTTGTGACGGCCGCCGCCGCCTGTCAGTTACCGCCGGTAGGCAGGTGCCGGGCGCATGCGTGTCGAACATCGGTCCAGAAATCGCTGCAATAACGGGGAGCCGCCGAAGCCGGCGCCATGCCCGAGGGAAGAGGTGCATCGTGAGCGTGGAGTTGAGCCGCAGGGCTCTCATCGGAGGCGGGATCGCCGCGGCCGGCGGGCTGCTGCTGCCGGTCGAAGCCGAGGCCGCCAGGAAGCGGCGCGTGGTGGTCTGGTCCGAGGGCACGGCGCCCAAGGGCGTCTACCCGAACGATATCAACGGGGCCATCGCCGACGGACTGAAGCCGCTGAAGGGCTGGGACATCCGGGTCGCCAACATCAACGAGCCGGAGCAGGGCCTGCCCGACGACCTGCTCAACAGCACGGACGTGCTGATCTGGTGGGGCCACGCCCGGCACGGCGACGTGCAGGACGCCCTGGTCGAGAAGATCGTGAGGCGCGTGAAGGTCGACGGCATGGGCTTCATCCCCACGCACTCGGCGCACTACGCCAAGCCGCTGCGCGCCGTGCTGGGCACCAACTGCGGGTGGGCGGGCGGCTACTTCGAGGACGGCTCGCCGGTGGAGATCATCGTCAAGGCCCCGAAGCACCCCATCGCCCGCGGCGTCAGCAACTTCGTGATCCCGAAGACCGAGCGCTACTGCGACCCGTTCGAGGTCCCGACACCGGAGGCCCTCGTCTTCGACGGCGTCTATACGCTGCCCAACGGCTCCAAGCAGAACGCCCAGCAGGGCATGACATGGACGGTGGGCAAGGGGCGCATCTTCTACTTCCAGCCCGTCCACGAGACCTACCCCTACTACACCATGCCGGAAGTGGCCCGCATCTTCCGCAACGCCGTGGAGTGGTGCGCCCGCAAGTAGGATCACCGCCCCACAGGAGAAACCGATGACGCCTCGTGAGCGCTTCTGCAGCGTGCTGGAGTTCCGTGCGCCGGACCTGCGGAGGTGCCACAATACTCGCGTACGCCATGGTAGCGAGGATGGGCAAGCATGAGACAGTTCGCCGGTGACCGACCCACGATCAGACGTATCCGCGTTGCCGGCATGCGCTGCCTCGCCGACGTGTCCCTGGACTTGCGCGGGCTCACCGTTCTCATCGGCGAGAACGGCTCCGGGAAGAGCAGCCTGCTGGAGGCTCTGGAGCTCCTTCGGAAGATGGCCCAGCCCGGTGCCTTCGCGACCGACATCGTGGACCGCCTGCACGGCGGGCGCGGCGGCCTGCTCCGCCATGGTGCATCGACCCTCACCCTCGGCGCCGACATCGAGGGCGAGGGTCCGCCCATGGCGTACAACGTCACGCTGGGCTTCACGGCGACTTCCTCATACATTGAAACCGAAAGCCTGACAGTGTGGGCCGATCCCTCGGCAAGCCGGCCCTTGGACGCGGTATCGCGGAAGGGCACCGAGGCCACGATCCTCGACGTGGACTCGGGCTCCCAGGTCCAGTTCCCCCAGGGCGCCCTGGACCCGGCCGCCCTGGCATCAACCTCCATGGGTTTGGTGGCGCAACCCGCCCAGAAGCGGCTCGTCCAGGCCCTGGGCGGCATCGAGGTCCACCCGTACCTCGACACGGTGCCCTCGTGGGCAAGGGCGGCCGGCCGTGACGCGAGCATGCGCCATACCCAGCGCGTGGAGCGCTCCAACCGGCTGGAAGCCGACGGCTCCAACCTGCCCAATGTGCTCAACGCGCTCCGCAACGGGACGAACGGCGCCTGGCAACGGGTGATCGAGCGGGCGAGCCACGGCCTCGGCCACGACCTCCGCGACATCCTTTTCCCGCAGGAGGGTCCGCCAGGCTTCGTCACCATGCAGGTCCACCTTGCCGGCCTGGGCGAGAAGACGGTGCCGGGCTGGGCCCTCTCCGAGGGGCAGCTCACGTACCTCGCCTGCATCGCCGCCTGCGAGACGGCCCGCGAGCGTTCCTTGCTCTGCTTCGACGAGCCCGAGAACCACCTCCACCCTGCCATGCTGACGCGGGTGGTCTGGATGCTTGAAGAGCTGGGCGACACGACGCCGGCCCTCATCGGCACGCACTCGGACCGGCTGCTCGACGCCCTCGCCGATCCTGCCTCATCTGTCGTCGTCTGCGAGCTCGATGAAGCCCGCGCCACCCGGCTCCGGCGCCTCGACCCCGTGGCGCTGGCCGACTGGCTCACCGACTACCGTGGGCTCGGTGAGCTACGTGAGAACGGGTTCCTGCCGCACGTGCTCCAGGCGCCGGCAGCTGAAGGCATGGCGGGATGATTGTTTCCGTCTTCTACGAGGACCAGCGTGGGCATCAGGTGCGCGACTTCGGCCCGCACGCGTTGCTCGTGCAGTGCCTCGCTGACCGTACAGGCCGCTCACCAAACAGGATCGAGGGTCTGGTGGCGGCCATACCTACCAAAGGGAACAGCAAGCTGCTCTCGCAACTCAGTGGTCCTGGACACAGGGCGCTTGACCGTGGCCCCGTTTACGCGGTGTTCGACGACGATCGGGTGCGGGACCTGGTCCGTCTGCCGCCTGCCGCCTGTAAGTCGGAGGTTCTTGCGCAGGTTCGGCGCCAAGCCGGCGCGGACATCGACATCGTGTTGCTGCAAGCGAACGTGGAGACGCTGGTTCGGGCCTGCTTCGATGCGCTGAACGAGCCGGCCCCGGATAGCCTGCACTCGCACCCGGTCCGCGACCGCATCCTGAACAGGATGGCGTGGACCGGCTCGCCCGACCAGCGCCGCCGGATGCTGGAAGCTTGTCCATCGTTTGAGCGGCTCGTGACCCGGGTCCAGGCGAGGCTCGGCTCGGCCTGAACCGGTCCGCGTTGATCACCGCCGCCCCACAGGAGAAACCGATGACGCCTCGTGAGCGCTTCTGCAGCGTGCTGGAGTTTCGTGTGCCGGACGACCGGATGCCCATGGTGGAGTGGGCCGCCTGGTGGGATACCACCTTCAGCCGATGGAAGACCGAGGGGCTTCCGGCCGACATGGGCTGGGACGAGTCGCTGCGCCACTTCGGGCTGGATCCGCTGGTCTGCATCGGCGCCGGCGGCATCGGGCCCGACTGCCCACGGGCCACGTCCCATGGCGGCGCCATCGTCCGCGACGAGGCCGACTACGAGGCCGTGCTGCCGCACCTCTACGCCGACGCCACCATCGAAGCGCTCCTGGCCTCGGCGGCCTCGCTGAAGGAGCGGCACGACCGGGGCGAGATCGTCATCCGGCTCTGGCTGGACGGCTTCTTCTGGTTTCCGCGCATCCTCCTGGGCATCGAGCCGCACCTCTACGCATTCCATGACCAGCCCGCGCTGCTCCACCGCATCAATGAGGACCTCACCCGGTTCAACCTGCGGGCGGTAGAGGCCCTCTTCCCGGTGCTGAAGCCGGACATGGTGGGCTTCGCCGAGGACATGTCGTACAACCACGGCCCCATGCTCTCGGAGCGGCAGTTCGAGACGTTCCTCGCGCCCTACTACCGGCGGCTGAACCCGGTCATCGCGGGCCACGGCGTCCGCGTGCTGGTCGATAGCGACGGCGACATCACGCGCATGGCCCCATGGCTGCTGGATGTGGGCATCGAGGGCGTCTACCCGCTGGAGCGGCAGGCCGGCGTCGACGTGGCGGCGCTGCGGCGGCAGTTCCCGACCCTCCTCATGATGGGCGGCTACGACAAGATGGTCATGCCGCACGGCGAGGCCGCCATGCGCGCCGAGTTCGAGCGGCTGCTGCCCGTCATGCGCGGAGGCGGCTTCATCCCGTCGGTGGACCACCAGACCCCGCCCGGCGTCTCGCTGGAGAACTACCGGACGTACATGGCCCTCTTCCGCGAGTACGCCGAGAGGGCGGTGAGGGGGTAGGGGGGCGTCGGCCCGCCGCGTGTACAATGGGACTGGCGGCGGGGTGCCGCCACCGGAGGTCGCCCATGCCACTGAGGGTGTTGCGTCTACTGGTCGCGGCCGGTTGCTGCCTGGCGCTTGCGGGTTGCGGCGGGGGCGGAGGAGGCCATACGGGGCGGGCCATCATCGTGAACTCCGCCGCGGACCCGGCCTCGCCGCCTGCCGGCGTGGTCACGCTGCGGAGCGCCATCGCGGAAGCGCAGCCGGGCGACGCCATCGTCTTCGCGCCGGGCCTCGACGGCGCCGTCATCCAGCTCACGCAGGTGGGTGAGGCGCACAGCGTCCTCCTGGGCGAAGCCTACTCGGGCATGACCTACCTCGGCTACCAGGAGCGCGACTACGGCCGTTCGGCCCTCTACGCCCGCAAGGACCTCTGGCTGGATGCCTCCACGCTGGCGCGCGGCGTCACGATCCACTGGGCGGGAGGCGACGCGAACCCCGCCCGTGTGCTGGCCGTCTACGGCAATCTGACGATGCAGGGCGTCACCGTCTCCGGCGGGCGCTCCGTGGCCGAGACCACCAACAGCGCGGACCAGCCCTACACGCTGGCACGGGGCGGCGGCCTGGCCGTCTGGGGCACGGCGCGGCTCACGCGCTGCACGGTGGCAGACAATAGGTGCGCGGGCGATGCCGGCGCCAGCCGCGACCGGGGCGCGTATGGCGGGGGCATCTACGCCGACGGGCTGGAGATGACCGACTGCGTCATCAGCGGCAATACCGCCTCGGGGTACGGCGCCGCGGGCGGGGGCGTCTACTCGGTGGGCGGCGCCGCGAACGCCACGGGCCGGGGCAACGACGCCGTCCTCAGCCGCTGCACCGTCTCCGGCAACCGCGTCACGGCCCAGCACGCCTACGGCGGAGGCGTCTTCACGCTCTCCGGCGGGCCGACGAACCTGGCTACCGTGTACCTGACCAACTGCACCATCGCCCGCAACCTGGTGGAGGACAACCCCGACCTGCCGCAGGCCGGCCAGTACTACTACCGGGGCGGCGGTATCTACATGGGCGGCGGGTCGCTGGCCGCCATCAGCTGCACCATCGCCGAGAACGAGGTGAACGGCACGCCCGCCACCTTCTCCGGCAAGCCGAACATGGGCGGCGGGGGCGTGGCCGCCACCGTGGGCAACGCCCACACCGTGGAGACCGTCTGGGTGCAGCACTCCATCGTCGTCGGCAACCGCATGAACGGCGAGCCGGCCGACTGGTTCACGGGATCCCTGCTGGACTTCGTGAGCCTGGGCTACAACCGCTTCGGCGCGCTGGACTTCAGCCAGATTCTGGCGCCCGTGCCGGACTGGATGATGCTCAGCCGCAAGCACTACCCCAAGATCGGCGACCAGGACGGCGTGGCGGCCGCCGCGGCCCTCGACCTGGCGGGCGCGCAGTTGAGCGCCACCGTGACCTCGGCGGGGACCGATGCCGGCCGTCCCGCCCTGCTCTGGTACGCGCCCGGCGCGGCCTCGGTCGACCAGGCTCCCGCGCACCGGGTCACCGTGCCGGTGGTCTCCGCCGGCTACACCGGCTTCGGGGAGCCGACCGACGACTTCCTGAACCACGCCCTCGCCCGCATCCGCACCCAGTACTCCGCCACGCTGGGCGACGGCTTCGGCGCGGGCTTCGGCGACAAGACGGGCGTCACCTGGTACGGGCCGAGGGTGACGTGGCCAAGCAACCCGCAGAACGCGGCCTGGATCGCCTTCTGGCGCGATGTGGACGCGGAGATCGGCGGGAGGCTCGGCTCGGCGGGGCTGAATGACGACTACTGGGGCTCGTTCGCCACGGGCCCGCTGGGTGAGCGCCTGGCCATGACCGTGAGCACGACCACCCATACCGTGGAGCTGACGGGCTCGGACCAACTCGGCGTACGGCGCCCCCGCGGCTCGGCGGGCGACATCGGCGCCATCGAACGATAGGGCTGCCCGGACGGGCGGCGGAGGGAGACACACCATGTTCATGAAGCATCGGCTGGCCTGCGTCGCAGCGCTCCTCGCGGCCGCCGCCTGCTCGGCGCAGGAGTCGCCCCAGGCCGTACGCAAGGAGGCCGACGCCGCCCTGCGGAAGTGGGGCCGTTCCATGGAATCGGTCGCCCGGACCAAAAGCGCAACCGAGGTGAAGGCGGCCGTAGAGGCGCTCTTCACCACCGACTGCGTCAGCATCTGGGCCGACGGCTCGCCGGTCCGCGGGCGCGTGCGCGTCGCTTCGACCTTCCTGAACTGGATGAAGGAGGTCGAGACCATGAAGCGCTTCGCGGGTCAGACGCTGGACCTCTCCCTCAGGCCCGACGGCACGGCGGTATCCACGGCGAAGTACGAGGTGACCTACACCACCCGCGACGCCGCCACGGGCGCCTCCCACGCTATGGTCGCCACCGGCCGCGAGCGCGACACATGGGTTAAGACGCCGCAGGGCTGGCGCATCCGGCGGGCGCAGTGCCTCTGGGAGCGCATCACACGCGACGGCAAGCTGCAGAAGTAGGGCCGGGAGCCGCCGCCCCGCCGGCATCGCACCGGCCGGATCAGCCCGCACCCGCCGCCGGGTCGGGCGCACTGGACCGGCGCAGATGATAGTCATTCGCTGCATACACTCGAACGAGTGCGCCTCGCGGCGCACGGGCAGTGCATTGACAACCGGACGCACCCGTCGTATGATGGGCCTGCAATTGGAGGCGGTTGGGCAGTTTCACCGTACAGCATCATATCCATACCCAGACCTGGCCGGACGCCGCGGCGCCCGGGAGCGGGCCAAACCTGAAGGAGAAGCGCAAGATGCGACGTCAAGCAAGACCCGGCTTCACGCTGATCGAACTGCTGGTCGTCATCGCGATCATCGCCATTCTGGCGGCGATCCTCTTCCCGGTCTTCGCGCAGGCACGAGAGAAGGCGAGGGCCATCTCCTGCCTGAGCAACCTGAAGCAGTCCGGCACTGCCACCCTGATGTATGTCCAGGACTACGACGAGACCTTCCCGATCAGCCTCTACATGGCCATCTCGGCGTCGCCCTGCACCATGACCTTCTACCATGAGCTGACGCCCTACCAGAAGAACGCCAACATCATGCAGTGCCCCTCGAGCCCGCGCGCAGTGGACTTCGTCGCTGGCTGGGGCAACGTGGCCGCCGCCACCGGCCTTCCGGGCCTCTGCGTTAGCTCGCCGGCGGTGCGCTACCTGTCGTACAACTTCAACTTCGCCGTGATCGAGAACGGCTCGCCCAGCAACATCTTCGGCGTCGATCCCGATCGCGCCGTGAAGACGCTGGCGGCTATCCCGTTCCCGGTTGAGACCGGCCTGATCTCCGACGGCGTGCCCACCTCTATGCCCATCAATCGCCCGCCGGACTTCGGGTGCGGCCTCTTCTACTCGCCCGTCGCCGGCCGCCACTCCACGGTGCTGAACGCGAACTTCGTAGACGGCCACGCCAAGGCGATGCACTCGCGCATGGCGACCGACGCCGCGGGGGCGCCCTACACCTGCGCGGGACTGGACGGCCAGGTGCTGAACCTCTACAAGATCACAGACGGCGGCCCGTACCAGAACGAGTACGAGCTCTGGGGCATCGCACACCAGCGCGCCGACGGCACCTGGTACAACAGCAACCCATAGGCCCGTGGGACACAGCAAGAAGCCGTCCCCATGGGAAGTGCTGATCAAGTCGCCCGCCGCCATCGGGGCGGCGGCGGCAATCCTGCTGGCCCTGATCATATGGGGCGCGGTCAGCGCTCGCAGGGCCGCCATCACCCGGCCGGCCAGCGGCAAGGTGAAGGTCGATGTCGAGAAGCTGCGGGAGCAGTTGCGCACAGGCGGCTTCGGCCGGCGCTGACGCGAGTGCTCCCGTAGCCGGTAGCGTTCACGCGGCCGGAAGCTCTCGCAGCTTCCGGTCGCCCAGTTCCATGTAGGTTGCCGCGTTCCCCGCAATCGAGCGGAACCCATCGACGGTCTCCGGGTGGCAGGTGAGGTAGATGATCTGCAGCGCCTCGGCCATCTCGCACAGCCTCTCTGCGGCCCTGCGCCCATGGTCAGGGTCCGAATTCGCCAGTACGTCGTCGATGACGATGGGCAACGGCTCCGATGAGGCGCAGTAGTTCTGTATGAACCCCAGCCGGAGCGCCAGGTAGGTCTGCTCCTTCAGGCCCCGGTTCCACAGGTTGGAGATCTTGGGTTCCCCTGTGGCGGGCATCACGACCACGTCCTTCTGACCGGCCGGCGTGAACATGCCCCGGTAACTCCCAGCGGTGATGGCCTTCAGATGCTCCCCTGCCAGCCGCAGCACCTCGGGTTGCCGCGTGGTCTCGTGGACCTTGACCGCCTTAACCATCAGCCACTCGCAGGTCCGCAGGACGATCCACCGATCGGCCGCCTCCTGCATCTGCCTCTGGGTGTCGGCCAGTTGCAGGCCGGTCCGCTCCAGGTCGGAGGCGGTCTCCAGGTCCTCCACCGCCTTGGCGTTGCGGCCGACATCCTGCTGGATGCCTGCCGTGTCGGTCCTGCGCCGCGCCACCTCGTCCTCCGCCGCCTTGACCAGGGCGGCCAGTCCCTCGGCGTCGATCCGGGTCAGTTGCTCCCGGTCGGCCTCCAGCGCCTCGGCGGTTCCGTAGAGCACCAGCAACCTCGTTCGGTGCTGCTGGTGCTCCCTCTTCAGCTGCTCCCTCTCGACGTAGAGGCCGATCCGGTCTCGCAGCTCCGCCGCGGAGCCGCACTCCGCCTCCGCCAGAAGGTCGGCCAGCGCCGCGTTGCTAGCGACCAGCGCCTGCTGTGCCGTGGAGATGGCGCTCTCCAGGCCGCGCCGTTGCGCCTGCAGGCCGGCGAGCCTCGTTCTAGCCAGGTCGGCCTCGCGCATACGGCTCTGCCACTGCGCGATCATCCCGGAACAGGCGGCCGCGGTGGGCGCCGCTTCTTCCAGTTCCGACGCGAGCCCGGCCGCACAGGTCATCACCTGGCTGATTGTGCGCTCCTCCGCCGCCTTCTGGGCGCGCAGGCGGCGGCACAGCGCCTCGATCTGCTTGGCTGAGGCGACGCCTTGGAGCAGCCTATCGGCGCCGGCCGGCGAGAGTGCGGGGTCGATTCCGTGGTCGCCGATCCATGCCTGCCACCCGTCCTGCGCCGCCTGCAGCGCCTGGGCGGCGGCCCGGGCCTGGTTCGCCAGCTGATCGGCCGCGGCCCGCGCCGACTTCGCGGCATCCACCTGCCCTCGGAGCGCCGCCTGCGCCTGGATGCGCGACTGCGCCGCCTGCACGAGCCGGTTCAGAGCGGAGGCCTTCTCGTCCAGGTCGGTCAGGCTCGGAACGACCGAGAGGCCGAGCCGCCCGGCGCGCTCCTCCACACGGCGGCCAAGCACGGAGATCTCCCGCTGAATCCTGTCCACCTCGGCTCGGGCGGCCTGCACGGCGGCATCGGACTGCCGGGACCTGGCCGCCGCCGAAGCGCGCTCGGCCACCTTGGCGCGCTGGAGCCGGTACGCACCGATGCCCAGAGCCACCACGGCGGCGGCCGCCACAGCCGCGGCGGCCAGGGTGGCCCCCATGAGGAGCGTGCAGAGGATGATCGCCGCGGCCTGCAACGGCACGACCCAGAGGCCGATGCGCCCCTCCGCCGCCTCCGCCGCGGCTGGATCAGCGGCGTTCGACTCGGCCTGGCGCACGTCGCCTTCGGCGGACTTGAGCTGCAACTCCAGCATGACCCGCTCGTTCAGGTCCTGCCGGGTGGCCGCCACATCCGCCTGGCGCGCTTCGATCTCGGCATGGTCGGGAGCGGCTCCCGGGTGGTCGGCGGCGAACGCCGCCAGGGTCGCCTCGGCCGAGCTCTCCGCCCCGGCGGCGGAACCGGCAGCCGAGTCCGCCAGTGATTGCGCCTTGCCGTGGTCCGCCTCCGCCCGGGTCAGCTTGGCTGCCCACTCCGCGACGCCCTGAGTGATCTCCACCGTCGTCACGTGCCCTGTTAGCCGGTGCAGATCCCATCCGGGACCCAGTTGATGAACGGCCGATGCGAGGTGGCCCTCCTCGCTCGCCAACCCGCTCTCGATAGTGGGCAACGCATCCCGCGCGGCATCATAGGCGGCCTTCCGGCCTACGATGTCGTCCACGTCGCCCTGGCGCTCCAGGAGCCGCTCATCCACCGCGATGCCCGCCATCTCCGCGGTCAGATCGCGCATCCTGCCCTCGTCTTTGGCGAGGGCCTCGGCGCGCCGGCTCTGGTCGGCCTCGATGGCGTCCAGCCGCCTCTCGGCGTCCGGCGGGATGCTGTCAGGCCCGTCGTGGGCCTCGACGCGGATGCGGAGGGTCTCGGCTGCCAGCCAGATCGGGTGCGCCTGGCTCAGGCGCCGCAGATCCGCCTGCCACGCTTCGGCCTCCTGCTGGGCGATCTCGGCGGCGGCGAGGCGCGCCTCGGCCTCGCGCCGGGCCTCGACGGCCCGAGCGTACCGATCGGATCCTCCCAGCAGGCCCTTCCGTTTGCTTACCAGCTCGCGATAGGCCGCCAGAAGCATGTTCAGCTCGGGGTTGGAGGCGTTGGGCTTGAAGATGCCCTCGGCGTCCTTGTTCAGCCTCGCCACGATATCCGGGGCCGCGGCGGCGCCGGTGCCCGCCGTCGCCGCGAAGATGCGGTTCTGCAGGTCGCCCTTGTTCAGCGCGCCGGCCACGTCGATGTCGGTGAGGCTGAAGGCGAAGACGCTCTCGAACAGGTCGCGGCCGGCGCCGTGAAGCAGGTCGTCCAGCGGAACGGTCGAGCCGTCGGAGGCGGTCGCGGTGAGCGATCCCGCCGCGCCGCCCCTGGGCGAGCGGGTAAGGGACACCAGACG
>CAISJD010000071.1 GCA_903885605.1 uncultured Chthonomonas sp. | reverse complement strand
AGTCGAGCCGGGCCGCCACGTCCGGGAGGAACAGCTCCATGAACTCCTGAAAGAAGGTCTCCAGCAACTGCTTCCACAACTGGTCGTGTGACATGCGATGCTCCCCCATGGGATGGCCAAACCGTAGCCTGGCAGATGGGCGCTTACGCATACGGTACCCTGTGGAACGGTCGGCACGCCATGCCGGCGGGAGGCGTTGCCATGGTACGGTGCCTGTCCATCCTCGCGTGCATACTTTGCATGATCGCCCCGGCGTCTGCCGCCCCTACGCGGGCGCCGCTACGCGTGGGCTGCTACTACTTCCCGGGCTGGTACAGCGCCGACCGCTGGGCGCCGATCCTCGAATACGGCGGCCGCGAGCCGGTGCTGGGCTGGTACCGCGACGACCTCCCCGCCGTGCAGGACTGGCACATCCGCCAGGCCACGCAGCATGGCGTCTCGTTCTGGGTGTTCGACTGGTACTACGACCACCGCACCGACACGGTGCTGGAGCACAACGCCGCACTGGATAAGGGGTTCCTCAACGCATCACTGAACCGGAAGATGGACTTCGCCGTGATGTGGTGCAACGAAGAGGCCGGCGAACCGGACTATACCGAGGATCAGATGCTCCGCCTCGCCCGCACGCTGGGTGATCGGTACTTCAGGCGGCCCAACCACCTGCGCGTGGGCGGTCGCAACGTGCTGGTGATCTCCCGGCCGGACCGCCTGATCCAGCGCTTCGGCGCGGCCGGCACCCGGGCGTTGCTGCGGAAGATGGGCGACGCGGTCCTCCCTTACGGCGGCCTCTACGCGGTCTGCATCCAGAACCCCACCGCGCCGATCCTGACGCAGATGCGGCAGGCGGGCTTCGACGCCTGCACGCTCTACTGCTACTCGTCGCACGGAATGAGGCCGGGCGAGACGTCGGCGCCCTACGCCCGCATCCTCCCCGAGGTCGAGCCGCTCTGGCGCCGGGCCGCCGCGGGCCGCGAACTGCCCATCATCCCCGCCGTCTCGCCGGGTTGGGACTCGCGAGCGTGGTACGGAGATGCAGGGCTCGCCCGCACCGACGCAACCCCCGAGCGCTTCGGAGCCATGTGCCGCGCCCTGAAGCAGACCGTTGACCCGTCGCTGGGACTTGCGTTGGTGGGCACCTGGAACGAGTTCGGCGAGGGAAGCTACCTCGAGCCGACGCTGGCCCGAGGCTGCTCCATGCTGGACGCCCTGCAGCGCGCCTTCTTCCCCGCGGCTCCGCCGCACCGGTTTCTCGCGCCGGCACCGGCCCAGCGGGCCGCGCTGCAACACCCGGACATCCCGGCGCACCTCGAGGAGCAGATCGCACGGCAGCAGGGCAACCTCGTCATCAACCCCGGCTTCGAGCGCGAGTGGGGCTGGCTTACCTTCGCCAGCACGCCGGCCGAATTCGTGACCGATGTGGCGCATTCCGGTCGGAGGTCCCTCAAGCTCACGCGGACCATGGGCGGGGCGAAGTCGCAAGCCCTGGCTCCCGGCGTACCGTGGCCGTTCCGCGCCAACAACCTCGTGAAGCTCGACTGCGGGCGCACGCATCGGGTGAGCGCCTGGGTGCGGGGCCACGCGCAGATCACCGCCGCTCTCTACGGCGCCGACGGCCGTTGGCTGGGCCGCTATCAGCCGGTGACCGAGGGAGGCCAGGCCGGTAGCTGGACCAAGCTGGAGGCGACCATCACCATCGACGACCCGCAGGCCGCCGCGTTCGACTTCGAGGTGGTGCCGCAAGACGATGTGATCCACGTGGACGACGTGGGCGTCTGGCGCGTGGCAAACGGCGCGAGATGAAACCCCGGCGCACGCTCCTGCCCGCACTCGCCCTCCTGGCGGCGTGGCCCACCCATGCGGAGCCCGACGTGGCGCGGTTCGCGGCCGGCTCGCCGCCGGTGGAGGAGGCCGTCCGCTTCGTCCGCATGGCGCCCATCGACGGTGATGCCCGCGCCGCCGTGCGCGTGGATCGCACCTGCCTGGGCACCGACTGGGCCGGCAACAACGGTTACATCTACTTTGATGTGAGCCGAGCCTGGCTCCGACGCCACGGCGAGCCGCCCTATCGCCTCGAGCTCAAGGTGGAGTATCTGGACGCGGGCTCCGACCGGATCGCGGTGCAGTACGACGCCATGGGCGCCGATGTCGCGGCCAACTTCCGCGAGGCGGCCTGGAGCAAGGGCGACACCGGCCAGTGGCGCACCCGCACGGTGACGCTGGAGCAGGCCGAGTTCCGCAACGCGCAGCACGGCCTGGCCGACTTGCGTATCGGCTGTGGGCCGGATGGCGACGAGTGGATCGCCGGGCTGTCTCTGCGCGTGCTCTCCGCTGCACGGCAAGCGGCGCCCATGCGGCTGCGTCCGGCCCCGACGCTCCCGCCGCAGCGGGAGCGATGTCTCTCCCTTGCCGGCGCACGGATCGTGACCATCACGCCGCCCACTGTGGCCGAGGGGATCGCGCTGGATCGGCTCCGGCAGCGGCTGGCGCAGGTCGGCGGCACGTCCCGGCCCGCCACGACGGGTCCGGCCCTGTTGGTAGGCCGCTGGCGCGATGGCTTCGCGCGGCGCTACCCCCGGACCGCCGGGCTGATCGCCCGCCTACGAGCCGACAAGCAACGCTTCCGGCGGCGCGACGGGTATGTGGTCTGCCTGGAGCGAGCCGGCCCCCGAGCCACGGTCTGCGCTGTGGGCCTGGCAGAGCAGGGCGCCGCCTTCGCCATGGCGGACCTCCAGAGGAACACGCTGCGGCAGAACGGCGCGCCGGTCCTCCTGCTCGGGAGTGCGGATCGTGTGGACGCCCCTGCGTTGGAGCGCCGCGAGCTATACATCAACATCGGCTATGGGCTCGGCCGCCCGGGCGTCACCGTAGAGACGTGGAGCATTGCGCGGTGGCGGCAGGCCATCGACGACCTGGCGCTGGCGCGGTACAACGCGTGGTCCTTCTACCTCTGGGGCGACTGCGAACTGATCCATCCATCATCGGTTCAGAACGCGGCCCTGAACCGCCGCGTCCACGAAACCCTCCGCGAGGCGATCCGCTACTCGCATCGGCGCGGGATGCGCGTGGGCATGCACTTCTCGCCCAGCATGATGCCCCGGGAGATCTGGGACGCGCGCCCGGAGATGCGCTCCAAGCTCGAGTACACCTATCCCGGCGCCGTCTGCCCCTCCAACGCCCAGGCCCGCCCGCTCATCGCGGAGGTCCATGGCGGCGAGATCGACTGGTTCCGGGAGTGCGACTTCTTCTCGCTCTGGTTCTACGACGTGGGCGGGTGCTTCTGCGACGTCTGCCGCAAGCCCGAGCAGCAGCTGGCGTCACTCCTCTGGCAGGTGAAGACCTTCGGCGCGATGGTGAAGCGGGCCAATCCCCGCGCGGAGTACCAGGTGATGACCTGGGCCATCTGGCGTTACGAGCGAATGCACCGCTACTCGATCCGAGAGCGTTTCGTGCAGCAGGTGCGGCGGGAGTGCGCGGCGCTTGGGCTGCGGTTGAGCATGGCCGACGGCGCCCTCATCGATCCGGGCTGCACACCCCTCTTCGGTCTCATGCGGCGGGCGGGCATCCCCTCGGCGTCGTTCCTCTACCAGACCAACATCGAGACGGGGCAGCCCTTCGTCCTGCTCCTGAGCCGCTACTTCGCCCGGCATGTGCCGCAGGCGCTCAGGGCCGGCGCCGACCGCGTCTTCCTCATGCGGATCGAGGCCGGCTCCAAGCTCGCCGACGACCTGCTGGCCGGCGAGTTCCTCTGGCAGCCGGACGTACCGGCCTCCCGGGCGCTGATGACGGTGGCCCGTACCGTCACGGGCGACGCGGTTGCGGCCCGCCACGCCTGGGAGGCGATGAGCCGCATGGATGAGTTCGCCTGGTACGGCCTGAGCGGCGGCGGAGCGAGTACGGCCAAGGGCAGGGCCATCGCCCGAAAGGCGCAGGAGGCGGTGGCCACATCACCAGCCCCGCTCCGGCAACGGCTGGAGTGGCTGGCCGGAGCCGGCGAGGCCTACACTATCCTGGGCGCCGCCGCCGAGGCGCGCGAGAACGAGGACCAGCCTGCGCTGCTCGCCGCCGACCGCCGCTTCACTGAGGCCATGGGCCGCACCAGCCTCTTCCGAGGACAGGCCGTGGGCGCGTCATACTGGCAGGAGCTGTTCCTGAAGTCGCTGGTGCGCTACTTCCAGAACGGCTTCTCGGCGATGGCCTTCTGACATGGCACAAGGGGAGGCGACCATGACCGAGAGGCAGGTACTGCAGTCCGTTCTGGCCGGCGAAATGCCCGACCGGACGCCATGGTTTGGCGACCTGAGCTGGTGGTGGGCCGCGCAGCGAGCCAGGGGTTGCTTACCCGAGGCCCACACCGATCCGATCGCCGGCTATCTGCGCATGCACCAGGACGCAGGCGTGGGCATCTACCTCTACGCTCCCCTCCTCTGGCGCACGGAGCACGACGAGACGGTGCGGCACGCCGAGGTCACCGAGGGCGACCATGCGGTGACGACCTACCGCACGCCGGCGGGCGACCTGCGGAGCGTGACACGGCGGTTGCCGGAATCGCAGACCTCCGCCATCGTCGAGCATCTGGTCAAGGGGCCCGACGACCTGGCCGCCGTGCGCTGGCTCTTCCAGCACCGCCTCGTCATCGCCGATCCAGAGCCCTTTGCGGCGTGCGACCGCCTCTGGGGCCGGTCGGGCCTGGCATGCGCCCTGGCGCCGATCAGCACCTCGGGCCTGCAGTCGCTACTCACGCGGCTGGCGGGCGTTGAGGTGACTTCCATGCTCGTCGCCGACGCACCGAGCGAACTAGAAGTCACGGTGGAGACCATGCAGAAGGCCGACGATCCCATCTTCCGCATCCTCTGCGACAGCCCGGCCGAGCTTGTGGTCTTCCCGGACAACCTGAGCGGCGAGGTGACGGGGCGAAGGCTGATGCGCCGGTACAACATGGCCTACTGGTCGCGGCGCATCGAGCAGTTGCACCGGACGGGAAAGCGCGTGGGCATCCACAACGACGGCACGCTGCGCGCCTCGCTTCCCTTGCTGGTGGAGGCCGGGTTCGATATCGTCGAGGCCGCGACGCCCGCACCCGTGGGCGACATGGCATTGGAAGAGATCCGAGACGTGACAGCCGGGCGCACCATCGTCTGGGGCGGGTTGCCCGGCGCTGTCTTCTCGCCGCTGACGAGCGACGAGGCCTTCGAGGCCCTCGTGCGGCAGGCGCTGGAGACCTTCCCCAGGGGCTCCGGCTTCGTGCTGGGCGTGGCCGACCAGGTGCCGCCGGACGCCGAATGGCGGCGCATTTGCCTGGTCCGCGACTGCGTTGAGCGCTGGGGCTGAGGTAACACATGGGTGCGGCTTGCCGTCGACCGCGCCGACCTGAGGAGGCTTCCGCCATGTTCTCTGACATCCGCTCGCTTCGTACCCAGTTCGCCGATCCGAGCAAGGCCTACAGGCCCATGCCCTTCTGGTTCCTGAACCACCGCCTCACCGAACGCGAGTTGCGCCGCCAGATCGCCGAGATGGACGAGAAGGGCGTGGGCGGGGCCGTGCTGCACGCCCGGCACGGGTTGCTCACGCCCTTCATGTCCAGCGAGTGGCTCGACATGGTTGGCGTCTGCATCCACGAGTGCCGCATGCGCGGCATGGAAGTCTGGCTCTACGACGAGGATAACTGGCCCAGCGGCACCTTCGGCGGCAAGCTCACCCGGCCGACCCCGGAGCTACGCATGCGCTACCTGCGCGTTGAGGAGATGCGGCCGGGCCACGATGCGAACCTGACGCCACCGCCCGGCAATCGCCTCGTCGCCGTCTACGCGCTGGGTCCCAGCGGCGCTTGCGAAATGCTGCTGCAGGGCCCGGCCGCTCCAGGCGGCTCCTGCCTGGCGGCTCCGACGCACTGCGCCGCGCCGAAGCGTGGCTGGAAGCTGGTCGTCTGCTGGGAGTGCGAGGTGGCCGAAGATGTCACCTTCTTCCGCGGCTACTACCTCGATACGATGAACCCCGAGGCGGGCAGGGCCTTCATCGACCTGGCCTACGAGCCCTACTGGGAGCGGTTCGAGGAGGAGTTCGGCGGCGTGGTTAAGGGGGTCTTCACGGACGAGCCGGGGCTCATGATCCACGACGGCTTCTTCGGGTCCGGCTCCATGCGGACCACCGTGGAGGCCCTCAACGGCAGCCTGCCGGGCCTTGTGTTGCCCTGGACCCGAGACCTGCTGTGCCGCTGGCGCCGGGAGACCGGCCGCGACTTGCTGCCGATGCTGCCTGCGCTCCTCTACGAGGTGGGGCCGGACTGGCAGCAGACGCGCCTCGACTTCTACGACGCCTGCACACGCTGGTACCTGGGCGCGTACCATGGGGCCATCAGCGGCTGGTGCTCGCGCCGGGGGATCGAGTACATCGGCCACACGCTGGAGGAGCCGCTCTGGGGCCAGATCCGCACGCAGGGCAACCAGACGCGCGTGCTGGAGCAGTTCCACCGGCCGGGGCTCGACTACCTGATGACCGGCATCGGCTCCCGCGAGCACCCGCACCGCATCCTCTCCGTGAAGTGCGCCTCGTCGGTGGCCCACGTGCAGGGCAAGCCCCGCGTCGCGGTGGAGGCCTTCGGCGGCAGCGGCCACGGCCACAGCCTGGCAGCGCGCAAGCTGGACGCGGCATTCATGGCCGTGCTGGGCGTGAATATGTACATCCCGCACGCCTTCTACTATTCGTTCGACGGCTACCGCAAGACCGACTGGCCACCCACCGAGTTCTACCACGCGCCCCACTGGCCGCACTACAAGGCCTTCGCCGACTTCCTGGCCCGGCTCAGCCTCGTGCAGTCCAGCGGAACGCACCTGGCCGACGTGGCGCTCCTTTCGCCCGTCCGAAGCGCACAGACGCGCATCTTCCACGGCGGGCAGTGCACCCATGCGCTACCCGAGGATGCCGCCTACGCCTTCGTCTCCGACCGCCTCCTCCGGCGGCACATCGACTACGACTACCTCGATGACAGCCAGCTCCACCGTGCCGAGGCGCGCGCCGGGCGGCTCCGATTCGCGGCCTCGCACGAGAGCTACCCTACCGTCGTGATGCCCCTCTGCCGTGTCCTGTCGCCGACCGCCGCGGCCCGCATCCGCGAGCTCTACCTCTGCGGAGGCAATGTCATGGCGATCGGCTGCGTGCCCGATACGGCTGACGACGGCGACCACCTCTCGGTGCAGCAGGCCATGGCCGCCCTCTTCGGCCCTGAGCCCGAGGCTGAGGTCGTCCGAACCAGCGCCGCCGGAGGCTCCGCGGCCTTCGTCCGGGACTGGGAGCGACGCGACGACGTCATCGCCGCGCTGCTCACCTCCTTTGCAGAGCCCGTGGCGGCCTGCCTGGCCCCCGACGGCTCCAGCGCCCAGGACGTGCTCGTAAGTGTGCGCAGTTTCGGAGAAGCCGCGGTCTGCATGGTCGTCAACACGCTGGACGCGCGGCAGCGGGTGAGCTTGAGCGTGCGTCGGCCCGGCCCCGCTGCGGAGTGGGACGTGGAGACCGGAGCCGTCCGGCCACTGGCCTCTGCAACCGACGACCGGGGCCTGACCACGGTGGGGCTCGAACTGGGTCCGCAGGCGTGCAGGATCGTCGCCATGGGAGCCGGGTGCGAGGAGCATGGTGCAGCCGCTCGACCTGCGATCATGCCGATGGAGCGCTGCCTGGCGCTTCCGGCCGAATGGTCGTTCACCACGCGTGAGCCTAACGTGCTGCCGCTGGATCGCTGGGAGTGCAGCCTTCGGGACCGCGCCGCCTCCGCCGCCGAGCGGCAGGGCGTGGCCGGGCAGGTGAACGTCTACACGTCGCGCTTCGTCGCCCGGCGCCGTCCGGCATCGCTTCGGCTGGTGCTGGACAACCTGAAGCAGTGGGTGCCGCCGCACATGGGCTTCCTGTCGCACTTCCGCAGCCTTGAGGTCTACATCAACGGCCGGCAGCTGCCGCCGCTCGTCCCCTCGGACTGGCAGGACCCGCACTACCTGATGCAGGAGATCGCCGACGCGGTGGCCGTGGGCATCAACACGGTGGAGATCCGCGCCATCTCCAGCCTGGAACCCATGCACGGCCTGTTGGACCCGGCCTACCTGGTGGGCGACTTCGGCCTGGCGGACGGCGAGATGGTCGAGCCCGCCGCCGCCGTGACGGGCCTCTGGACGGATGCGGGACGGCCCTTCTACTCCGGCATCGGCGTCTACGAGCGGACGCTGGAGGCGCCGGCCGAAGCCGCGAGCGCCGCCCAGGTGATCCTGCGGCTGGGGGAGGTGCGCGACGGCGCCGCCGTGACCGTCAACGGACAGGTGGCCGGCACGCGGCTCTGGCAGCCCTTCGAGGTGGACCTGACCGGCCTGCTGCGGCCGGGGGCCAACGCGCTGCGCATCGAGGTCTGGAACTCGCTGGCCAACCTGTACGACCGCGAGGTTCGGCCGTCGGGCCTCGGCGGCCCCGTGGAGCTGATCTGGCGCGAGTGAGCGAGGCTACGGCGCGGCGCCCTTGACCATGCGGAACCGGCGGAAGAGGACGCCGCGCAGCTCCACTGCCTCCTCTGCCACGACCTGGTAGCCATGCTTGGCGAAGAGGCCGCGGGCCACCAGGCTGGCGTCCACGCTGAGGCGCTCCGCGCCGCGCTGGTGCGCCTCGGCCTCGAGCGCGGCGAGCACGGCGGAGGCAAGCCCGCGCCGTCCGTGCGGAGGCGCGCAGTAGAGCAGGTCGATGTGGTCATCCGGACAGAGCCGCCCGACGCAGGCCGCCTCGCCCGCCGCCTCGGCAAGCAGCGTCACCCCGTGCACCAAGCGTTCGGGCGCGGCCACCGCCTCCGCCGACTGCGCCCACGCCGTCACCTGCTCCGGCGAGTAGGCCGCCGGTCCGTAGCCCAGCACGGCGCGGCGGAACAGATCGGCCAGGTTCGAGGCATCGGCCGGCAATGCACGTCGGATCCGCAGGCCGTCCGGCAGCAGGTTCAAGGTGGGGTAGCCTCCTACGCCCAGGAGCATACCACTCCGCGCGGACCATGGCCCGCCGACCCGTCGTTCGGCCGATCAGGTCATTCCCTCTGGCCCCGTCCAGCGCCGGCAGTCGCCGATCCTCCAACTGCTTGCCGTTCGTGTCCAGCATGGCCTCCTCACGGTGCTGTGGCCGCAGGATGGCCGGATTGAAGCCGCTTCCCAAGCTCTGACGCGGCGGCGGACCTCCCATCCTCATGGCCGCTGATCGGCGACGCCACTTGACCCGACACCGGGGGCGAAGATACACTGACGATCGGAGTGCTCCTCTCCTCGTGGATCGTCCCCACGACCCCTTACGAAGAGCCGGAGCGCTCCGATCTGCTACACACACCAACCATGCAGCTACCTTGCCGCGGGAGCAAAGGACGGACGGCGGAGCGCCTGCTGGGACGGCGCTGCGGCGAGGCGCTCTGCGAGGCGACCGCGGGCGCTCCGGGCCAGGGACGGCAGCCGCCATGGGGACCCCAAAGGGTCGGAGGGATGCGTGGTGGATGAGGTGAGCAACCAACCGGGCTCCATCGCCGATTCGGCCGGTCCCGGGCCGTCGGGCAGGATATCGACGCGCCAGAAGTTCGGCTGGGCGCTGGGGGGCCTGACGGACAATGGTCTCTCCTACGGCATCCTGGCCATGTCCATGCCGATATACAACATCGGGCTGGGCATCAGCGCCGTCTGGCTCGGATGGGCGCTGGCAGTCCCGCGGGTGCTGGACGCAGTCCTGGACCCATGGATCGGCAACCTGTCCGACAACACGCGCTCACGGTGGGGCAGGCGGCGGCCATACATCTTCTTCGGCGCCATCGTCAGTTCTATCGCATTTGCACTGGTCTGGCTACCCCCGCTCCACTTCGACAAGACGGGGTTGTTCGCGTACTACCTCGTCTTCACCATCATCATGTTCCTGGGCTATGCCCCCTACTCCATCGGCCTCTCGGCGCTGGGGCTTGAGCTAAGCCCCGACACAACGGAGAGGACAAGGGCCCAGGGCCTTCGGCTCATAGCGGTGAACCTGGTCGGCATCATCCTGCCCTGGATCTACAAGCTCTGCACGCTCCCCGTATTCGGCGGCAACGAGGTGCATGGCGCCCGGTTCGTGGGTCCTGCGCTCGCGGCGCTCCTGCTCGTGGCCGGCGTCCTGCCGGCGATCCTCTGCCGCGAGCAGGCCCAGGCCATGACGCAGCCCAAGATCCCCTTCTGGCCCGCGTTCCAGGCTCTCATCACGCACCGCCCCTTCATGCTGCTGATGGCGGTCAGCCTCTGTGTCTGCATCGGCACGTTCATCGTGTCGCCGATGCTGCTGTATATCCTCATCTACTACATCTGCGCCGGAGACAAGGGCTTCGCCGGAACGCTGAACGGCTACGGCGGCACCTTCTTCGCCGTCATGGGCATCGTGCTGCCGGCCGGCGTCGCCTCCATCGGCATACGGATAGGCAAGAAGCTGACCATCTGCATCGGGATCCTGCTCACCCTGGCGGGCTACGCGGCCACCTGGTTCGTCTTCACGCCGGCGCATCCTTACTGGTCGCTCCTGGCGTTCCCCATGATCTGTACCGGGTCCATCGCCATCTTCATCTTCACGCCGGCCATGATGGCGGACATCTGCGACATAGACGAGCTTGAGTGCGGATTGCGGCGCGAGGGGATGTTCGGCGCCGTCTCGGCCCTGCTCAACAAGGGCACCGTGGCCGCCACCAGCGTACTCGGCGGATACCTCCTGGCGTTTGCCGGGTACGTGGGCGGAGAGACACCCGGGGCGCACACGCTCCTCATGATGCGCGTGCTCTACATCGCATTCCCGGTGGCGCTGCTGCTCCTGGCCCTCGCGCTGGCTACGCGGTACCCGATCTCGGAGGCGCGGGTGCGGGAGGCGCGCGCCCTGCTCGATGCACGCAAGGCGGCCGCCGGGGCGGTAGACCCATGACCACCGGCGGTATGAACATGCGCAGGATGGGCTTCGGGCGGACGATGGCCGCGATCATCGGCCTCCTATGCCTCTTTCCGGCGCGGGGCCGGTGCGGCGAAGCCGGGGGGACGGCCGTGGGCTTCCTGGTCTGCTCGCCGGGACCCGTCAGCGACAAGGTCTCGATCGAGCTGCGGCTCGGAATCCGCAACGGCTCCGCCTCCCAGCGCGCCTACACCGTCGACTTCTACCTGGACCGTGCGGCTGACGCGGCCCTCATCCACTCCGAGAGCCTCACCGTCGGGGCCGGCGTCGGGCGGCTGGTGTCGCACTGGATCAGCACGAAGGGGCTCTGGGGCAGGCACAAGCTGCTCTACCGCGTTCGGGCGCCCGGCTCCACGGCGATGCGAGGCGAGTGGCCGATAGAGGTCTTCGCCTCCGACACTCCTGCGTTGCCCTGGGCGCAGTGCGTCTGGCTGGACCCCGGCAACATGGCGCCCGCAGTGAGCCGGGCGCAGAAGGCCACCCCATCCGAGGTACGCCGGATGGTTGACGCCATGAGGGATATCGGGGCCACCTTTATTCTGATCAGCTACGTGGAAGGGGTCGCGTTCAACATGGGTCCCTTCTACCCCAGCAAGATCCCCGAGCTCGGCAGGTGCGCCCTCGACTTCGACGCCATCGGCGTGGTGCTGGATCAGGCAGAGCGCAACGGCCAGCGCGTGATCCTGGGGCTGGGCAGGGGGCCCGACCTGACGCTCGTCTACGACGGCGTCAAGGACCCCGCCCGCGTCGCCAGGGCGCTGGACCTGGGCAGGCGGGTCACCCGGGAGCTCTGGGACCGCTACTCGCGCTACCGGTCGCTCTACGGCTGGTACCTCTCGCACGAGCCCACCGACCTGGCAGCCGCAGCCGTCTTCCTGAACCCGATGGCCGATTTTATGCACTCGCTGGCGCCGGAGAAGCTCGTCGTGGTGGCTCCCAGCGGAACGCCCATCCTCTCGCCCGCAGTGCTGGCAGGGGCCCGCTATGACGTGCTGACCTACCAGGATGCGGTCGGCCCCGGCTATGTGCCCTACAAGTACACATGGAACCCCGAGAACCGGCTGGCCCAGCTGGACGACGTATGCCGGGCGTACCGAGAGGCTCACAAGGGGAGCGGCAAGCACCTCTGGTCTGACACGGAGACGTGGGAGATGGCCGGGCCGGCCTACGGCAACCCCTATCCTGCCGCCTTCCCTCGGGTGCTGCGACAGATGGAGATCGCCAGGAGGCACTTCGATGCCCTGACGCTCTACGAGTTCATGGCGACCATGACCGCCCCCGGCACCCGCATGGGCCCTTGCGACCCCAGGTCCAGGGAGCTCTACCGCCACATCAAGGCGCACTACGTGAGCCACTTGGCAGAGGCGCGGGCCCGGACGGGTCGGCTTCGAAGCAAGAGGGACAAGGAGACCCAGCGATGATGCCTGAGCGACAAATCCGCCTGCTGGCGGACCGCATGGTGCAGTGGCAAGGCCCCTACGGCAGGCCCGACCCCACGAAGTGCCCGTTCATCTACACCGGTACGCTGGTCAACTCCATGAACTTCCACAGCCCGACCTTCATGGCGATCGGCCTCTACAAGGCTTCCGAAGCCACGGGGAGCCCTGCCTACAAAGAGGCCGCCGACCGGTACATCACAGCCTACCTGGCCAGCCTCAGGAACCCCGTGACACAGGCGGACCACTACACCAAGGAGTGGATCAAGACCCTCGAGGAGCGCGACGGGCCGCTGACGGTCGAACTACGCCGCTGGGCGACAAACATCCTCCAGTGGCCGTTCATCTACGGCATGGCACTGGCAGGATACCGGTACTTCAGGGAGTACAACCCCGAGGAACTGGCGTTCGAGTCCAAGGCCGCTGCCGTCTACGATTGGCTCAACTTCTGGCGCTGGAACGAGGGTAGCTACTACCGAAACGGCTACGGCAGCCTCCAGTACGGCATCCTCGACGCCGGCAACTCGGACGACAACTGCCACATGGGCCGCGGCCTCGTGGGCTACCATGCCGCCTCAGGCCGCGCGGATGTGCTGGCCGATGCGGAAGGCCTGGCCCGGTACTACCTCACCGAAGCCGAGCGGGGCACGTACAAAGGGTGCTGGCTATCCAAGACGGGCACCTGGGTCATCGCGCCGACTATCAACGACAACTTCGAGCACCTGGTGGGCACGCAGTCCGACGAGGCCTCGTGGGGGTTCTCATCGATCGGCGCCATCGAGTACCTGACCGAGCTGGCGCGGTTCACCAGAAACGCCGCCCTGCGTAGCGAGATCGCGTCAAAGTGCGCCTCCTCCATGCGGTGGCATTTCGACGCGTGCCAGTTCGATGACGGGGCGGTCGGCATGACCGGGCAGGACGACAAGTGGCTGGGCATGGCCGCCGGCGCCATGCTCTCCTACATCTGGACGCGGGATGCCGGGTTCCTGAGCGATGCCGACGCCGCCGCTTACGGCGCCCGGGCCCGTGCCGCGTGCGAATGGATGATCGCACACGTGACGCAGGAGCAGATCGATGCGGGCGGCTACATCAAGGTCACGGGCCGCACTGAGCCCAGGCCGCCCGACAACCTGGCATGGCTGTTCGGGACCACGCTGCGCGGCCTGTGCATGGCCGACAGGCTCTGACCGGCCTCGGGCGCTGACGAGGCCGGTTCAGCCGCCGGCTCCGTATCCCCGTCGCTCCCGCGCCCGTGCATCCTCAACCAGCATACGGGCAACGCGCATGCCCTCCAGTGCCTCTCCCGGAGTGGCGCCGAGGTACTCGGCCTCGCCCCGAAGGCAGGCCACGAAGTGGCGGAGCATGGCTCCGAACGCGCCGCGGGGCTCGCCGTGGATGTCGGACCATCCGGTCTGGTCCAGCAGCAGGATGCCGTCGCCTTCGGTGTTGGCGCGGAAGCCGCCCGCATCGTTGGCGACCTCCAGCACGCCGCGGTCGCCCATCACCTGGATGCCGGCGTTCCACTGCAGGTTCCGGTGCGCCTGGGGCGGGTAGAGCCACGTGGTCTGAAGCGTGGCCACGGTTCCGTCCTCGAACTCCAGCACGCCCCAGTTCACATCCGGGTTGGCCAGTCCCATGGTGTTGCGGCAGAACCCGTTGGCCCGTGCGACGCGGCCGCCGACGTACCACAGGATCAGGTCGATGTCGTGGATGGCGTTCTCGACAAAGCTGTGCGTCCTGCTGTAGAGCGCGAACAGGTTCCTGTCGAAGTTGCGCCATGCGTAGATGCTCCGCGGCCGCCCGATCTCCGGCAGCCGGTCCTTGAGCTGCGCGTAGCGGGTATCGAACCGGAGCAGCAGCGCGGTCATCAGCAGCTTGCCGGATGCCCGGGCCGCCTCCACCATGGCCACCGCGTCCTCGTCGGTGGTCGCCAGGGGCTTCTCTACGATCACATGCTTCCCGGCCTCCAGGGCGGCCACCGTGATGGCCCGGTGCGCGGCTTCGGGGGTCACCACCACCACGGCATCGACCTCCGGGTCGGCGCACACCTCGGCGATCTCCACACTCCAGCGCGGCACGTCCAGCGCGACAGCCGCGGCCTCCGTGCGGCCCGGGTCGCGCGCCATCACCCAGCGCACATCGACGCCCGACACGCCCCGCAGCGCCCGCACATATCGCGCACCGAAGTCGCCGACGCCCGCGACCGCCAGTTGAAGCCTGCCCTTGCTGTTCACCGCTGGACACCTCCCCTACGCGAGCCACTCGTCCCGATGCTGCGCCACGAACGCGTCGTCATTCAGGTGGGGGTAGGCCCGGTAGACGCGGTCGATCTCACACGCCTGCCCCGGCGAGAGGCCCTCCTCCGGATCGAGGCACCAGAGCCCCTCCAGCAGCCCCTGCCGCCGAAGCACCTCATGCAGCCCCGCGATGCAGCCGCGGAAGGCGTTGGCCGCGTCGAAGAAGGCGGCATTGGCGTCCGTCACCTCCACCGCCAGGGCCAGCAACTCAGGATCCACTGCGGCTCCCGACGGCGCGGCTGAGCGGCAGCGCGCCAGTAGCTCCACCGCCCTGCGCGTCCAGACCGACCAGTGGCCCAGCAAGCCTCCCACAATGCGCCGTTCCACGACCCCGCCGCCGGTCGGGACCCGGTAGGGCGTGATGAGGTCGATCACGATGTTGTCGTCATTGCCCGTGTAGAGCGCGATGTCCTGGCGGCCGGCGTCGGCCACGGCGCGCACGACATCCAGCGTCTGGTACCGGTTGAACGGCGCCATCTTGATGGCGACCACGTCCTCGATCTCGGCGAAGCGGCGCCAGAAGCGATACGAGAGGCTCCGGCCACCCACTGCGGGCTGCAGGTAGAAGCCCACCACGGGGATGACGCCGGCTACGGATCGGCAGTGCGCAAGCAGGGCGTCGTCATCGGCGTCGCCCATGGCGGCCAGGCTGAGTAGCCCCGCGTGGTAGCCCAGCGAGCGCGCCAGTTCGGCCTCGTCGATAGCCTGGGCCGTTCGGCCGCAGACGCCGGCGATGCGCACAAGGGGCGAGGCAGACAGGGCATCGGCGCGGTCCATCTCCTCGCGTGCCAGCTCGAGGACCGGCCTCAGGAGGCCGACGGCCGGGTCGCGGATCGCGAACTGGGTCGTGTGGACGCCCACCGCCAGTCCGCCGACGCCCGACGCCGCGTAGTACCGCGTCAGCGCCCGCTGGCGCCGTTCGTCGAGCGTGCGCCGCGGAGTCAGTGCCAATGGATGCGCCGGAATGGCCCTACCCTCTGCCAGGGCCGAACGACAGGCCTCGCTGCCCATGGTGCGATACCTCCATCCACACGCCGGCGCCCAGGCCGCTGCAGATCATCGACAGGGGCGCCACCGGATTATACTCGCCACGGCTAGAGCCAGTGCGCCGCCGCTCCATCCTGAGAGACGCGCCGCGGCTTGGTTCCGTATAGGGAATGTACCGCCTCGACGGCTCGGAGCACGGGCCACGGGGAGGGGCCGGGCGGACGCGGGTCGCGCACCGGCTGTTAAGCGCGCCGGGGCCGCCGAGCGGCGGCTCCAGCGCACTCCTCTCCCCCGTTGCTTACTTCCTCGTCGCCGGGCCGTGCGACAGCAGGCGGATCTCCACCTTGCGGAACTCCACGGGGTGGCTCTCGGACTGCAGCGAGATGTAGCCGCCCTCGATCAGCTTGGGGCTGCCCTGGGCCATCAGGGACGCGGCGTCGCCGTCGTTCGGGTCCAGCTGAGGTTGCTCGTACTCCAGCACGACCTGGCCGTTCACCCGGTGGACCACCTTGCCCGAACCATGCAACTCAAACTCCGCGGTGACCCACTGGTCGCCATCGTAGGTCTTCGAGCTGGAGTTGGTGCAGTGCGGCGTATGCAGCTTCCCCTGGTAGACCACGTTGGTGCCGGGCGTGCAGAGGTTGCTGGTGGAGCGCGGGCCCGTGCCGTCACCGCCCAGCAGCTGCGCCTCGATGCTCACCGGGAAGTCCTGGTCCTTGCGCATGGTCTTCGGATCCTGGCAGTGGAGCATGGCGCCGCTGTTGCGGAACGCCCAGCCCGCGCCGCCGGGGCACTGATCGCCCACGAACCGGTACTCCACGCGCAGCACGTAGGCCGAGAAGGGCGTCTTGTAGAAGAGGTGCCCGTACCGCTCGTTGAACTGGCCGTACTCGCTGTAGGATGCCTTGATGACCCCGTTCTCCACCCGAAAGGTCTTGAGCGGGTCCTCGCCCAGCGCGTAGCCCTTGATCTTGGGCGTCCAGCCACTCAGGTTCTTGCCGTTAAAGAGCGGAATCCACCGCTCGGCGGGCTTGGCGGGCGTCTGCGCCGAAGCGGCCCCGCAGGCCAGTGCGGCCAGCGCCGCGCCGATCCAGGATCGCGACATATCTTGTTCCTCCCTTTCCGGTTTCGAGGCACTGGCGGAAGTGTACCGCTTGCAGGCGACACGCGCCCACGCGCAGGAAGTCGAGCGCGGCGCGGTGAACATGGGTGGACCGGACGGATGCCGGCTGCATGAGAGGAGATCGACCATGGCCAAGATCGGCGTGATCCACTACAACTTCCCCCAGTTCGACTTCGAGCAGTTCCTCGACTACTGCCCCGGAGCGGGCTTCTCCTTCGTCGAGGTCGCCATCAGCGATATCTGGGGCAACGGCGTGACCAACCCCGAGGCCGAGGCTGAGAAGGTCCTCGGCAAGCTGCAGGCCCGCGGGCTGCAGGCGTCGGCCCTGGCCGCGGGGAACGACTTTGTGGTACTGGAAGAGGGTGAGATCGCCGAGCAGGTCGAGCGCATGAAGCGCATCTGCGGCCTGGCGAAGATCCTCGGCACCTCCGTCATCCGCACCGAGGGCGGCCAGCCGAAGGACTCGGTGCCCGAGGAGAAGTGGGTCGATGCCATCGCGGGCTGCTTCAAGCGGCTGGCGGAGTTCGGCGAGGCCAACGGCATCAAGTTTGCCATGGACAACCATGGCTGGTGCACCAACGACGGCGACCGGCAGCTGGCCATCATCCAGGCGGTTGGCTCGCCCTGCGTCGGCGTGAACCTCGATACGATGAACTACCGCTGGTTCGGCCACAGCGTGCCGGAGATCAACCGCTTCTACGCCATGCTGGCCAAGCACACCTTCCACACGCACATGAAGGACGGCACGGGCTCACGCGGCGAGTACGTGGGCGCGGCGCTGGGCGAGGGCGAGATCGACCTGGCCTGCGCCGTGAAGTGCCTGCACGAAGTAGGCTACGACGGCGTCTGGTGCGCCGAGTACGAGGGGCAGGAGCCCACCGACATCGGCTACAAGAAGTGCGCCGATTGGATGCACGCCAACATCTAGTCCGTACCGGGGAACCAGCACCATGCAAGCGTATGCAGCCGTGGCCGTGGCGCCATGGAAGGTCGAGTATCAGCCCGTCCAGACGCCCGAGCCCGGGCCGGACGACGTAGTGGTCCGCGTCACGCACTCGTGGATCAGCAACGGCACCGAGGGCTCCTTCATCCGGGGCGAGCGGATCGCCGGCGACACGCCGCGCTCCGAGACGGACCCGATGCCCTTCCCGCACATCTCCGGCTATCAGAAGGTTGGGATCGTGGAGTGGGTCGGCGCCAATGCCTCGGGCATCGACGTGGGCGAGGGCGTCTTCTGCACCATGGGCTCCGTGGAGGGGATGTTCTACCCCTTCGCCGGGCACATCTCGCCCTGCGTGGCCCACAAGTCGCAGATCTGGAAGCTCCCCGCAGGGCTGGAGCCGTGGCATGCGTCGGGCCTGGTGCTGACCCAGGTGGGCTACAACACCGGCGCCCGCGTCGGCGTCTCGCCGGGCGAGGCCGCGCTGGTGATCGGCGACGGTATGGTGGGACACTGGACCGCCCAGACGCTGCGCCACCGCGGCGCGCGGGTGATGATGGTGGGCCGCCACGAGGAGCGTCTGGCCCTCTGGGACAAGGCCGACGGCGACGCGCTGGTGAACGAGCGCAGCGCCGACGTCGTGGCCGCTGCCCGAGCCTGGGCGCCCGAGGGCCTGCAGGTGGTGGCGGACACTGTGGGAGACCTCGGGCTGCTGGAGGCTCTGTTCCCGGCCATGCGCCACAACGGCCACCTCTCTTCGGCGGGCTTCTACGGCCACAAAGGCAAGGTGGACATCCAGAAGATGCGCAACTGGGAGCTGACCCTCCACTCGCCGTCCGGCTGGGCGCAGGACCGCATGGACGCCACGCTGGACCTGCTGGCCCGGGGCGTCCTCCGGACCGATCACCTGGTCACGCACCGCTTCCCGGTGCAGCAGGCCGGGGCCGCGTTCGATCTCGTCCTCAACCGCACGGAGCCCGTCCTGGGCGTCATCCTGGACTGGTAGAGCCGTACTCACCCTATGCAAGGCAAGAGCATGAAGATACTCAGCATCGGCAGCGGCAGGCAGGCGGAGCTTCTCGACGTCCCCGTGCCCCAGCCCGGCCCCGGCGAGGCGCTGGTCCGCATCGAGGGCGTCACCACCTGCCCACAGTGGGACCTCCACCTGCGCCACAACGAGCCCATGTTCGTGGGACATCAGTTCCACTACCCCTACACGCCCGGCCAGCCCGGCCATGAGGCCACCGGACGTATCGAGCAGGTGGGCGACGGCGTTGCGGGCCTGCGGGTCGGCGACCGCGTGAGCGTCTGGCGCGACCCGGGCCACGACGTGGCGGGATGCTACGCGCAGTATGCGGTTCGGCCCGAGGGCCACCTCATCAAGGTGCCCGAGGGTCTGCCCGCCGCGGCTACGGCGCCGGTCGAGCTGGCCATGTGCGTCGGCGCCAGTTTCCTCATGCTGAAGGAGATGGACGCCGTCCGCGGCCGCCGCTTCGGCGTCATGGGCCTGGGCCCGGCCGGGCTCGTGGCGGTGCAGATGGCGCTGGCCGAGGGCGCCCGCGAGGTGGTCGGCTTCGACCTCTCGCCCGCCCGCCGAGCCAAGGCGCTGGAGGTGGGCGCCGCCTCGGCCCACGACCCGCGCGAGTTGCCCGCGGACCAGTTCCCGCGGCGGCCCAGCGGCACCTGCCTCGACTGCGGCATCGACTGCGTCGGCGCCAGGGCTTCAGTACAGCTCCTGATGGACCTGACGCTCGACGTCGTGGCCCTCTTCGGCGTGCAGCGCGAGGAGTACACCTTCGCACCGCATCACTACGGCTGGCTGCGGCTCTGCGGGTACCGCGGCCACCATCTAGAGGCGGCGCAGTATGCCGTCTCGCTCATCGAGGCCGGCAAGCTGGACCTTGCCGCGCTCGTGACGCATACGCTGCCCCTGGCAAGGTACGCCGAGGGCATCGACCTGCTCGAGAAGCAGGAGGCCATCAAGGTCCTGCTTGACCCATGGGCATAGCGCAGCCCGCCTGAGGATCAGAGCCGCACGGCGGGGCGGCATACGGACGGCACAGGAGAACCCCATGCACAGAGACCGAACGCCGCTTGCCCAGTTGCCCACACCGCTACACCGGCTCGACGTGCTCTCCCGCGCCGTCGGGGCCGACATCTGGGTCAAGCGCGACGACCTGACCGGCTTCGGCATGGGCGGGAACAAGGTGCGAAAGGCGGAGTACCTCATCGCCGACGCCCTGCACTCCTGCGCCGATGCCATCATTACGCTGGGCTCCGAGCAGTCCAACCACGTGCGCGTCATCGCCGCCGCAGCGTGCCGTCACAACCTGGCGTGCCACCTCATACTGAACAGCGCCGACGGTGACGGCCCCGCCCGGGGCAACCTGCTGCTGGACAAGCTCGCGGGCGCCCGCGTCCACAAGATCAGCTCGGTTTCGGAGCGGCGCGGCGCGATCACCGCCCTCGTCTCCCGGCTCCGCGAGAGCGGCAGGACCGCCTACGTCATCCCAATCGGCGGATCCAACGCCATCGGGGCGCAGGGCTACGTCGATGCGACGGCTGAACTGGCGGCGCAACTTGCGGCCCTGCCTCCTCGGCCCACCACGCTGCTCTTTGCCACCTCCAGCGGAGGCACCATGGCCGGCCTGCTTGCCGGCCGCCACGTGGCGGGCCTCGACGTGGGCGTGATGGGCATTCGGGTGGACGCCGACGAGGGCGCAGCCGAAGGCATCTCGTTCGTCGCGCGCGACGCCGCCCAGGCGCGAGGGTTCTCCTATGGCTGCGCTCCCGAAGACGTGCCGCTGGTGGCTGACTACGTGGGCGAGGGGTACGGCATCGCCACACCGGAGTGCATCCAGGCCATTCGGCAGGTCTACCGCCAGGAAGGCATCGTTCTGGATCCGGTCTATACCGGCAAGGCCATGGCCGGCCTAATCGACCTGGCCCACAAGGGAGCCTTCGACGGCCGGCGTGTGGTATTCATACATACAGGGGGTGAGCCGTCGCTCTTCGCCGCCGACGCAATCATAATCGATGCGTTGGTGCGCCCCGCCGGCCAAGCCTGATCGCATCGCGCACCAAGCGCACACCATAACAAGCCACCGGAGGTCTGAATGCTACGGGTAAGGATCGGCATCGCCGTCCTAGTCATTGTCATTATCGGCGCCCTGTATTCGCTCAGCAACAGCGCCAATGAGGCCGCCAAGAAGGAGATGGGTCCTTACTCCACGGCGCCGCATACGCACGAGGGCGAAGGGCCGGACGCACACAAAGGCGAGGCCGGACACGAGGCCGAGGCCGGACACGAGGGTGAGGGCATGCCCGCGGGCCAGTCCGCCAAGGCGACTCAGGCGACGTCCGACGATAAGGAGATGTACAAGCTCCTGAAGATCGAGGACCTCGCGCCGGGGTCGGGCGACCTGCCGAAGCCCGGCGATACCGTGGTGCTGCACTACACCGGCACCATGACTGACGGCACGAAGTTCGACTCCAGCCGTGACCGCGGCGAGCCCTTCGAGTTCATGTATGGCTCAGGACAGGTCATCAAAGGCTGGGAACTGGCCGTCGGCACCATGCGCAAAGGCTGCAAGCGCAAGGTCACCATCCCGCCGGAGCTGGGCTATGGCCCCGCCGGTATGGGCAAGATCCCGGCCAACGCCACGCTCGTCTTCGACATGGAGATGCTGGACATCAAGCCGCTGAAGCCGTAACCGCAGGCTCCGCCGCACGCCTCGACGGTCGCCACGGGCCGGGTTCCGCAAGGGGTCCGGCCCGCGGTGCGTCGGGCAGGTTCAGGGCGTCGAGCGGAGGCAGCAGTGCTTGTGCTTGCGCCCGCTTCCGCAGGGACAGGGGTCGTTGCGGCCCACCGTGCGGAGGGCGGCCCGGTCCGCGTCGCGTTGCCGGGCCATGATCTCAGCCGGTGCGCGGCCCTGGCGAAGCAGGGCGGCCATCGCCTCCATGGCAGGGCCGACGTGGCGGAAGAAACGCTGGTACCCGGCGCAGAGGTAGTTGAGCCCCGGCTCGCCGTCGGTTGCGCGCTGGAAGCGGTGCTTGGGGCACTCCCCGTTGCAGAGGTGCAGCACGTCGCAGGAGCGGCATTGGGCCGGCAGGCAGTCGCGCTTGTCGCGGCCGAACCGGACTTGCTCAGGCGTACGGACCAGCTGCGCCAGGGAAGCCTCCATGATGTTGCCGCGGCGGTACTCAGGGTAGACGTAGTGGTCGCAGGCGTAGAGGTCGCCGTTGTGCTCCAGCGCCAGCCCTCGGCCGCACTCCTCCGCGAAGACGCAGAGCGCCGACCCCAGCCGCATCCAGTTGCCCAGCGTCACATCGAAGGTCTGCACGAAGACCTTGCCGACGTCGTGGCGCACCCACTCGTCGAAGACCCGCACGAGGAAGGCGCCGAAGGCCTCGGGCCGCACGCTCCACTCCGTCACGGCGTCGCCGGGCGCCAGCGGCGAGGCCAACCCGTGGGGCCCCGCGTCCGGCAGGGCGCGCTCCACCAGCGGGATGAACTGAATGAAGCCGGAACCCACCTCCCGCAGGAAGCGGTAGACCTCCAGCGGCCGTTCCGAGTTGGCCCGGTTCACCACCGTCAGCGTGTTGAAGGTCACCTCGTGCATCTTCAGCAGCTCCAGCCCGCGCCATACGGCATCGAAGCTGGGGCGCCCCTGCTTATCGACCCGGTAGGTGTCATGCAGGTCCCGCGGGCCGTCCAGGCTGAGGCCCACCAGGTACTGCTCGTCGCGAAGGAACCGGCACCAGTCGTCGTCCAGCAGCGTCCCGTTGGTCTGGATGGCGTTGGAGATGGGCCTGCCGTCGGAGTAGAGCCGTTGCAGCTCGGCCACACGTTGGAAGAAGGGGACGCCGAGTAGCGTGGGTTCGCCGCCCTGCCAGGCGAAGGCCACCTCGGGCGTCTGCGTGGCCGCGATGGTGTCGCGGATGTACGCCTCCAACACCTCGTCGGGCATGGCCCAGCGGCGGTTGCCGGAGTAGATCGCCTCCTTCTCGAGGTAGAAGCAGTAGGCGCAGTCGAGATTGCAGATGGGGCCGATCGGCTTCGTCATCACGTGGAAGGCGTAGGGCTCGCGGTCCGACATGGCGGCGGCTCCTCTGGCGGCATTGGGCGCCATTAGGGTAGCACGGCCCGCGCACACGAGCCCTCAGGGAACCAACCGCGGCAGAAGCCGGTATGCAGATGTGCTAGAATGCAGCGTTTCGAAAGGCGAGACGATGGCATTTGTGGTCGTGAACGCAGGCGACACCGCGACGCTGCGCAAGCAGCACCCGTGCGGCGGCTTCGATTGGGCCGTCACCCGGGTTGGAGCAGATATCGGCCTGCAGTGCGCGACGTGCGGACGGCGAGTGCTTCTGGAGCGCGTGGAGTTTGAGCGGCGCGTCCGGGAAGTGCGTCGTCCTGCGGCGACATCGCCGCAAGGGGACTCTTGCCAGAACGAAGGCTCTTAGCCCGGCCCATCCGGGCGATAGGCGCACTGATCGCCTCCGCCGGCGCCACGGCAGCATTTACCGCCCTTCCTGCACAGAAGCAAGACCCCGTGCAGCCCATAACGGAAGCGCCCAAGCCCGAGGCGGTGCATATCCGGCTCGGTCCGCCCGGTGGTCACGCCCCTTCCCTGACGCCCGCCAGCGTCCTGGGCCCATCGATCGTGAGCCCGCAGGCCGAGTGGCGCCTCGGCTGGTGGCAGAAGCTTGACGGCCCGCCGGTGCAGGTCTGGTGCGATAACCCGGGCGTCTGCGTGGCATCGGTGCAGGTCGGCCCAACGCTGCTCACACTTGTGAGGAATGACCTCCCCGGACCGGCTACCGTATGGGTGCAGGCTGCGTGCCCCGCCGGGCCCTCCTCGTCCGACCTGCTCAGGATCCCGGCCGACGCCGCCGCGCCGGCATCACCAGGCCCCATGTTCACCTACGCATCCTCCGTCCCGCGCGACCGTGGCCGCGGCGTCGAGCTACGACCCGGCGACCAGGCCATATTCCGGTTCACCGACTGGGGCAAGACGGCAGCCCAGTGCGCCGCCGAGGTGGCCGCCTCCTGGAGGCCTGCCGCCCCCCGTGCCGCGAGCCAGGCGCGCAAGGGCGCCGCCAGCGTCCGGGCCGCCTGCAGCCGCATGGGCGCCATCGGCCGGGGGCAGGGCCGCCTTGCCGCGGACCGGCTTCTGGAGCAGGCGCATGGGGCGCTACTGCACCTGGCCTTCCTGGAGTCGGTCACCCGAAATGCCTCCGGCGCCACGTCGCCGGGCTCCGACGCGGCGCAGGCACTGGGCGCCGCCATCGCGCGGGCACAGGCCTGCATGGGCGTCTGTAGCGCCGCCGCCCTGGGTCTCGCGGTCCAGGTCGAGGCCAACCCTCGCGAGCAGGGTAATCTGTCCGTGTCTGTATCGGTAACCAACCGGGGCCGACGTACGGTTAGGAACGTGCGGCTCTGGGTCACCGGTCCCGAAGGCGCCGATCTATCGCCCTCCGTGGAGAGTTCGTTCGGGTCGTTGGCCTCCGGCCAGACCGCCCGTGCGTCCTATACGGTGGAGCCCAAGGCGCCAACCGAGGCCGGGACCGTACAGGGGCATATTACGTACTACATGGCCAGGACGCCGGCGCACCTGCGGTTCCCCGCAGTCTGGTAGCCTCCCACGCGTCCGGGCAAGGAGTCAGACATGGTGTTCCGCATCCGATTGGCGCTGCTCGGCGCCCTGTTCGTGGCGCTCGCCGGCGCGGCGATCCCCGCCCGCGCCCAGGACCTGGCCGTGCGGCTGGAGCCTGCCGACGGAGCCACGCTGACGGACGTAGTCAAGGTAGCCGCGAAGGTCACCGGCGCCGACGACGATGGCGTGGAGAAGGTGGAGTTCTTTGTGGACGGCCAAGCCCGAGCCACGGACACCAGCACGCCCTATGAGCTGGAGTGGGACACGCTGAAAGACCCTGAGGGCGCCCACACCGTGGTCGCCAAGGCCACCGACGCCAAGGGCCGCACCGCCGAGGCCAAGGCGACCTATACGCTCGACAACCAGCTGACCAAGGGCGCTGAGTTCCATGCCGACGCCGCGCTGGAAGCCATCAAGGGCAACGACATCGCCGCCGCGCAGAAGGCGGCGCGCCGCGCCTTGCAGATCGATCCCGGCAACCTGAAGGCGGCGCGCGCCCTGGCAGGCATCCTCCGCTCGCAGCGCGAGTACGGCAAGGCCATCGAAATCCTCCTGGCCGCCACCATGCCTCCCACCGAGACCGCGGCCCGGCAGGAGCTCGTCGCCCTCCGCATGCTCACCGCCGATGCCGCCGATACGCTGGAGGAGTTTCTGGCGGCAGCTTCGCAAGCCGCCATGGAGCAGCAGCGCCTGAACGAGGCCCGCATCGCCGCCGCCGCCGACACGCCGGAGGCCAAGGGCGACGCCTACTACCTGGCCCGTAACTGGAACCAGGCCGCGCGATCGTACCAGGAGGCCGGCTCGGCAGACGAGGCCCCGGTGGCGACCGTCAACCGCCTGCTTCTCACCTACATTCGCTCCCGCCGCCTGAAGGAGGCCGACGGCGTCCTGCGTACGCTCAAGCAGACCCAGCGCGGCGACGCCACGACCCGCGCCCTTGAGGGCCTCTACCTGCTGGCCAACCACCAGGTCGTGAAGGCGCGCGAGACCGTGCAAACCGGGCTCGAGGCAGGCGGCTACCTGGCGACGCTGGTTGCGATTTATGCCGAGATGGCCATGGGACATAAGCCCAAGGCCTCCGAGATGCTGGCCAAGATCAACGAAGCCGACGCCGGACGCCCCGAGGTCGCCATGATCCGGGCCTACCTCGTGACCGATGTCTTCGACCTGAAGGCAGCGCTCCTCGCCTGCAACACACTGGACCCGTCGTCGCCGGAGACCTACGTCATCCGCGCTTACCAGATGTTCCTCAGCAAGGAGCCCAAGCCCTACGAGAAGGGCGACGCCCTGCTGGAGATGGCGCGGAAGATGGATCCCGAGGACCGCATGGCCAAGATGGCCTCAGCCGTCTCGTTCCTCGTGCAGAAGCGCCACCAGGAGGCCGAGCCCTTCCTGGCCAAGGTCCGCGAACTCGAGCCCGGTGCGCCGGATGCCATGGTGGCACAGGCCCTGCTCTTCTCCTATCAGGACAAGACAAGCCTGATCACCGACCTGCTGAACAAGGCCATGAAGATCGACGACATGCGCTGGAACGACGTCTATGTCCCGACCGCCGCCGACCTCCTGACCCGCATCTACCGCTACCGCTTCCAGCCGATCATCACACCCAGCGCCCTGTAGCCGACGAGCTGATCGTCCTACAGTGGTGCGACCGGGAGGAGGCACGACATGAACTCCGTCATTAGGGAAGCGTACAACAAGTGCCGTCCGGAGCAGTTCATCCAGTACGGCGATAGCCGCTATGTCGACTTCTCCGCCCAACACCTCCGGGGTAGCGGTGAGGACATCTTTCGGACGGTCGAGACCACGATCGGGCTCTCGGACGCTCCTGGCCTTCATCTACTATCGGGTCACATCGGCAGCGGCAAGACCACTGAGCTCAAGCAGATGGAGCACCGGCTACAGCAGGCCGGGTACCAGGTGGTCTACATTGACACTGAGTGCTTCCTTAACCTCAGCATGCCGGCCACCGTTCTTGAGCTCTGGGTTGCTATTGCCGCCGGGCTGGAGGCAAGCCTCTCCGCTGATGATCGGTTCGGCGCTGCTTTGGCGAGGATAGGCAGCCGCATCAACGCCGCCCTGACATCGGTCATCGACATGAAGACTAAGCTCAGCGCCTTAGGCGCCGAGGTGGAGTTCACCCCTCGGGCGAACCCCGACCTGTTTGAGCAGATCGATACCCATCTGGGCCAGATGAGGCCCAAGCTAATACAGGAGTGTCAGACCTACGTCGAAGAGGCCATCGCCAAGCTGCGACATGCGGACCCGAGGCCTGTCGTGCTGATGATAGACAGCTTCGAGAAAGTTCGAGGCAACGCCAGCAATGAAGTAGAGGTGCGGCGGAGCGTCGAGTCCCTCTTCACCCGTGACTGGCCGCTCCTGCAGTCGCCTCCATGCCATACGGTGATGCTGGTACCACCCTGGCTTTCCTTCACCCTGGCCGGTGGCGCGGGCAACATCGGCCCCATCCCGGTCCTGCCGGTCGTGAAGGTCCAGAACGCCGATCGGACGGCTTACGAGCCCGGGATAGAGGCCGTAGTGGGCCTGGTGCGCAAACGACTGGACATTGAGGCGCTCTTCGGCGACGTCGAACCTGTGCGGCGGCTAGTGGCGGAGAGCGGCGGATTCATTCGCGACCTGCTTAGACTGCTTCAGAGTGTGCTCAGGGCGGCGGCCAGCGAGGGCATCAGCCTGCCGATGGAGCCAGCTTGGCTGGCCGACAGAAGTGAGCGCGCGATACTGGAGCTTCGCGATACCTATGACATGGCCCTGGATGCGGATGACGGGCCCCTGTACGCCGCCATAGATGAAAACCACGATGTAGCGGCTCTGAACCGCGAGGATCGGTTCCGAGTGGCGGGTCTGTTCGACCACCATGTGGTCCTCTGCTACCAGAATGGGAGCCAGTGGTTCGCACTCCATCCCTTGGTCCGGGCGACCAAGACAGTTCAGTTGGCCCTAACCCGCTCCGAGCCGCCAAGCTAAGGTAATGGCCCCGGACTTCGTGCCCATTCGTGCGGCGACGGGTGCCCTTGACCTCGGATCCGAAGGCGAGGAAGCCTACCGGCTACTCCTGACTAGCATGGAATTGGCCGACGGATTCGAGTTGGACTTCGTTGTCTCACCCTCAGTTTGGGCGCTCAAAGAGGTAGCCGACCGGCTCCAAGGCGAGCGCTCCAGCGATCTGGTTGTGCAGATGCTAGCTCAGACGCCTGAAGCCTTACGCAACGTATCAGTTGATCTCCTCACCCGGCCCGTGCCGACGGGAGGCAGGCCGGTCTGGGTGCTGCTGCCCCATGGCCTCCGCGTCGAGGTTCATGCCGCTTGGACGCGTGCAGCCGTGCTACTAAACGAGCAGCGGAACCGGATTATCCAGTCATGTCCCGGCACCCTTGTGCTTTGCTGCGTGCCCGAGATGCTGACGGTGGTTCACGACATGGCACCGGACTTCTGGTCGGTGCGGTCCCATGTGTTTGCCATACCAGACCCTCCGGACCGTGCCACCGCCGGAGGCGTTCGCCCGACAACGCCAGAGCCATGGCTGGTCGGTGACCTGATGGCTGACCAACTGCAACCCGGGTTGCACTACGTGGACCTGGCCAACGGCCTCGCCGCCAGCTCGCGCCCTCAGGCTCAACGAGATCGCACGGCTCTCCTTATCCGCGCCGCTGATGCCTACATACTGCGTGGGGCCCTTGACGAGGCACTGGCGGCTGTGCATCAGGCGATCGCTTTGACCGAGAAGACCAATGTGCCATTGGCCCGTGCACAGGCGTATGCCCGCGTAGCCACGGTCGCTATGATCCGCGGCGATCTGGACGAAGCGCTACTCACGCTGCGCGATGAGTGCATCCCGCAGCTTGAGCGGCTAGGCGATGCCCGGTCATTGGCTGTAGCGAAGGGCCAGGTTGCCGACATCCTCCAAGCGCGTGGTGACCTCGATGAATCACTGCGCATCCGGCGAGAGGAGGAGTTACCGGTATATGAGCGACTGGGCGATGTCAGGTCCGTGGCGGTCGCAAAGAGCAAGGTCGCGGACATCCTGTACCGACGCGGCAACCTGGACGAGGCCTTGCACGCCCTGCGGGAGGAGTGCATACCGTGGTTCAGGCAGCTTGGAGATGCTCGGTCATTGGCCCTAGCGGAGGGCCAGGTCGCCGACATCCTCCAAGTGCGCGGCGAACTTGATGAATCGCTGCGCATCAGGCAGGAGGAGGAGTTGCCGGTTTACGAGCGACTAGGCGATGTGCGCGAGATGGCGGTGGCCAAGGGCAAGATTGCCGATATACTAAAGGTACGCGGTGACCTAGACCAGGCCCTGAGGATTAACCGTGATATCATTCTTCCAGTATTCAGACAGCTAGATGATGTTCTCCAGACGGCAATCACGTGGGGCGCTATCGCCGACATCCTCCAAGCCCGCGGTGACCTGGACGAGGCCCTGCGCATCCGGAGGGAGGAGGAACTGCCGACGTACGAGCGACTGGGCGATGTGCGGTCGACGCTGGTCGCGCGGGCCAACGTCGCCGTGTTGCTGGCCCGGCGCGCCAAGCCTGATGACCGCCCCGAGGCGGAGCGGCTGCTTAGCACGGCACATGCCGAGGCGGTGCGGCTGAGGCTGCCCGAGGCGCAGCTGCTCAAGCAGTGGCTCGCACGTTGGCCGGGCACCTCTGGGCCGGACGAAATCGGGGCGCTGTAGCCCTACCTGTAGCCGACGCCCCGACCTACCGGCATGCCCGGCTCACGCCCACCGCGGGCGTGGCGCCGGGCATGTCCATACGTGGGCGGGCTGCGAGCCGGCGGGCCACCTCGTCGAAGGTCGCCAGGATCGCCCGGTAGTCGGGATCGGCGCGGTCGGCGAAGACGGCCTGGCCGCACCGCTGCGTGCCGCCCGCCGCACGGGCAAGCGGCGCAGTGAGGAACGGGTTCCGCTCGGGCCGCGTCACGCGGTACCAGACCTCGCGCGGGATGCCCGCCTTGTGGCATCCGCGGCATCGCCGCGCGGCCACCTCGGCCAGCACCGGATCCAGACGCGACGGGACCATGCGGCGGCAGCCCTCGTTGTCGGGGTAGGCGGTCTCGGAGGTGCCGTAGTAGGGGACATTCAGGTCGATCCAGGTGAGGATCGCCTGCCGCTCATCGTTCGGCATCGCGATGCGCTTCCGGCCGGCCGCATCCGGGTGGCCCCCGATGACGATGTCCGCCAGGCGGCTGCGCGGCGAGCCCCAGGTCCGCGGCCGGTTCTGGAGGATGTTCGCCTCGAAGCCGTTGTAGGTGGGGATCCAGCTGGTGTATGGGTTGTCCCACATGCCGCCGTCGCGCCGCCCGCGGGCCAGCGTCTCGTAGGAGACGTTGAAGAAGTCCGTCTTGTCGCCGCTCAGGTCGACGCCGCCGGCCCTGGCCTCGGGCGAGTGGCAGCCGCCACAGCGCCTATCGAGGATCGGCTGGACGATGCGGCTGTAGTCGAAGCCCACGCCCTGGCCCCACCAGGGCTTGCGGAGCGAGGCAGGCTGTTGCGGCCCGCCGCGGCTGGGCACGGGCGCCTGGCCCCGCGGCTCGTGGCAACCCACGCACCCCTGGCGCTCGCCGGGCATCAGGTGCGTAAAGGTCCGCATGCGCTGCAGCGCGCGCCCCTGGGCGTCCAGCGCCATGAAGTAGATCGGCCTCCCCGACGGAACGCGGAAGGTGGCGGAGCCGTCCTCGGCCACCGGCGCCCAGCCCCAGACCCGCTTGCAGGCGTAGGTCGCGCCGCAGGAGATCACGGGGAACTGGAAACCGAAGGCGCGCTTGCTCACGTCAGTGCGGACGTTCTTCGTCACCTCCTCGACCACGCAGATCGAGCGCACCTCGCCTCGCCGCACCTCGGGCGCCATGCCCTGGTAGACGTCGGAGAGCGTCACCACGGCCCACTCACCCTCGGCGAGGCGCGGGGGCAGCTGCGGCAGCGTGACGGGGCGCGGACGCGGCCGGAGCGGGCGGGGCGAGTACCAGCCCATGCCGCCGCCGGGACGGTCGATGACCGTGAGCGCGCCCTGATCGTCGTAGCGGCGCAGGAGGACGCGGCCGCGCATGGAGACGAGATAGGTCTCTGCGTCCAGCGGGTAGGGGTTCTCGAAGGGGCCGCGCACCGCGTTGCCGTCGCCGCGGTCCACCCGGCCGATGTTGATCTCGGGTGTCAGGTTGCGGATGGCCAGCGGCGAGTTGACGCCGTGGGTGGGGTCCACGATGGCCGTGGCGCCGCGGGCGGGGCCGTTGTGGCTGGTGAGCGTGCAGAGAACGGCGCGGGAGCCGGGGATGGGTTGCGCCTCCATGAAGGTGGCCGGGCTCAGGACGCCGTTGCCGTAGTAGCCCTCCAGGGCGGTGCCGTCGGGGCGGATGGTCCAGAGGCTCTGGATCGGGATGGCGGGCTTGTCCACGTACTCCCAGCGGCTGTAGATGATGCGCCCGTCGGACATGACGGCGGGGGTGAAGTCGTTGACGATGTTGGCCGAGAGGCGCCGCACGCCCGTGCCGTCGGCATTCATCCGGTGCAGGATGCCCACGGGCGAGACCCAGCAGTAGGCGAAGCGGGCGCTCCGCGTGCTGAGGAAGGCGATGCCGCCGTCGGGGAGCCAGCAGGCGTTGTAGTCGTGCCAGTCGCCCTTGGTCAGCTGCCGCAGTCCCGTGCCGTCGGCGCGGATCGCATAGACGTGGAAGCCCTCCTCCGGCGTGCGGCGCCAGCTGAAGAGGATCGTGCGGCCGTCCCAGCTCACATCGCAGTCGAGGATCTCGCCCTGCGGCGACGGCACCAGGTCGCGCACCGTGCCGTCACGCAGCGAGAGGAGCGAGAGCGCCCCGCCGGGCTGGAAGCCCTCCATGTGGTAGGTGTAGACGTGGCTGCAGTTGATCTCATGCCGCCGGATGAGCACCAGGCTGTCGCATCCGAGGCCCTTCAGGCGGGCGGCCAACTCAGGCGCCTCGGGCGGATCCACTTCGATCACCGGCGTGCCGGGCGGCAGCGGGATGAACTTGCCCAGCGCGCCGGGAGCCGTCGGTTGGGCGTAGACCTCCACCTCGGAGGCGCCGGGGTTCATGCCGCCGAAGCCGCCGGCGAAACGGAGCGTCAGTCGGCTCACGGTCACGGGCTGCGGCAGGTCCAGCGGCTGCGGGCCGTGGCCCATCTTCAGCGGGAAGCTGCAGAGCGGCTGCTCGGAGCCGTCGGCGTAGAGCGTGCAGGCCGACCAGCACTCCTCTGCGAACCAGGCGGTGCGGCCGTAGTAGACCACCTGAGCCACGCTGACCGGCTCGGGCCAGGTCAGCGTCAGGTCGGCGCCCTTGGCGTTCGTGGCGCCGTTGACGCACCAGGCCTGGTTGGTGTCGGCCTGGCTCCCGCCGCCGGGTGTCTTGCCGTCGACGGCGAACGCGGCCAGGTAGGCGGCGCTGTACTCGGATGTAGCCGACGCCGTTGCCCGTCGCGCCAGGTTCTCGGGCGCAGGCGGCGCGGCGGCCCTGCCCGCATAGGCCAGCAGCAGGCCGACGGCGCCCAGGGCGGGCAGCAGCGCAATGGCCGCCGAGGCGCGGCGCCGCGAAGTCGTCATCGTGCATCGCTCCAGTCAAGGGTGCGCGAGGCGGCCAGGCCCACGCCGTCGACCACCAGCCGGTCGGGATAAACGCTGACGACGCTGTAGGCGTTGGAGCCCTCGGGAGCCTCCACCATGCCGCGTTGCGTCAAGTGGTGGATGCCTCCTCGATAGGCATAGCCGCCGGCGTGGTCGTGCCCGGCGAACCAGGCGCGCACGCAGCCCGCGTTCTGCACGGCGCTGAGCACCTCGGCATGGTTCCAGAGCAGGTGCGGCGCCGTGGTGGCGTCGGGATGGACCGGCAGGTGGCAGAAAATCACCACCTTGTCGCCCCTTGCCCGCGCGTCGGCCAGGCGCACCCGGAGCCAGTTGAGCTGCTCGCGGCCGATGGCGCCGTCGTACTCGGGCAGCTTGGGCGTGAGGGCCAGGTACTGCCTGGCGAGTTCCGCCGCCTTGGGGCCCGTGGGGCCGGCCGCGCTCACGTCCAGCCCGTCCAGCACGATGAACCGCCAGCCCGCCTTGCGGAACTCGTACCAGCCGCGGCGTAGGCCCAGCGCCGGAAGCAACGCCTTGCGCGGCACGCTGAGGCAGTGGTTGCCGATGGCGTGGCGCACGGGCTTGCCCAGTCCCGCCCAGAGCGCCAGCATGGCGTCGAGGTCGGTGCGGCTCTCGTCGCCCCGGCCGTCGATGATGTCGCCCAGGTTGACCGCAAAGGCGACCTTGCGCGCCTTCAAGTCGGCCACGCACCGGGCCAGGCTCTGAGCCGCACCGGCGTAGTGGCGCGTGCCCGCCGTGGGCTTGTCGGCATACTGCGTGTCGGCCACCAGGCCGAACCGGAAGAGGGGCCCCTCGCCGCCCGGGACCATCGCCAGCACAACCGCCGCCGCCAGAACGCCTGCAACCATCGCAGCCTCCCATCCGCGGGCCGCCTGCCGGACCGCGCACCATGTGATACCCCGTTTGCGGCGGTTCGGCAGGAACGGAGGCGCGGCAGGCCGGTAGCGGGGAACCTACCCAATTGACGCGCTGGGTGTGGCGTACGAGCGAGGGGGGGCTATACGTCCAAGAGCATCCTCATGCGGTCGGCCACTTCGGTCAGCGTCTCTTCGTGCGCCTCGCCCCACCTAGCGACCAACCTGTCGGTCGAAATGGATCGCAAGTGCTCGCACATGGCGAAGCTCGCCACGCTCAAACCGCCCTCGGGCGGCGTCAACCGCACGTGGCTGGGGATGCCCTTCTCGCGGGTCGTCAGGGGAACTACGAAGACGATGGCAGCCCGGCTTCGGTTCAGGGCGTCCGCCGACACGACCAGAACGGGGCGCGTACCGGCCTGCTCATGCCCGCGGATCGGGTTCAGGTCCGCCAACCAGACCTCGCCGCGGCTAGGCTTGGCCATCTGCGTCATACCCGTTGTCGGCGCTCAGCCCATCGGCCAGCGTCCCATCCAGGGCGCGGCGATCAGACGCCTCGGCAGCTTGAGCATCGGGATCGCTGTACAGGCGAACGAATGCCTCGTCCAACTCCAGGAAGAACCGGCGGCGGCGGTACTCCTCCAGCGCGGCCTCCACCAGCGCCGGTCGGCTGTGCCCGGTGCGCCGTGCCAGGTCCTGCAGCACCGATCTCGATCGATCCGTCACTCGGATGAGTGTTGTTGCCATTATGGTACACCTCGATGTATACCGAGCAGTATACCACCGGCGCCCGCCCGGTGGCGCATCTCCCGTTCCGGTGCGCGCTAGCGCCTCACGGCAGCGCCTGACCCCACCAGATCCACGCAGATCAGCTCTTTGCCGTCGCGGAGGGTCAGCTTGCCGTCGGAGTAGGCCGGGCTGCACCAGTTTGGGCCGCAGACCTGGGCCTTGGCCAGGAGCTTGCAGCCCGTGGGCGTGGCGGGGACGAGCATGAGCCGGCCGCCCTCGGCGAGGATCAGGAGGTTGGGGCCCGCCACCAGGAATGAGGCGAAGCCGGCCTCCAGCATCCCCGAGAAGAAGCCGACCTCCACCCACGCGCGCGCGCCGGTGCGGGCCTCCACGCAGAAGAGGCGGCCTCCCGGCCCGATGCAGTAGACGTGCGCGCCGACCGCCACGGGGCTGGAGAAGTCGATGCCCAGCGATCGGTCGTTCCATGCCTCGACGGCGCTGAGGCCGTTGGCCGACTTCGTTACCCGCACGCCGATGAGCCCCGCCGTGTAGGAGCCCACCACCACGGTGTCTCCCACGACGGCCGGCGTGGTGACGTGCCGCCCGTAGAGCGTCTTGATGGGCACGCGCCAGAGGAGCGCTCCGTCGGCCGGGGCCAGCCCGATGAGCGCCGCCGAGGTGTAGCAGACCAGGTGCCGCACTCCGCCCAGCGTCGCCATCACGGGGCCCGTATGGCCGGGCACATCGTCCTGCGACCTCCAGAGGACCCGCCCGTCGCGCTTGTCGAAGCAGACCATGGAGGCTCCCGGCAGGCCGCCCACGGGCATGAACATCCGGTCACCGTCGATGAGCGGCGAGGCCGTGTGCCCGTGGCGCGTGGTTCCGGGCATATCTCCGGCCTCCAGCAACGCCGGCGCGCCGAAGTCCTTCATGAAGCTCGTTCGCCAGACCTGCCGTCCGTCGGCCACGCGGAGGCAACGGAACTCGCCCCGGCAGGAGAGGACGTAGACGCGGTCGCCGTCCACCGTGGGCGTACTGCGTGGGCCGGGAGGTGAGCCGCTGTCGGCGAAGACGTCGTCCAGCACGACGCGCCAGATCTCTCTGCCGGTCTCGACGGAGGCGGCGTGGGCCACCTCCTTGCCCTCCTGGTTGTCCAGATAGAAGACGCGGCCGGCGGCGACCACCGGCGAGCCCTGGCCCAGGCCGATCGGCACGCGCCACAGAACCCTTGGCGCGGCGGGCAGCGACGCAGGGACCCTCCAGCCGGCCGGGATGCGCCCCGTGCCGGAGGGGCCCTGCCAACGCGGCCAATCGGCAGCCTGAACCGGCCCGGCAAGCGCCGCGAGGGCAAGCAACAGCGGTACAGGCTTCATCGATGGCCTCCTGCGGCGCGTGCTCCCAGGCCGGGGCACGGCGAGTCGGGGCGCAGCCGGTAGTCGCGTTGCGCCGGGTTGACGAAGCGCGGCTCCATGGCGACGGAGCCCCGGTCGGCGCCCCAATCGGCCTGGTACCGCGCGAAGGCCTCCATGGCGTAGTCGCGGCCGGCGACCGAGATCATCGTCCCACGCCGCTGCAGCCAGAGGTTCCGCTCCATGCGTAGGGCGCGCACGGCTTCGGCGGGCCATGCGGGGGCGTAGAAGGCCGGCCCGGTGGCCTCGACGAAGAGGTTGCCGCTGATCTCGATGCCCTCGGCCTTCGCCGGGCTCTCGTAGAAGCGGAGGTGGCATCCGCTGGGGTCGGGCCGTTGCGCATGGCCCCAGCCGTGCCCCGCATCGACGCATGTGTTGTTGATGAAGCGGATGTTGCGCGTCATCGAGCTCACCGGCCGGTTCCAGTACTCGAATGAGTATTCGCTGTTCCAGATGACGTTGTCGCGGTAGGTGATATCGGCCTCGATCACGGGGTCGCCCATGCTCTGGTTGGTGAGCGCCGCGTCGTAGATCTCCCAGAGGCGGCACCGTTCCACGAGGTTGTCGTGGGCGCCCGCCCAGAACTCGATGCCGTTCCCGAACCGCACCCTCTGCCCGCCGCCCATCTGGTCCGCGCCGCCGATGTACGAGATGTCGCAACCGCGCACCGTGATGTGGTGCGTGGCGGCGCCGCCGATGCCGTGGGCGCCGCCGTACTTCAGCGCGAGACCCTCGTAGGTGACGTAGGAGCGCTCCGACTGGTTGATGATGTGCCGGTACATGGCACACTCGATGCGGCCGTAGCGCTGGACGGGGTTGGCGTCGCACTTCAGCCAGAGCATCTGCCGCTCGGGGTCGTACCAGAAGTCGCCCTGGGCCTTCAGGTCGGCGCGCGTCCACCGCTTCACGCCGCAGGCCACCTCGTCGCCGAGGATGAGGTTGCCCACATCGACGCTGAGCGGCGAGGGCGGCGGCGCATCGCCCGGCTTGCACTCCCTGAACGAGAGGCGCTCGACGGTGAGCGACGCGCCCGCCGGCAGCAGGCCTCCCAGGTAGAAGGTGAGGCGCGGCTTCGGGTCGGTCGCCGTGGCGCGGTAGTACTGCACCACCTGCACCGCGTCTGGCCCGACGGCAATGCGCGGGCGCGGGAAGTCGCTGGAGAGACCGGTCCAGGGCGGTCCGTCGCGCATGAGCTCCGGCGCCTGCATGGGCAGGGGCCGGTCGCACCGCAGCCGCAGCAGGGCGACGTAGGTGGCGCCGACCCGGAGGGCCGGGCCCGACGCGTAGAGCTGCAGGTGGTGCGCCGCCGTGCCGGGCTTGCGGCACTCCACTCGGAAGGCGGCGGGCGCCTCGGGCGACGGGTGCGCCGTGCCGACGGCCTCGGCGCCGCCCTCGGTGTAGAGGATCCACCGAATGCCGCGCTCGGCGGCATCGGCAGGCGGCATCGCCGTCGGTTTCTCCGGACCATGGCCGCCGGTAGACCAGAACCCGTCGCCCTCGCTGCGCCAGTCGGCCGGGGAGCTTCGCGCGACGGAGCCGAGAAGGCAGGGCATCGCGCCGGAGCCGTAGGCCGCGTAGCGGATCGGCGCGCCCTCCTTGCCGCTCCGAGGCGTCAGGCTGCCGCGCCAGCTGTCGCCCCGCCGGAAGAGGACGGCATCGCCGGGCTTCAACTCGGCCGCGTTCACACGATCCAGCGACCGCCAGGGCCGCCGCGGCGAGCGCCCGTCCGATCGGTCGGAGCCGTGGGCGGCCACGTAGTAGGTCACGGCCGGCGCCGGGCCCGCCGTCAGCGCCACCGCGGCCATCAGGGGCACGATGACCAGGGCGCGGCGGCGGCGCAGCGGGCCGGCGGACGCATGCAATCCCCGGTTCGTCTGCTTGGACATGGCTTGAGCGCACCTCCTGCCGGGATGCCTGCGGTTCGTCACCACATCGTACCGCGCACGGGGTCGCGCCGCTACCGGTACTCGACCGTCACGGCGCCTTCGCGCAGCAGGCCGTTGGGCCAGTCGGCGTCGCTCCGGAGCCGCTTCCCGTTGATGCGCACGTTCTCAAGGACGATGCGGATCGTGCCCTCCTTCTCCGTGCGAAGCCGCGAGCGCATGGGCGTGCCGATGAGGTCGGCCATCGCGGAGCCCCAGTAGCTCCCCTTCTCGGTTCCGGTGATCTCCACATCCTTCAGGTGCAGTTCCACGGGCTTCAGCTTCACCTCGCCCGTCGGCGTGGCGGACCAGGGCGTGGGTCGGTAGCGGTTGTCGATGGCGAGGAGGCAGAGCGTGTCGCCGTAGACCTTGAGACCCTCGATGCGGCAGTCGGTGAACTGCGTCCCTGTGGAGGAGGCCAGCCCGAAGAGCCCGCGGGCCATGTCCTGCACCGTGGTCTTGTCCATGATGATCCAGTTGTCTCGCATGACGTGGCCGCTCGTGGCGTAGTCGTAACCGTAGCCCATCATGACCAGGCTGGCGTTGTCCTGCTTCCAGATCACGCAGTTGCGGGTCTCTGAGACGGGCGACATCCAGCAGAAGACGTCGTCCTCGACCTTGAGGAAGCAGTCCAGGATGCGGTGGCCGGGCCCGGACACGATCCCGTTGTTGTTGTAGAGGTCGCCCAGGAGCTTGAGGTTGCGGAAGGTGAGGCCCGACCCGTGCGTGCGGACCACGTAGAACGGCGACTCGATGATTGTGATGCCCTCGATGAGCGCCCGGTTCGCGTTCCAGTCACCGTAGATGGTGGCCCACTTCTGCTCGTACATCCGGTCATGCTTCGGCGTCCAGGGCGACGCATTGCCCGCAGCCTTCGCGGCCAGCGCCGATTGCACACGCTCCAGCATCAGCTTGCGGTCCGTGAGGATGCCCCGGCCCATGATGCGCACGCCGTCGCCGGTGAAGGCGATGGAGCCCTTCACCAGCGCGCCGCCCGCGATGTAGACCGTCTCGCCGGCCTTGACCGGGTACTTGAAGCCGATGTCGTGGACGCCCGGCCCGAAGTAGTGGACCCCCGGTGCGCCCTTCCTCGGCGCCGCGGCCTCGGGCGGGTTGGCGAAGAGGAAGAGCGGGTGATCAAACTCGTTACCCGCCGATCCGCGGAGCTTCACCAGGAGGCAGTACTGCCCCGGGCGGCTGATCTCCACGTGCACCTTGCCGCCCTGCACCGAAGCCGCCACGCCCGGCGGGTCGGGCCGCACCTCCACGCCGACGGCCTGACCCGATACCGGCTCGGCGATCACGGTGACCTTGCCCGAGAAAGAGAAAGTCGCCCAGTGGTTCTCTTTGGGGAAGAGGTCCTGGGTCCACGCCTCGGGGTACTCGTGGTGCCAGATGGACTGCGTCCGGTAGCAGAAGAGGGGCTTGCGCCGGGCGCCCTGCTCGACGCTGAGCCGGTAGCGTGACGAGCGGTACTCCTCGTGCCCGGCGGAGGGGTAGACCCAGAGCCGGTCCGCCGCCGGAGCGGCCGGCGCAAGGGCCCTGCTGAGGAGCGCCATCGCTGCGAGGATAAGGATCATTGCAGGACCTCCCGGCGGCCGGCAAAGGCCGGGCCGCCTTCTCTACTTCACTCGCTTCGGCACCGCATACAGGTCCACGCGGTCGATCTCCAGCGCGGCGGCACCGGTCCAGACTGCGCGGGTCTCCAACGTGCCGCCGGGGTGGTCGAACGCCAGGGCCACGGCGCGCCACTGGCCCACGGGCAGGTCGGCGGCGGTGACGGCCCGCTCACGGAGGGTCTTGGAGCCGCCGGAGGACGCCGCGTCGAGGCGGCAGACCGCGCCGGCGCCCGGTCCGGTGCGGCGCAGGCGGAAGATAGCCACGTAGCGCCCGGGGTCGGTGGGCCGGTAGGGGCCGTAGGCGATGTGCCCGGCCTTATCTTTGCCCGGCTCGGCCCGGCGCACCTTGCCGCCGCTGCCGGAGGCTTCCGCCACGGTGCTTCCCACGAAGTTGGGCAGCACTTCGGCCTCGAAGGAGACCTCGAAGGCGGCCGCGGCCGGGACGCTGTCGCCCGTCAGCTCCGACTTACGGGTCAGGCAGAGGGCGGATACGGAGCTGCGGCGGCCGAAGGGGCCGACGGCCGTAACGGTGATGCTCCTGCCCGAAGCCGGGCCGGTGACGCGAGCCTCGCCCGCCTGGCCCGGCTTGAGGGCGAGGGCTGCGGGGCGCACGGTGAGGGCGCCGGCCTCGGTGCGGGCCTCCAGGCGGAGGCGCAGCGGCGTGCTGCCCACGTTGCGGATCGGCGCCGGGAGGCTCATGGGTCGGCCCTCCAGCGCGCCGGTGGCCGCGGAGACCTGCATGGTGATCTGCCTGCGCTCCATGTCCTGCCGGCAGAGCGCGGCCAGCTGCTCCGGCCCCACTGCCACGTAGCCGGGCCCCAGGCGGCGCGAGACCTCGGCCAGGGCGGGCAGGTCGAAGAACCAGTTGCAGACGAAGACGTGCAGGAATGCGGGCGTGGACTTCGGGGTGATCTCCTGCACCTGCGCCACCATGTTGGCGATCTGCTTCTCGCGGTTGCCCTGCGGCTCCCATCCCGTGACGCCGTGGAAGACGGGCACCACGCCGGTGGTGGCGGTGGTCGCCTCGTCGTAGGTCCGGGCGCCCTTGCCGTAGTCGGCGAAGATGGCCTTGAGGCCGGGGATCAGCTCGGCGTAGCGGGCCAGGTGGGCCGGGCTGGCGCCGGAGGGGTTGATCGTCCGCAAGTCCATCGCCTTCATGGTCGCGGCGGTCTGCCGCAGGAAGCCGTCGAAGACCTTCGCGGGCTCGGTGAAGCGTCGGCCGTACTGCAGCGGGTAGGTGTAGCCGACGCCGGAGACGGCCGCCATCATCGAGTCGTTGGGCGAGGCGTTGCTGTAGTACCAGTCGACGATGTCGGGAAGCAGCACGGCCGCCGATGGCGAGATCGTCCAGGCCTTGGGGAAGCTCGGCCGGATCGTGTCGCGGTAGAGCTGCGGCCAGTTGGCTGTTGTGAGTACCGGCAGGTTGTCGCCGTCGGAGATAACGAAGGTGTAGTAGACCTTGCTCCGGTCGAGCTTCAGCGGCGCCTCGGCGGGACGGCGAAGCCTGGGGCTGGGGTAGCCCGAGTGGACGCTGAGGTTCGAGACGCCCGGCGAGCCCACGAGGTACTTGCCGAACTCGGCCATGAGGCCCACGCCGGGGCCTTCGCCGCTGCCGATGTCCTCTCCCGCCCAGGAGTAGCCCATCACCGGCACGTTGGCGGGCATACGGCCCAGGACCTCCTCCATCAGCCGCATCTCGGCCTCGGGGCGGGCGTAGGGCTTGGCGCCGTCGATGCGGCCGGGGAGCCAGATGATGGGGATCCGGTGCTGCACCAGGTAGTCGCGGAGGCCCGGGTCGGCGTGGTAGACGCAGGCGGCGACGTGCCGGCTCATGCGGTCCCAGTAGGTGTCGTAGGCCCAGCGGTAGGCCTCCACGCTGGTCTTCCACCGGCCGCGCAGGTCGGCCAGCACGGGGAGGCCGGCTCGGGCGGCCAGCCGGGGCGAGAGGACGACGCCGTCCAGCACCCCCGCGACCATGGTGGCGATGTTGCGCGTGGTGGGCAGCGCGGGGTCGGTGATGACGGCGCCCTTGACGCTGGACCGGAAGCGCTGCAGCAGCTCCACCGGGTCCGCCACCTCGGTGGCCTCTCGCACCCGGCCGCTCTTTCGCATCCAGTCGAGCCAGAAGGGGTCCTCGGCGGTGACGTAGCAGAAGACGCGGGGCTCGGAGCGGTTCACCAGTCCCTGGATCGTGGTGGCCATGGTCTGCACATCGACGGGCCGTCCGCGCACGTCGCAGATCGTCAGCGTGGGCGAGGGACGGCCGGAGAGCGGGAAGTTGCCCGCGAAGGGCGGCTTCGGCGGCGCGTAGCGGAGGCCGGTGGGCTTGCCGCTGGGCATGGGCTGGGGGACCATCTTGGTCAGTGGCGCCACGGGCGGTCCGTCGCGGCGGAAGAGGGTGATCGCGTCGAGCCGCACCGAGGTGGTGGCGGGCCAGTTAACGCGGCACTCCAGCTCGCCGGCGGCGGCGCGGAAGGCCAGCGGCGCCTGCACGTAGCGCTCACCCCGGAAGTCGATGGGTCCCAGGTCGCGGTTGGCCAGAGGAGAGGCGCCGCGCCCCGAAGCGGCGTCGATGCCGGCGATGACATCGTCGCCCACCTCGCCGGCCACGCGGAGGCGGAAGAAGGCCACATAGTCGCCTGCGGGCGCCTGATAATAAGGCCCATAGCTGAGCACGCCGGCCAGCGCGGTCGTCTCGGCGTCGGCGCCCCAGGCGCGGCCCGACGCGGCGGCGGGATCGGGCAGAGACCGGCCGATCAGGTGCAGCAGCTGCCCCGCCGTCCATCGCCCCACCTGCGTGTAGGAGCCCGGCGGCAGGGCCTGCGGCTCCACCACCTCGGCGGTGATCGCCGCGGGCAGTCCCGGCCGCACTTCAGCCGTCTGGGCCGCAGCCTGCCAGATCGTAGCCATCGCTACGATCGATGCGACAAGATGCCATTGGCGCATGGGGGACCCCTTTCGGAACCTGCCGGGCCGGAGAGGGCGGACCGGTGAACGCGTCGTCTTCCCCCTCACCGCTGCCTCAGGGTACCCCGCCCATCCAGCGGCTACCCGGCTTCATGGCTAAAGAGAGCTGGACCCTCGTGGTCGGATGGCCGTATGGTGCTGTCATGGTGCGCGACATCCTGCTCGGACGGCCCGGCGACGCATCTCAGCCGCTACCGGGCGACCCGGACAGCCGGGACGCCTGTGGGCGCGCGTTACGTTTCGGGCGCCGACGGCTCCGGGGTCGCCAGTATCTCGAAGAGCGCCCGGTTCACATAGTAGTTGGCCCGGCCGACGCGGTGCTTGTCCAGGAAGCCGCCCGCGGTCAACGCACCAAGGTACTTGGCGGCCGTGGCTCGGCCCACGTCGAGATCGCGCTCAATGGAGCCGATGCGGGTGTACGGATGCATGAACAGGCAGGCGATCAGGTCCTGGCTGTACAGCTTGGGGTGGTCGCGGCGGATGCGGCGTTTGTAGTCGGTCATCGCACCATCGATGCGCCTGACGAGGCCGATGGTGTGCCGTGCGGTCTCCTCAACAACGCCCAGCATGTAGATGATCCAGGCCTCCCAGGCGGCGTGGTCGCGTACGTCCTGCAGTGCGCGGTAGTACTGCGCCTTGGCGCGGATGATCCGGCGGCTCAGGTAGAGGACCGGGACGTCCAGGAGGCCGCACCGCACAAGGTAGAGCACGTTGAGGAGGCGTCCGGTCCTCCCATTCCCGTCATAGAACGGATGGATGCTCTCAAACTGGAAGTGGATGACCGCCATACGGACCAGCGGGTCGGCGGGCCCCACATCGTCGTCATTGATGTACCGCTCAAGGTTCGCCATCAGGTCGCGGACCTCGTCTCCGCTCTGCGGCGGGACGTAGATCGTCTCACCGGTCTGGTCGTTGCGCAGCTCGGTGCCCGGTTGCCGACGAAAACCCGCGTCGTTGCCCACGATGACCGCCTGTACCGCACGTATGTTGTTGCACGTCAGCAGGCCGGAGGCCTTCACGGCCTCGTAGCCCTCCTTCAGCGCGGCTGCGTACCGGTTGACCTCCTTGGCCGCTGCCGTGTGCGGGAGGTCCGGGAACAGCGAGTCGCGGTACAACTCATCGTGCGTCGTCACGATGTTCTCAATGGCAGAGCTGTCCTTCGCCTCCTGCAGGCCCAGGCTGTTGATCAGGACGCCCTGGTTGGGGATGCTGCTGGAGACGCCCTTCAGTTCGGCAAGGTACCGATGCGCTGTTGCGGCCCTCCTCAGGACGTCGCGCGTCTCAAGGTCGGCCTCGGGCGGCAGCGGCGTGAGCCTCCAGTTCATGCCCGCGCCTCGGCAACGTGTACATGAAATGCCGGTTCCGTGTACACATCGGTACCGACCTGTTCACGCTTTGTGCGTTCTGTGAGCATTACGGATCCCCCTTCGCCGCCTGACCCCGATGCGCGGCCCGTCGTGGCCGAGCCTTCGCCGGCTACCGCGCCTGCGACGTCCGCTCGATCTTCACGTCGTCGACCAGCGTCTCATACGGGCCGCCGCCGGGCCTGCCGTCGAAGGCGAACATGATGACGGTAATGGCGTCGCCGGCCTTGTGGCCCATCGGCACCACGATCCGCTCCCACTCGCCCACGGTCCCGCGGTCCGTGCCGGGGTGGACGCCCCGGTGCAGCGTGTCTGTCCCGCCGGACTCGCGGAGCGTGGATCCGTCATCGAAGAGCATATCGATACCCGTCTTGCGGCTCAGGGCGTTGGACGCCTTCATCCAGTAGGTGAGCACGGTGTCCGGATGGACCACGACATGAGTGGTGAAGAGCCTGGCATAGGCGTAGCTGTGCTCCGGGTTGTCGGCATGGCCTGCGAAGCGCACCGCCGTGGAGCCGCCGCGCCCGACACCCGCCACCGGGGCGCAACTGGGGTGGCTGACGTTGGCCATGCCGCCCGCCTGCTCCTGCGCGGTGTTGCGGATCGGCTCGGGGTCGCCGGGCTCCATGCCGCTGCTGAAGCTCGTCGGGCCGGACCGAGGCTTCGGCGCCGGCGAGCAGCCCAGCGTCACGGCCTTGCCCGTGGCATCGGCCACCGTGAAGCCCTTCGCCTGGAGGCAACCCACAAGGTCGGAGCCCCGCGTGCCCCGCGTGAGTGTGACCGCCGGCTGCCACGAGCCCTGGAACAGCCCGGCATGGAGCCGCATGGCGCCGGCCTCTGCACGGGCCGGGCCGGTGCAGTCGTTGAACTGCTCCAGCGTCACCTGGCCGGGGCCTTGCAGCAGGGCCAGCGAGCCCGGCGCCCAAATCTGCGTGTTGTAGAGGCGCGCGGAGCCCTTGAACTCGGGTAGCGTCACCACGGCGGCCACCTGGCTCACGCCCAGCACCACGAGCTGCGTGTTGTAGAGGTCCAGCCCCTTCGGCCCCACGGCGCCAAAGGTGACCGCCCGGCTTCCGGCGTCGGTCCCGTGGTTGACCACCACGCCCGAGGCGCCGCCGCCGTCGTTGACGAACTTCAGCCCGTCGATGGCCGAGTAGAGGAACGTGCGGAGGATCAGCTCGTCCTGCGCCCTGCCGAAGACGAGCCCCTCCAGCTTGGCCTGCTGGAACGCGATCACCTGGCCGAAGGGGTCCGCGGCGTACCTGGGCTGCGGCAGCCCTGCAGGCAAGCGGGCCATGTAGTGCGGGTTGAACTGGACATCCTCCACCACGCCCCGGTCGCTCTTGCTGACGAAGACGCCTCGGCGGAAGAGCCCGCCCGCCAGGTAGCTGATGGTGTGGCCCGTGCTCGGGTGCGTGAAGAAGTCGACGCCCTGCCAGCCGTTGCCGATGGTGAAGTCGGTCACCCAGCATCCCGCACCCAGCGACTGGACGGTCCAGGGGTAGGGCTGCGGGTCGGTGAGAACCTGATCGGGGTACCAGACCGTGAGGCCGCGCACGCCGGAGCCGGGCTTCAGGCGGATGAGGGGCGTCCCCTTCTCCTGTCCGCGGCCGCCGGTGGCCAGCAGCACGCTGCCGCCGGACTGGGTATGGTGCGGCACGTCGAAGCTGCCCCGGAACTCCACGCCCGAGGGCACGACCAGCGCGCCGGCCAGACGGTAGCGTCCGGCGGCGAGGTAGACGGTGCCCCCGCCCTTGCCCGCGGCGGCCAGGGCGGCCTGCAGGAAGCGCGTGTTGTCCGGCGCGTCCGGCGAGGCGCCGTAGGCCGCGGCGTCCACCAGCCGCCGGACGGGGGGAGCGGGCAGGTACGAGATGAGCGCCGGGATGGGCTGCCGGGGCTCCAGGCGCACCGTGCGGTGGTCGAGGAGGATGTCGGCGTTCGGCTTCTCCTGCGCCATCGCGACCTTGCCGCCCTTCGCCGGCGTGCAGGAGAGCACCCGCCCGGTGCGCACGGCGGCGCCGAAGCGCACCTGCGGCGCCGGAGTGGCCAGAATGCAGCCAAGCGCCACGAAGGTCCCGCCGGCCACATTGGCCCCGGCGCCGCCGCCGACTACCTTGGACCGGCAGAGCGTGACGAAGCCCTTGCCCTCCACGCGCACGGCGACGCCCTTCGGCGAGACCACGGTGCAGTCATTCAGTTGCGTCACGGCGGTGTAGCCCGGTCGAGTGGCGACGCCCGCCTCCGAACCTTCGAACCGGCAGAGCGTGGCGGCCAGGCCCACGCCGTTCATCTGGATCACGTCGAGCCCGATGCGGCATCCCACGGCCTGGCAGCCGAACATGACGCCGTTGGTGGTTCCCTGGGCGCCGGGCCGGTAGCGGAAGCCCGTGCCCAGTCCCGAGACGAAGACCCGGAACTGGTACTCCCAGTCGCTGCGGCCCATGTCGATGCCCACGGCCTCGCGCAGGAGCCACCGGCGCAGCGCGGACCTGGCGGCCGGGGCGCTAGGGGCGCCGGGCAGCTGGGCGGTCTCCCAGTAGCGCGGCGAGAGGTCGATCTCTGTGAGGCGGCCGATGTCGGTGCAGGTATCCACGAAGACGCCGGTCTTCAGGGGCGTGCCGACCACGTCGCGCACGGTGTGGAGTTCGTTCCACTCCGGCCCGAACTTCATGCACTGGTAGGCGTTGACGAAGAGGACATCGCGCACCGTGTAGTTGTCGCCGGAGACCTTGGCCGAGCCCGCCACCGTCCAGGGGTAGGGCTGGATATCGGCCGCGCTCTGCTCGGGGTACCAGATGCTGACGCTGACAAGGCCCGTGCCCCGCTCCATGGTGATGGCCGCAGGCCCCTCCTCGCTCCCCTTGCCCGCCACGGGCATGAGCAGCGTGCCCCTGCCGCCGAACGGGATGAAGCGTCCCTTCTCGGCCCGGCCGACGGTGGGCTTGTCGCCGCGCAGGGTCACGCCCTCCTTCAGCGTCAGGGGCGTGGCCAGCCGGTACCTCCCGGCCGCCAGGAAGACCGTCCCGCCGCCCGCATCCGCCGTGCGATCGATGGCCGCCTGGACAGCCGGCGCCGCATCCTCGCCCGACGCGGCCGGGGGCTTCAGCGTCTCCAGCGCGATGACGGCATCGGGCGTGGGGAAGGTGGTCTTCACCAGCCGGGGAGCCGCGAACGCGGGCAGGGCCGCTACGGCAAGTCCGGCGGCAACCAGAAGTCGGCGGATCGGGGTCATGGTCGGGTCTCTCCAGAGGATCGGGCGATGGGTTCAGGCGTCCTGCGTCAGGGCGGCGCCCGCGGGGCAGAGGTCCAGCAGCGGGCATTCGGCGCATCGGGGCTTGCGCGCCGGGCAGAGGTTGCGGCCGTGGTAAATGAGCACATGGCCCAGGTGCGTCCAGCGCTCCGGCGGGTGGAGGGCCATGAGGTCGCGCTCGATCTTCACCGGGTCCTGCTCGCTGGTCCAGCCCAGCAGGTTGCTCAGGCGGCGCACGTGCGTGTCCACCACCATGCCCGCGCCCCCGAAGGCCACGCCGATGATGACGTTGGCGGTCTTGCGCCCCACGCCCCGGAGGGTGGTGAGCTCCTCCATGGCGCCGGGCACCTCGCCGTCGAATCGCCGGGCGACGTCGTCGCTCATCTCGATGAGGCTCTTGGCCTTCTCGCGGAAGAAGCCCGTGCTCTTGATGACCTCCTCCACCTCCTCCTGCGCGGCGGAGGCCAGTTCGGCGGGGCCGGGCCAGCGTGCGAAGAGGTGGGGTGTCACCAGGTTCACGCGCACATCGGTACACTGGGCGCTCAGGATGGTGGCGCAGAGCAGCTGCCACGGCCCCTCGTGGTCCAGCGCGCAGCGGGCGTCCGGGTACAGGGCGCAGAGGCGGTCGTAGACCTCGGCGGCCTCCTGTCGTGAGGGGGTGAGGGGGTGAGGGGGTGAGGGGGCGGCCCCACTCGCCCTGGTGGCTCGGGCCTCCGTGCCCGAGTCTGCCGCAGTTGCGGGAGCCGCCGCCCTATCGCGGGTCCGGGCCATCAGGCGCCCTTCAGGTAGGGCAGGCGCCACGGACGCCGGTACTGGCAGGTGATCAGCGCATTGGCCGCCGGGTCGCCCACGGCGCGCTCCTTGGCTGCGTCCCAGGTGATGGTCCGCCCTGTGCGGTAGGCCACATTGCCCAGGTGCGCCACTCCGGACATGAAGTGGCCGAACTCCACGTCCTCCACGGGCTTCTGCCGCGACTTCACACAGTCGAGGAAGTTGCGCACATGCGCGGGCCTCGCGTCCACGCTACCGGGGAACTTGGCCGCCTCCCAGCGCTTCTTCTTCGGCTCGGGGATGATCTCCCAGCCCGCGTCGTCCACGATCAGCGCGCCGTCGGAGCCGGTGAACCAGATGCCCCACGTGCGGCCGTTCATCCCGAGCCCGCTCCCCACGCGGTGTTCCCAGGTGAGGGTGTAGGTGGGGAACTCGTAGATGGCGGTCTGGGTGTCGGGCGTCTCGGAGTTGTCGTCCAGCGCGAACTTGCCGCCGATGCTGCTGACGTGCTTGGGCGGGTCCGTGCCCATGGCCCACATGGCGATGTTCAGCAGGTGGACGCCCCAGTCGGTCATCAGGCCGCCGGCGTAGTCCCAGAACCAGCGGAAGTTGAAGTGGAACCGGTTGGGGTTGAAGACATGCTTGGGCGCCGGCCCGAGCCACATGTCGTAATCCACGCCGGCCGGCGGCATCCCGTCCTTGGGGTGGCCCACGTCGCCCAGCCAATCATGGAAGGCCCAGCAGCGGACCTGCCGAACCTTACCGATGCGCCCGCTCCGCACCGCCTCCACGGCCGCGCCGAAGTGGATGCCGCTCCGCCACTGGGTGCCCATCTGCACCACGCGGTTGTGCCGCCGAGCGGCCTCCACCATGGCGCGCCCTTCAGCGATGGTCTTGGCCAGCGGCTTCTCGCAGTAGACGTCCTTGCCCGCCTGGCACGCGTAGACGGTGGGCAGGGCGTGCCAGTGGTCGGGCGTGGCCACGAGGACCACATCCACGTCCTTGCGGTCGATGACGCGCCGGAAGTCCTTCACGGTAGCGGGCGTGTTGCCGCGCTGCTGCTTGACGAGGGCCACGCCCTGGGCGAGCATGGCGTCGTCCACATCGCAGACGATGGGGCAGTCGACCTCGGGATTGAGGAAGAAGGTGGCCAGGTCGCCGCGGCCCATGCCGCCGCAGCCGATGAGGCCCACGCGCAGCCGATTGGAGGGTGCGACCTGGCGTCCGGAGGCGTACGAGGCGGCTTCGTTGGCGGAGAGCATGGCTGCACCGGCTGCCGCCGCCGCGGGCGCGCCCATGAGCTCTCGACGAGTTAGGGTATCCATGCTCGCCTATTCGCCGCCGAGGCTCGGGGCTCCTTCCTGAAGGAGGGATGCGGCGGCCATCCCGCGCAACACCGCGCGCTCCTCCTCGTCCAGCTGCTCGAAGAGGCGCCTGCCGCGGAGGTCGAAGCTGCGGCGGGGCTCCTCGTACTTCAGGCCGCGCGTGGCGCCATTGTGGAAGCACCAGCCCGCCGCCCCGCCCCGCACGGCCCCGCGCAGGTCGGCCAGGAAGTCGGCGGAGACGGGCGCCCATTCGCCGTAGCCGCGCCGGAAAGGCTCCTGGTAGTGGATCGGGAGGGTGAAGCCCTTCCCGGCCAGCGCGGCAGCCAGCTTGCGGGCCGAGGCCTCGGTCTGGGCCGGCGATCCGGCCTGACGCGGGCGGTGCGGGCAGATGAAGTCCAACCCCGCCGCGGCCAGCTTCAGGGCCTCCGCCGGGTCGGTGTCGCTCCCGCCGGACGCAGTGACGAGCAGCTGAGGCCACCGATTGCGCAACTCGCGCCGCAACTCGGCAAGTTCAGACACGGGCACGTAGCGGCCGTCGCGCACGTCGCGCTCGTTGGCCAGGTCGAGGTACCAGTTGCGATGTCCCTCCAGGCCGGTGGCGACGGCCAGCGTGGCTGCGGCGTGGGTAGCCGCATTCGCCAGCACGGGCGCTGGGCCGGAGGCATTGCGCGAGAGTGTGACATCCACCACCATGCCGCGCCGGTCGCACTCCGCCACCAGCCTTCGCAGGCGCGCCATGAAGGCCGGACGGGGCTTGCCCTGCCCGTCCACGGCCGAGACATCCTCGCCGAAGGCGTTCCACGTGGCCCAGACCCGCAGCCAGTTGATCCCGAGGCGCTGCATCTCGTCGAGGTCGGCCAGGAGCCGCGGCTCAGGGGCGCCGAGGCCGCCGTAGTAGCTGCATCCCAGCAGGAAGCGCGGCTTGCCGTTGAGCGTGAACCGGGCGCCGTCGCGACCCAGGACGGTGTGCGCCGCCGCGCTCTCCGCCCGAGCCTGCGCGGAGGTCTGCCGCTCCACGTTCCACTGCTGCTCGAAGGGCGGGCCCGGCCTGTAGGCGACGGCGCCTGCCTCGGGCGCGGCCCCGAGCCGCAAGGCCTCGCGGTCCAGGCCTTGCGGCGAATCGGCGCGCTGCGGCTCACGGCGCTGCGACCGGACTGTGAGCACGACCTCGGTGGAACCAGCCGGCACGTCGCAGACCAGCACGCAGCAGGCGTTGCCGGTGAAGGGCGCCCGCACGGCGATGGCGCGGGCGGGCCCCTTCACCTGCCGGCCGCTCTCCAGCGCCGCGAAAGGCACGGGCAGGTCCCAGAGCGCCACGGGCAGGTCGGTCCGCGCCGCATCGGAACGTATGGCCAGCCGCACCCGGACGCCGTCGGGCAGCGCCTCCTGCACGGAACGCACCTGCACGCCGCGCGTGTCCACCATCCGCGGCGTCACGCGGTACCGGTCGGGGCTGTCCGGGATCAGGTACCCGTCGGGTCGCCTGGCGATCCCCTCGTTGCCCCAGTCCGGCCAACTCCAGGGCTTGGTGTAGTCGTAGTGCATGGTCGGCAGGTGGTCGCCGCGGCGGAAGAGCGCCTTGAACCGTGCGTTCTCCACCTCGATGGTATCGGGGTAGCGCGCGGGCTTCCCGTTGCTGGTGATGCCCGCGAAGACATCGTGCAGGTAGACCGCGCTCTCGGGCGTCTCGCGGTACCGGCGGCGCAGGAAGTCGGCGGCGGCGCTTGCGGTGCAGAAGACGAGCTTGCGGGTCCGCGCCCGCTGCACGAGGGCCTCCATGCTGCGCCGGTTCAGCTCAGCCATGCGGGGCCAGACGCCGTTGAACTCAAACCCCATGGAGAAGAGCAGCGGCCGGGGCGATGTCTCCGCGGCGTCGAGGTTGCAGTCCAGGAAGGCCAGTTCGCGCTCCAGGTCGCGCGGGTCGCGTTCGCCGCCCTGCATTCCCGCGTACTGCTCCAGCGAGTAGGTGATGCTGCCCTCCAGGGAGTAGACGCAGTTGTAATCGCGGCAGAGCATGGTCTGGCGGGCGCACTGCTGGATGCCCACCATGGCGTCGGCGCCGCCGCGACCGGGCCGACGGAAGTCGTCCGGGGCCACAAAGTAGGGCCGGGCGGGCATGCCGAAGTGGTTGATCTTGAAGGGCCCGTCGCCCCAGTTCTGGTCGGCGCAGAGCGCGCCCAGCAGGTTGTAGCCCAGCGACCGCGCCTGGGCGACGGGGCCTGCGCCCAGGCCATAGGTGTAGAGGTTGGCCAAAGGCCCCGGGAAGCGGCACATGCGCCAGATGCGCTGGGCGCCGGCCAGCACGGCCCGCTGCACCTCTGGCGGCTCATCGACGAAGACGGCCTTGTCGCCGGGGACGTACAGGCCACCCATGAAAACGAGGAATGCCGGGTCGTCGCCGTACTGCCGGGCGTTACGGCTGAAGGCGGCAAAGGCCTCGGCATGGGGCCGCTCGCCGAAGAGCAGCGGCTCCACCCATCCGCTGAAGGGGAGGTGCAGGCTATGGAAGTCCGGCTCCGGCCTCGGCTGGGCGTGGCTGGTCGAGTTGACGATCATCACCGCCGAGCCCCGGTCGGCCACGGCAAAGAGGCGCTCGAACTGCGGCACGTCGCCGCCGATGTCGCATCGCCACCGGAGCAGGTACTGGCCGGCCCGACGCGGCGTCCAACGCCAGGTCGCCTCCCAGCCGCGTCCGCCGCGCCGCCAGTCGAGCCGGATCCGGCGCGGCTTGGAGTTGGGGTCGTAGCACTGCTCTACCAGTTCGGCGGCCTCGTTGGGCCGGGCCTCCGAGGCGGCCTCGAACCTGGCGGTCACCGCCTCGCCGCGCATGAGGAGCCCCGGCGCCAGCCGCACTTGAGCCCGCACCAGCCCGTTCAGATCGGCCTCCACGCGGGCGTAGGAGCGCTCGACCTCGGCGAGCCCGCGCTGCACGATCTGCAGCCGGTCGCCGCCGCCCTGGCCGGCCCACGCGCCTGCGGAGCCGCCGATCAGCAGAGCCGCCATCAGCCACTTCGCCATGTCACGCTCCTTCGAGGTCCCGTCGGGCTTGCCCCGGCCGCCGGTTGCGGGTATCGTTCCCGGTATCCGCATCGGAGGTTGCTCAACCGTGATGTCCGCGTCTGCCTGCCGGGTGATCGTCTCTGACCTGGGCAAAGTCCTGCTGCCCTTCGACTTCGCGCCGGCCAAGCGTTGGCTCGGCGAACGAACCCGCTTCGGCGCCGACGGCGAGGGCGCGTGGCGCGCCGCCTCGGCCATCTACGAGGCGACGGGCTTCGCCGTGGGCCGCTGCAGCGCCGCGGACTTCATTGAGCGCCTGCGCGGCGAACTGGACCTCCGGGCCACGAACGAGGAGTTCAGCGGCGGCTGGTCGGATGTCTTCTGGACCGATGAGGCGACAGTAGGTCTGGTTGCTTCGGCGCGAGCGCAACAGCGCGTCCTCCTCTCCAACACGGACCCGATACACTGGGACTGGATCGTCGCCCGCTTCGGCGCGTGCCTGGCCATGTTCGACCACCTGGCCCCGTCGCAGGAGACCGGCGTGCTGAAGCCCCACCCCGAGGCCTACGCCGCAGTCGAGCGGCTCACGGGCCGCCCGGCATCGGAGCACCTGCTCATCGATGACCTGGAAGCCAACGTGGCGGGCGCCCGTGCCGTGGGCTGGGACGGCATCGTCCACACCACGGCGGAGGCCCTCGAGCTGGAGCTGAGGACGAGGGGCCTCCTGTAGGCTTTGCGGCCTCACCGCGTCATCACCGCGGGCAGTAGCTGCCGCGCCATCTGGCCGTCGGGCGTCGTCGCCGTCAACTCCACCAGGTAGAGCCCGGCGGGCACTGACGCGCCCCGGTCGTCGCGGCCGTCCCAGATCACCTGCTCCGTACCGGCGGCGGCTCCGGCCCGGCTCCCAAGCGCTCGGATGCGCCGCCCGCCGGCCAGCACGCTGACCCGCACGGTGGCGGCCTGGCTCAGGGCGAAGGTCACCACCCGTGGCGCCCCTGCCGCGCGGCCTGGCAGCACGCGGGCGTCGAGGATGCGCAGCATCTGGCCCGAGGGGAGCATCTCCACCCGGAAGCGCCGGATGCCGCCCTCGGCGGGCATGGTGAACCGGCGCTCCGAGGCCATGCGCATGAAGAGGCGCTCGCCCGTGGCGACATCCGTCAGCGTCAGGTTGGCGCTCCTCGGGAGGCGGGCGGAGCCGGGCCACCGCAGTGTCACGCTTCGCTGCTCGGTGGCCGCCGGTACCGTGACCTCGAACTCCCACGCCTGCGTTCCGGAGCCGACCCGCAGATCGGCGGCGTAGCGCCACTGGCCGGCGGCGACGCGGATAAGCGGGACCGGGGCCTCCGCGGTCGGCGCCGCAGGAGGGTCCGCCGCCCGGATCGCCGCGGCCAGTCCCGACCCGATGAACGCCTGGGATCCCGCGCCGCCGGCCTCGGCAGTGATGGCAAGGACCCAACCCCGCATCGCGCCGGACGCCGCCGGGGCCGTGGAAGCCAGGGCGGGCAGCACCAGGCTGCACTCGCGGTTGGCCCGTATCCAGTAGCCGGTCCAGGGCTTCATTTCGGTCTCGACGCCGCCTGCGCCGACCTCGGCCACGAGGATGTACGAACCCGTCTGCGGGTTGCCCGCCGTCTGCTTCCAGCCCCACGCGGCGCTGTCCAGCCAACCGGCCTCCGCGGCCTGGGCCAGCGTCCTGGTCTCGGCGCCCGAGGTCACCCTGATGGCCGTTGTAGACCAGGCGACCGAGACGGAGCGCGGGTTGCCGATCATGTTCCAGCCCGCGCTCAGTGGCAGCGTCACGGGAACGCCGCGGCCGGGGGCCACACCTGCGATGGAGGCGTCGCGCGCCTTGGCGAGCTTCAGCCAGTACCCCTTGCCCGGCGTCGTGCGGTCCAGCATGGCGAAGGCGTCGGGGTAGCGGGCGTACTTGTCGTTGCCCGAGGTGGCCGGGTTCCAGCGCATCCACGCCCCGGCGCCCACGCCGAAGATCGCCTGTGGGTCGGTCTGCTCCGGCGAGATCGGTAGCGCCACCATGGCGACGCCGGCCGGGAAGGTCCGAGCCGCACCCAACCTGGTGGTGGCTTGCGGCCGGATCTGCCCGCCCACCATGGGCGGCGCCTCGCGGTTACCGGCGGCGTCTACGGCCACGCAGTAGAAGGAGTAGGTGTGGCCCAGCGTGCCGGGAAAGGCGAGCGAAGTGGCGCCGGCCTCCTTCGCGCCGACCGGCACGTAGGGGCCGCCGTCCTCGGAGGCGTACAGGTCGACCCTGGCCACGCCGGATGCGCCCGCCTGGTCGGTTGCGGTCCAGCTCACAAGCACGGGCGTCTCGGCCGATACGGCGGGTAGCGCCGCCACCGAACTGGTTGGCGCCGTGCCGTCGATCGTGTTTACCCACTCGGGAGTGAGGATCGGCTCGTTCTTGTCGAAGACGATGGAGGCCGTGTTGGCGATCCGCGAACCTGCGGCCAGGCCGGCCCTGGGCGTGACGGTGAAGGTGATCGATCCTTGCCCGCCGGGCGGCAGGAGGCCCTGCGTGGCCTCCGTCGGCAGGACGCCGGTGAGCGGGTCCAGGGCCGTCAACCGGGCCAGCAGCACGCCTGCGGCATCGACCTCCACCTGCACCCCGACCAGCAGGTTCAAGGCCGGGCGGAGGTCCATGAGGGTATCGAGGCTCCGCGCGCCCGGCGGCGGCGTCAGGGCGCGGTCGCCCAGTGCGATTCTCCCGAGGGTCAGCGTGGAGAGATCCAGGCGGCCCGTGTCGAGGGCGTCGCTGATCATCACCTCCTGTGCGGGCCCCGTGGCATTGGCTGCGTTCTCGAAGTGGATCGTGTAGGTGAGGGCGCCCGTGCCGGTTACGAAGTGCGCCGACCCGGAGCCCTCCGCGGTGGACTTGTCGTTCGGGTCCTTTGACCGCAGCACCTGCAGGGCGTGCTCCTTGCTCCAGAGCGTGTCGAACTTCGGCGTGTCGCCCCACTCCGGGTTACCGTTGATGTGGTTGCTCCATGGCGCCCCAATAAGCCCGCCCATGGCCGCGATGGGGTTCAGGAAGTACTGCGTCGCGGTCGTCTGGTCGGAGTCGGTGACGTAGACCGTGTGGCCGGGGTTGGATGGGTCCTCGGCCAGGCGCACGGGTAGGAAGCAGGGCGTCACGTAGTTGTCGACGATGTAGGACTGGCCCGTGGTCGGCGAGGTGACCAGCGTGGTGCTGTGGCCGCCGATGCCCGCCGCATCGACACGCTGCACCTGCCATCCGCCCATCACCTCGAGGCCGGCGATGCGCTGGCCCATGTTCTGCTGGACGCCCGGGCAGGCGTCGTTCCAGTACCGATTGGTGAAGTAGCTCTCGCGCCAGGAATCCTGCAGCAGCTGGGCCACAGCCTGCATGGACGACCGGTCCTCCGCAGGCACGCCGTTCCATGGCATGTTGATCGTGGCTACCGGCTCGCCGTCAAGCCTACGCGGGAAGCCGCCGGCTGCGGGAGCCGGCAACCGCGCGCCGTACGCCGCGCCGCCCAGGGCGAGGACGGTCAGCCGCCACTGCCCGACGGCTCCATCGAATGCCTGGATGGTGACGGGTACCCCCGAGGTCTCGCCGGCGCGGAGACCCGGCAGCACCAGCGGCACTCCGATGCCGTCGGGCTCAGTGACGCAGGTCAGGCCCTCCACCATCGTCTCGCCGTTCACGGTCACGGTCGATCCCGTGGGCACGGACCGGAGCAGCACGATGGCGCTGCTGATATCCGCGCTGGACCTGTTGGTATAGCTGAGCCAGAAGGTGGTCTTGCGCGAGGCCTGAATGCTGCCTGGCCCCAGCAGGCGCGCCTCAACGACGGGGCGAACCTGCTCCGCCAGCGTCACTGCGCCCGTCAGTGCGCCGCCGCCACCTGCGTTCGCCACAGCCACGTCGTACACGCCCGCCGTCAGGCCGCCCAGAGGCACACGCGCGGTCAATTCGGTGGTCGAGACCCAGGTGACGAAGGTTGCGCGGGCCGTCCGTCCGCCGCCTGAGAGCTCGACGACGGCATCGGGGCTGAAGGCGCGGCCGCGGATCGTGAAGACGCCTTCCGCTCCGGGCGCCCAGACCATCTGGTTCGGCGTGACGCCGGTCACGGCAAGCGGAAGCTGGAGGGTCACCCGCCGCGCCGGGCTGTTCGGTCCCGCTCCTGCGCTGTTCACCGCCCTTGCCCGCCACTCGTAAGCGCCGTTGGGAAGGGCCTCGCCCACGGAAAGCGTGGCCGTCTCACCGGCCGCGTAGGGGAAGGCCTTGTTCCAGCCCAGTAGCGAGGCGGTCTGGTCGAACGTGGCCACGACGGCGCCGTCGCGCAGGAACTCCACCACGTGCCGCAGGCCCTGGCCCGAAACCCCCTGCGTGGCCAGGCTGAAGGGGGGAGCCGCGTCTGTGAAGGTCGCGCCGTCGTCCGGCGACAGCAGCGTCGGAGCGCCGGGCGGGAGGCCGGGCGCGGGCGCGTTCCAGAAGATGCGCGCCCCGTCGTCGGCCCTGGTGGCGGCGCCGCCGTCGGCGGGCAGGGCATCGACCATATAGAGGTCCAGCGGGACGCCGTCCGGCATCGTGTCGGCGGCGTAGACGAAGTAGTCATCGGCGCCCGGGTCGTTCTCGGCAAACCGGATGCCGCGCAAGACGAGCGGAGAGGCCACGCCGGGGTGGCGTAGCGCCAGGCAGACGGTGGCGCCCAACGCAGGGTCGAAGTTCGGCGTGCTTCGCGGGAAACCCTCGAACCGCACGTTGTCGAACCGGGCGATGGGCCCGTCGAGGCAGTCGATCAGCACACTGCGGACGGTCAGTCCGTCCACGTCGAGGCCGTGGCAGGTGATCCGGTGCGCCGCCCCGAGCCCGAGGATGCCTGCTGCACCCGTCCGGGCGATGAGCCTTCCGGACGCCGTCAGCGAGCTCCATCCGCCCACTCCCGCGGTGGCGGCGACCTCGACATCGGCCAGCGCGAAGCTCCCGGCCATCTGCTTGGGCCGGCTGCCCTCAAGCACCACCCGGGAGCCGGCCACAGCCAGCGGCCCTGCCAGCTCGCCCAGGGCAGCAACCTCCACATCGCCCTGAAAGCGCAGCAAGCCCGCCGCCAGGTTGGACGCCGTGGAGCCTCCCACGAAGCGGGCCGGCTGCTCCACGACGAGGGCGTCATCTGCGTTGGTCAGCACCAGCCCCTTGCCCTGGCCCATGTTCTGGGCCGTCAGCGCGCCCTTCACGGTGAGGGTATGGCCGTTCAGCGTCAGCGCGGGCTTCACGGGCTGTGCCATCCATGTCAGCTCTGCCAGCTCAAGGTCGCCCGTGATCGTCGCGTCGGCATCCATCGTCACGTGGATGGGCGCGGTCACGGTAATGGCATACAAGCCCGATGCCTGCGGTAGCCGGCTCTCGAAGTAGCACTGCTGCCCGAAGAGGGCGCCGCCGGCCAGGACCCGCAGGTCGCCGGTGACCCAGGGGAAGGTCGCCCGGGAGCCCAGAGCCCGCGTCAGGCCCTGGAAGGTGACCCCGGCCGCATTGGCGATGTCGACATCCCGGAAGCAGGAGCCGGCTGTGCCGCCCACCGACGTGTCGGCGGGCCCGGCCGAGTTGAAGAAGACCGACTGCGGCGCCGCGCCGTCGAAGATCACGCGAGTGCCCGTGGAGGAGAAGGTCTGGGCGTCTGCCGTACCGTCGCCGACGGCCATGCCGCCCATCTGGGTGAAGTCGCCACGCACGTGCAGGACGCCGGCAACCAGCGCACCCACGCTTGTGGAGACCGGGCCCGAGCCGGTGTTGAAGGATGCGGAGCCTGCCACGACCACCGTGTCGCCGGCGGAGACCATCCGGAGGCCGGAGCCGGCGCCCGACCAGTGTACGCTCAGGTTACCCAGCACGGTAAGCCGCCGGCCGTTCACGGTGAACCGGGCACCCTCGACGATGGTCAGGCTGCCGACCTCGACATCGGCCGACAGCACCGGGTACGTCGGCGCTCCCGCTTCGATGACCGCTTCGTCGGCTGGACCGGGAGGAGCGCCGCCCTGCCAGTTTCCGCCAACGCTCCACTCGGTGGGCCCGTCGGCGCTGCCGCCGATCCAGGTGGAGAGGGCCGCGCGGCACGGCGTTGCCACGCAGGCCAGCAGCGCAAGGAATGCGTATATTACATAGATATGGGTTTGTGGCTTTCCCATGCTGATGCACTCCTCTTGGCAAATGCCCTCGCCACCCGCACCGCACGGCGCTGGCGTCACCGACAGGGTTCGGCATGGCTTCCGGCTTGTCCTGCAGTCGAGGCAAACGGCGGGCTCGCGCCGGGGTCGACCATTGCGTGCACCCTCATCCATATGCCATAGTGTGTGCATATTCCTGCGCTGGTCTTGCTGATCATCCTGTCGACGTTTGGCGTCTGTGAGCCGCACCTGATAACCAGGGGCGCGAGCACCCTGGAGCCTATGAGCGTCTACCCCGGCCAAGGGGTTCGCCATGCCAACATTGAGTGAGCATCACATTTCGCACGCCTCGTTCGGGTCGACGGCGCTCTCGTGCGCCTGCCTGACGCCTATGCTGACCTCCACTGCGGCCGCCGCTCCGGCCGCGGCCACCCGGCGCGTCGCCACGCCCGCCCTGCCCCTCACGTTCGAGAAGAACACCGGCCGCTACCCCAAGGAGGTGCAGTTCGTCGCCCGCTCCGGCGGCGGCACGCTCTTCCTCACACGGCGCGAGGCCGTCCTGGCCCTGCGCGAGGGCGAGAGGGCTGCGGCGCTCCGCCTGAAGCTGCTGGGCTCCAACGCCGGAGCCGTCGCCTCGGGCCTGGAGCAGCAATCGGGCATCGTCAGCTACTACTTCATCTGCAACGACCCGAAGCAGTGGCGCGCCAACGTCCCCACCTACTCCCGCGTGAAGCTCACCGGCGTCTACCCGGGCGTCTACCTCGTCACCTACGGCGCGGGCCAGTCGCGGACGCTGGAGTACGACTTCGTCACCCGACCGGGCTGCCGCCACGTTGGGGCAGCACCGAGCCCAGATGGAGTGCCCATGACCGTGTGAGTCTGTCTGACCTGAGCGTTACCCCCGGAAACGGGGTTCGCTATACCACAACTGAGGGAGAACCGCATGTTACACACGCTGCTACAGCAGTCGCTCCGCGCGTTTGCGCGCCCTCTGGCCCTCCTGGCCTGCACCGCCGCGGCAGCCGTCGCGGTCGCGTCACCGGCCGCGCCCGCCCGGCGCGT
>CAISJD010000070.1 GCA_903885605.1 uncultured Chthonomonas sp. | reverse complement strand
GCCCCTACCCGACGCTCATGCAGGCAGCCGAGGGCATGAAGCGCGCCATCGGCCGGCTGTTACGGGAAGGCTTCGCGGGGGCTCTGTACTGGACGTATGACACGCGCGAGCAGGACGCCGACCTCTGGCACGCGCGCTCCGGCACGGGGCAGATCATGGAGGCGCTGGAGGAGGCCTTCGCGGCCGTTCCCGCGCCGCAACCGGCAAAGCCCGCCGAGCCCGGCTCGGAGCCGCCGCCGGGAGAGTAGACTAAGCATAACCATCCCGGTTGGCCCGGGACCCATTCGTGGGAAGGAGAGACGATGATGCAGATTCGGACTGCGGCCGCCCTTGCAGCGGCGACGCTGGCGGTATCGGGCATGGCCGCCCAGGCTCAGCAGGCGGGGCAGGGCGCGGGCAACCAGACCCGCCGACCGCGCGTCGGCATGCAGAAGCTCGGCTGGAGGCTGGCCTGCCAGGCCTGGACCTTCAACCGCATGACGGTCTTCGAGACCCTGGATACGCTGAAGGGCCTCGGGGTCCGCTACGTTGAGTTCTTCCCCGGCCAGAAGGTCTCCAAGGAGCAGGACGTGGCCTTCGACCACAACGCTTCGCCGGAGATCATCGCGGCGGTGAAAGCCAAGCTGCAGGAGACCAACGTCCGCGCCACCGCCTACGGCGTCGTGGGCCTGGGCAGCACCGAGGCCGAGGCGCGCAAGGTGTTCGAGTTCGCCAAGACCATGGGCATGCGGACCCTCTCCACCGAGCCTGCCGAAGAGACGCTCCCCATGCTGGACAAGCTGGCCGCCGAGTACAAGATCGGTGTCGCCATTCACAACCACCCGAAGCCCAGCCACTACTGGAGCCCCGAGACGGTCCTCAAGGCCACGGAGAAGTGCTCCAAGCTGGTGGGCGCCTGCGCCGACACCGGCCACTGGCCCCGATCCGGCATAAACCCGGTCGAAGGTCTGAAGCAGATGAAGGGCCGGATCGTCTCGCTGCACTTCAAGGATCTGGACAAGGACAACGGGGACGTGCCCTTCGGCACGGGAACCGGCAATGCCGAGGCCCAGCTGCGCGAACTGCGCGACCAGGGCTTCAAGGGCACCTTCTCCATCGAGTACGAGCGCACCACCGGCGCCGAGTTGCTTGAGAACGTGAAGAAGTGCGTGGAGTGGTTCCGCGCCACCTCGCTCAAGCTGGCCGCCGACATGCCGAACACCCCCGCCGCTAAGCCCTAGCGCTCGCCGGCGTCGTCTGACCGAAGGCCGCCCCCAACGCACCGGGAGGCGGCCTTCGGCGCGTCTGGGCCGATCACGCTGCCATACTGGAAGTGGACTCGCCAACGACGCCCCGAAGGAGACACAGGCCATGCTCGCCGCCCAGCTACTCGACTTCAACCGCCTCGAACTCGTGGACCTGCCCGTCCCGACGCCCGGACCGGGCCAGGTGGTGGTGCGCATCCGCTCCTGCGGCTTCTGCGCCACGGACTTCAAGGCCATCAAGGGAATTCGGCGCAACGTGCGCTTCCCGCTGGTGCCCGGCCACGAGCCCGCCGGGGTGATCTCCGCGGTCGGAGCCAGTGTTGCGGGTTTCCGCGAGGGCGACGAGGTCATCGTGCAGCCCAGCGGCTTCTGCGGCGTCTGCACCTGGTGCCGTCGCGGGCTGACCCACTACTGCGAGGTCTCCCACACCACCGGCGGCGACGGCCCCGACGACGTGCGGCCCGGCAGCTTCGCCGAGTACCTGCTCACCGACGCCGCCACGGTCTACCGCAAGCCCGCGGGCATCTCCTTCGATGCGGCCTGCCAGGCCGAGCCGGTGAGCGGCGCATGGAAGGGCATCATCCACCTCTCCGAGATGAAGGTCGGCGACGACGTGGTGGTGATCGGCACGGGCGGCATCGGGATGTACTGCCTGCAGGTGGCCCACGCCGCCGGGGCCGGACGGCTGATCGCGGTCGACGTGAGCGAGCGCGCCTTGGAGACCGCCCGCAAGCTGGGCGCCACCCATTGCGTCAACCCGGCCAGGGTCGACGCGAAGGCCGCCATCGCCGAGATTCTGCCCGCCGGTCCAGACCTGGTGGTGGAGGCTGCAGGGCCCATCGAGGCCGTGAAGCTGATGGTGAGCCTGCTGCGGCGCGGCACGAGGTGGAACGTCTTCGGCATCACCACGCATGAGACCTTTGACCTCGACGGCGGCCTGATGCACTTCCTCGAGGCCCGCATGGACGCCAGCTTCGGCACCAACCCGCTGGCCATGGACCGGGCGATCCGGCTCATCGAGCGCGGCCTGGTGGACCCGGAGCAGGTAATCTCGCACCGCTTCCCGCTCTCGCGCATCCACGAGGCGGTGGAGGTGATGGCGGGCCCGGACCGGAACAAGGTGATCATCAACCCCTGACTTCCGATGCTTTGCATGGGTAATCGACGCTATCGGAGCCGGCAGCCGCGTAGAAGTCCATAGGTGCAGCGGCTTGCGTGCCGCACCGCGCTTCTGGTCACTCGGAAGCGCCGAATGGAGGCGCCCGAGCACTCATGAAAACGCGAAACGCAGAACAAGTACGCATCGGACTGGCATTACTGGCGATCCGCATCGCCGGCGGCACGGTCTTCTTCTACCACGGCAGCGGCAAGCTCTTCGGGCTGTTCGGCGGCTCGGGCCTTGCCGGCTTCATCGAGCATTCGCACCTGCCCGCCTTCGTGGCCCTACTGGTGGCGCTGGCAGAGTTCTGCGGCGGCGTTTCCCTGCTGACCGGCGTGCTGACGCGCCTGGGTGCGGCGGCCATCATGCCCGTCATGCTCGGCGCCATCTTCCTGGTGCATGGCAAGAACGGCTTCAGCCTCCAGCAGCAGGGCTACGAGTATGCCTTCACGCTGCTGCTTATGGCGATCGCACTTCTCATCACGGGCGCAGGCCCGTATTCACTGGTACGTTTCCTTCCAGACAAGCTCAGCCCGGCCGGCTCCAGGTCTGCAGCCAAGGCCGAGTAAGGGCTACGCCCATGTCCAAGACAGCCAATGTCGCCGTCATTTTCTACTCCCGCGACGGATCCACGGAGACGCTCGCCAAGGCCATCGCCGAGGGCGCGCAGTCCGAGGGAGCCGAGGTCCGGTTGCTCCGCGCCCGGGAGATCGTCGGACCCGACGTCATGGCGCACGCGCCGGGCTGGGCCGAGAACGCCGAGCGGATGAACGGCCTCTACGCCGCACCCACCGCCGCCGATGTAGAGTGGGCCGACGCGGTGATCTGGGGTTCGCCCACACGCTTCGCCAGCGTTTCGTCGGAGTTGCGCGCCTTCATCGACTCGCTGGGCGGCCTCTGGGCCTCGGGCAAGACGGTGGGCAAGGTGGGCGGCGCCTTCACCTCCACCGCCACGCCGCACGGCGGCAACGAGGCCACGATCCTGTCCATGTACACAACCATGGCCCACTTCGGCATGGTCATCGTCCCGCCCGGCTTCGGTGAACCCGCCGCGTTCGGGGCAGGCACGCCCTACGGTGCCTCATCGGTAGCCGGGCAAGGCCCCAACCCGCCCACAGAGGGCGACCTGGCGGTGGCCAGGTACCAGGGCAAGCGGGCGGCGCAGGTGGCGGCCAAGCTCAAGGCATAGCTCGGATCGCGTTTGCGGGCGTCTGCCAAGGACCCATTGCCGATGCCGGCGCAGCACGGCCCCGGCGGCGCCATGCCCCGGGGCCGTGCTGCTGCCTGCGCGTCGCCTACAGCCCCAGTTCCTCCGGCGAGCGGGCGTCGAGCAACCGAACGCCCAGCAGGCTCGCCTGTTCGTCGGTGAGCGTGGCGATCTTGCCGCGTTGGGCGTCGTCCAGCGAGCCGAACCGGCGCTCCAACTGCAGCGTGAGTAGCGCCTTGAAGGCCTCGTGCCGCCCCTCGTCCACGCCCAACCGGTGGCCTTCGTCGACGCCGAGCCGGTGGCCCTCTTGAAGCAGCGCCTGCGCTCCTGTCATGGTCATCTCGTTCACCTCCTCATGCCGTTCGCCGGCGATGGCG
>CAISJD010000069.1 GCA_903885605.1 uncultured Chthonomonas sp. | reverse complement strand
GCCGCGGCCGGCGCCGGCGCGCTGGGCTACACCAGCGTCACCCTCTGGGTCTATCGCTCGGGCGTGGAGGATATCTACGCCGGGGCCCTCCTCGCAGCCGAGGCGGCCGCACTTCCGGCGGCCGCCTGACCGCTACGCGGGCCGCACGCCGGCGATGCCCGCCGCCGCCAGGGCCCTGTAGAGGTGCCCCGCGGCCGCTTGCGGGTCGGGTGAGCCGCGCTTGGTGAGGAGCTGGTCGCGCGGGATAGCCAGCGGCTCGCTCTTGCGGTCCATGGCCACCATGGCCCTGAACATGTCGCCGACACCATGCTCCTGCATGTTCAGCTCGAGCTCGCCGGTCACCGTCGAGCCGTCCGCGAAGAGCGCCAACGTGACGCCGTCGATCTGGCCCCTGGCCCACTCCGGCGCCGCGAACGTGTAGCGCACCACGGGCTCGTCACCCCGCCAGTCCGTCGGCGTGAAGCCCAGCACGTCGCGCATGGCCCGCTGTAGCGCCAGGATCTCCGGCTGGGGCAGCACTTTCAGTTCGGCGGCGCCTCGCGCATCGACCGCCATGGCGATGTGCGCCTCGGCCCGCAGCACCCACCCCTCGCGCCGCCGGGAGCATCGCGCCGCTTGCGGTAGCCGGACCGTGAACGCGTGGACGCTCTCCTGCTCCGGCGTGGTCGTGATCCCCTCGGCGGCGACGCTCCTCTCGATGGTCCGCTCGTGGTGCGTGCGGTTCTTGCCGCTCCCCGTCACCCAGTACTCGCAGAGGTCGACGGTCAGCTTCTCAACCGTCTGCGGCTCAGCGCCGCCGGCCAGTGTTACAGTCCCCGTGACTTCCCCGCCGCGGTACTGCGACGGGCTCGCCACATCGATCCGCACTCGCGCCCCGCAGATGCCCAGCGTGGCCCCAAGCTGTGTCAGCAACGACATAGAAGGCTCCTCCATCGCGGCCTATACGCACGCCGAAGCAGTTCGACGGCGTCGAGCCGCAGAATCGCGAAAATAGCGCGCGGTCCAAGCGTGGCGGGTGGTTGACACCCGCCGCCGGTGGCGTTATAATCTGGGTCCAGACGGATTCTAACGGTCTAGGGTGGATTCCAGTGGAGGCGACGACCTCCAGCATCGCTTCCACTGGGGTCAGGTGTGGCGCCGTGACGGAACATACAGGCGAATACTGGCTCACCATAGACCCGACCGGGCGCATCGCCTGGCCCGATGCAGTCACCGACGCGTTCGGCCGGACCCTCGTCTTCTCGCGTTGGCTCCACGGCTGCCTCATCGCCGCTCCAGAGGACGTCTGGCAACGCATCAGCTCCGGCGTCGCGCCCGATATGCCCGCCGTTGAGGACCTCTTCTTCCGCAGGCTCACCGCCGGCGCCCAGAAGGTGACCGTGGACAGCGTCGGCCGATGCACCGTGCCCCGCCACCTGCGTGATTGGGCGGGCATCGCGGAGAAGGGCCCGGTCACGGTGAGCGCTCAGGGCGGATGGGTAGAGATCTGGTCGCAGCCCCGGTTCACGGCTTACTTGGACGAGACGATGCGGGGCTTCGCGCCGCAGCTCGCGGCAACTACCCGGTTCGGCCCCACCCAGGCCGACCGCGAAGGCGCGAGGTAGACGGCCGTGGACGAGCGCCATGCGCCGGTGCTGATGGAGGAGACCTTCGACCTGCTTCGGCTGCAGCCCGGCGAGACTTACGTTGACCTGACGGCCGGTCTCGGCGGCCATGCATCTCGCGCGGCACGGGAAGTGGGCCCCGAGGGGCTGGTGGCGCTGATCGACCGGGACGCGGAATCCCTGCGCCAGGCCACCGAGCGAGTGGCCCGCGAAGGGGCGCCTGTCCGGGCCGCCCACGGCAACTATGCTGACCTGGGTGAGCATCTCGATGCCCTCGGTATTGCCACCGCCGATGCGGTGCTGGCCGACCTCGGCCTCTGTGCGGTGCAGCTGGAGGCGGGCCGAGGCATGTCGTTCCGCGACGAGACGTCGTTGGACATGCGAATGGACCGCTCCACCGGCATGACGGCGGCAGAGTACCTGAACGATGTAGACGAAGCCGAACTGGCGCGGGTTCTGCGCGAGTACGGCGACCAGCCTGGTGCGGGCCGTGTGGCGCGCGCCGTGGTGGCGGCCCGTAGCCGTGAGCCGATCCGCACGGCGGCCCAGTTCGCCGCAATCGTCGCTGGTGCGGCGCCCCGTCCGGCGGGGCGGTCCCGGACGCACCCGGCGACCCAGGCGATGATGAGCCTTCGCATGGTCGTCAACGCGGAGTTGCCGTCGCTGGAGCGGATGCTTCCGGCGGCGCTGGCAAGGTTGCGGGTAGGCGGGCGGATGGCCTTCATCGCGTTCCATAGCGGTGAGGCAAGAATTGTGAAAACATATATCGATCGAATGCGTGGCAAGTGCCAATGTGAGCCCGGTGCCCTGGACTGCCGGTGCGGGCGCGAGCGCGTGCTGGAGAGCCTGACCCCCAGGGCGGTGAAGCCGTCGGCCGCCGAGGTGTCCTGGTCACCGCTCTCACGATCAGCGGTGCTTCGGGCCGCAGTGAAAGTGGCGGTCTGGCCCACTTGAGACGAACCGTGGTTTGGAGGGCGACATGTCTGCACAGCTAAAGCCACAACCGGTGTTTGATCCGCCCGCGGCGGCGCGACGGCCTCCGGCAGGCAGGAAGCGGCTGCCGCCTGCCTTGGTCAAGGCCCTCCTCAGCTCGGCGCTGTTTGCTCTCGGCTTGAGCTTCGTCTGGCTGACAGGGGTCCAGCAAGTGCGGGCTCAGCATCAGGCCCGCGCCAGGACCATCAGCCGGATCACGCAAGCGAAGCGGCGCGCATGGCAAGCCTACGAGGCACAGAAGCCCCTGCGCGACCCGATGCGAATCGCCGAGTACGCGAACTCCGCCGGTATGCTGACATTCAAGGGACGTCCCATCATCGTGGAAGGCAGTGGGGCGTCGCGGTGACGAGCGAACTGACGCAGGCTCCCCAGCCCGAACTCGAGCGGACGCGGTTTGCCGTCGCCTTCCTCCTGACGGTGGCCTTGTCCCTGATGCTCGTCATCAGGATCGCGTATCTGAAGACCGCCGGCCAGCAGCACTGGGCACGAGTCGGCGTCGAGATGTTCGGGAAGGGCGGCCCCCCGAAGCCCTCGCGTGGGACCATTCTCTCTGCTGAGAGGGTGGCGCTGGCGGAGACGCGTGAGGAGCCCGAACTGATCGCCGACCCGATGAAGGTTGGCGACCCCGTGGTCACCGCCGAGGAGCTGGCGGGGAGGCTCGGCGTGCCCGCCGCCGACGTGCTGCCCTTCTTGCAGCGCACCAAGCGCAAGTTGCCCAACGGAAGGATCGTTGATGCCCGTTGGCGCCCCATCAAGGTGCCGCTCGAGCCCGTCGCGGCACGGCGCCTCTGCGATGATCTGCGAACCGTCCAAGCCGGTTCGCCCCTGGCCGGAATCTCGGTGAGTTGGAACCAGGTTCGCCGCTACCCGTCAGGTCCTGACCTCACATCCGTGTTGGGCCTCATCAGCGGTCACGGCGTCGGCCTGTCGGGTCTTGAGTTCCAGCAGGATAGGGTGCTTCGGCCCTCGGTCGGTCGCGACGGTACAACCGCTACCGATGGCCGGGCGATCCAACTCACGATCCGGTCTGATGCTCAGCAGACTGCCATGGCGTCACTTCGCGAGGGACTTGCCGCGTGCGGCGCGGAGGCTGCCCAGATCATCGTGATGGACCCTGCAACGTCGTCCGTGTTGGCGATGGGCTCGCTTCCATCGTTGGACCCGACGGACCGGAGCAAGATCCGGACCAACACTCCGGAAGGGCACAGGCGGTTCTACGAGATGCTCCGGAACCGATCGCTGGAGCGCTTCGAGCCCGGTTCCATCATGAAGCTCGCGACGGCCGCCGCGGCCCTGGATATGGGCGTCATAGATCCCAGCTTCTCACTCACCTGTACCGGCTCGGTCGCGATCGGGAAGAGCCGCATCCGCTGCCCGAAGGTGGGCAACAAGGGGCCGGCCCACGGTCGCCTGAACCTCCGCGGCGCGCTGGCGCAGTCCTGCAACTGCTACTTCGCCAGGGTGGGGGACCTGATGGGCCGCGAGCGGATGCTGGAGTTCCTGGAGCGCTTCGGGTTCCTCGGCAAGACCGGCTCCGGGCTCCCCGGTGACCGGCCGGCCGTCTTCAGCTTCGACGGGCCGGATGCCAACACTATCAGAGCCAGGGACCGCGGCACGGTAGCCCGCATCGCCTTCGGTCAAGCCATCTCTGTTAGCCCGCTTTCGCTCATGCGGGTCTACTGCGCCCTCCTTACGGATGGCAGGCTCCGCACCGTGAGATTGATCGACAAGCATCTGGGACCGGACGGAAAGACCCTGTGGACGGCGCCGGTTCGGCCCGGCAGCCAGATCGTGCGCCCAGAGACGGCCGCACTGATGCGCAAGTATATTGAGAACGTGGTCGATACCGGGACCGGCAAGACGGGCGGCGTCGAGGGCTACCGCGTGGGTGGCAAGACCGCCACAGCCCAGAAGGTGAACCCTGCCACAAGGCGGTACGAGTTCTTCGTCTGCTCCTTCATCGGAGCCGCGCCCATGAGCAACCCGCGCCTGGTGGCCATGGTGACCATGGACAAGCCCTCTAAAGGCAGGCACTACGGGTCGGTTGTGGCAGCGCCGGTGTTCCGGCAGGTCGCGCAGAAGCTGCTGTGGCAATGGAGCGTGCGGCCCGATGCCGAGCCCGAGCCCAAGGTGGCGGCGCAGTCGGGGGTCCGGACGGCCGTTGCGAGCCGCATGCAGGCGGGCCGGTGATGACCCTGCAGGAGGTCGCGACGCTCCTGGGTGTGGCCTTCCCGGCCAACGTCTGCAACCTGCGGCTGGAGCGGGCCGTGCACGACTCGCGCGAAGTCAGGCCCGGCGACCTCTTCGTCTGCATCGAGGGCGATCGGTTCGACGGCCACCGGTTCGCGGCGGACGCTGCGGCCCGCGGCGCCGTAGCTCTGGTGGCCGGGCTCGGAGCCACGGCCCAACTGCCTCGGATGCCGGTACTCGGCGTCAGGGACACGCGCGCAGCCCTGCCCGTCCTCTCTGCGGCGCTCTGTGGGCAACCCAGCCGCAACCTTGCCCTTGCCGGTGTGACCGGCACCAAGGGCAAGACCTCCACGGTTCGGATGCTCTCCGCCATCCTGCGAGCCGCAGGAAGGTCCACGGCCACCATCGGCACTCTTGGCGCGGACCTCGACGGAGCGCCTCTGCAGTCGGCCCACACCACGCCCGAGGCAGACCAGCTGCAGGGGCTCTTTGCGCAGGTCCGTGACGCCGGCGGACAGGCGGTCGCTATGGAGGTCTCTTCGCACTCCATCTGCAAGCACCGGGTTGACTGCTGCGACTGGGACGTCCTCGTATTCACAAATCTATCTCAAGATCATTTAGATTTTCATAATACGATGGATGAGTACTTTGCTGCCAAGGCCCTGCTCTTCTCGGATCTGGCCGGGCACGCATCGCAGCCGCCCGTATCGGTCATCAACGCCGACGACGGACGCGCCGACGAGCTGGCGCAGCTGTGCATCGGCCGGGTGGTGCGCTTCGGTGAGGCTGCGGACGCCGACCTGCGTATCACCGACGTGCGGCTTGGACCTGTGGTCACCGAACTGACGCTGACCGCAGGAGGTGCGTGTGAGAGCATCGCCCTGCCGCTGGCCGGCCGCTTCCAGGTCCACAACGCCGCCGCTGCCGTTGCCGCCGCCATGGCCCTGGGTGTGAGCCTGGAGTCCGCGGCCGAGGCCTTGCGGCACGTGGACCCGGTGCCGGGGCGCTTCCAGGCCGTGCCGACGGGCCGGGCCTGGCACGCGGTCGTCGATTACGCCCATAGCCCGGGCAGCGTCGAGCAGTTTCTGCAGTCGGCCAGGGCGCTGACATCGGGCAGGCTCATCGCCGTGTTCGGCTGCGGCGGCGACCGGGACAAGACCAAGCGGCCGATCATGCTGGAGATCGCCCGGCGTGTCGCAGATCAGGTGGTGGTCACAAGCGACAACCCCCGCACCGAGAAGCCCGAGGCCATTATCGCCGACATCGTCGCGAGCCGGTGCGAGGCGGGCGCTCCGGTCCTCGTTGAGCCGGACCGCCGCGCCGCCATCGGGCTGGCCCTCGCGGAAGCTCGTGACGGCGACCTGGTGGCTGTCTACGGCAAAGGGCACGAGGATTACCAGGAGATCAACGGCGTAAAGCACCCCTTCGACGACCGGCTGGTGATCCAGGATTGGCTGGAGGCCAACCCGTGATGGACCTCCAGGTCTTCGTCGGCGTTGCTCTGTTCACCGCCGCCGCCGGGTACGGCATGGTGCCCTGGCTGGCACGCGTGGGCTCACGGCAGAACGTCTCCGAGGACGCACCGGCCGCGCACGCGTCGAAGCAGGGCGTGCCCACCATGGGCGGCGCCATCGTGCTGCTCGGCCTGCTGACAGGGTTGTGTACCGTATCGCTGATCCGGGGCTTTGCCGTGGCCGGGTTGCTGGCGGGCCTGACCCTGGCGTTCGGGCTGATCGGTTTCCTTGACGACATCCTGAGCATTCGCCGGGGAAAGAACCTTGGCCTCAAGGCGCGCGAGAAGCTGGCCCTGCAGGTCATCGTCACCATAGCGTTCATCGCTATCGCGGCGCGTACCGGTCACCTCGGAACCTGGCGGTTCGGCATGGACCTGGGGTGGTTCGCCTACGTGTGGACCTTCGTGCTCATGGTGATGTTCAACAACGCAGTAAACCTGGCCGACGGCGCCGATGGACTGGCGGCGGGGATGGCAGCGCCCCTGGCGCTCGGACTGGCCATGGGAGCGAACTCCGAGGTGTCGCTCTTCATGCTTGCGCTGGCCGGCGCCCTGGCGGGCTTCCTGTACCACAACGCGCCGCCGGCTTCGGTCTTTCTGGGCGACACCGGGAGCCTTGCCATCGGGGCGGCGCTGGCCGGGGGAGCCGTCCTCGGCGGCCACGATGCGAGGCTGTTGGTGGGAGGCCTCGTCTTCTGGGCCGTAACCGCCTCGGTGATCATCCAGGTCGCGGTCTTCAAGTGGCGTCGCTTGCGCCACGGGATCGAGTACGCCCGGGCGCACCGCGTCTTCCGCCGCTCTCCGCTGCACCACCACTTCGAGGAGTGCGGCGTACCTGAGACCAAAGTGGTCGCGCGGTTCGTGCTGGTCTCGGTGGCGGCTGTAGCGCTTTCACTGGGCTCTGAGTTCTTGACAGGGGGATAGGGCGATGAGCGTGACGATGCAGAAGGCGGGCCTCCAGGGGCTTACAGTGGGCGTCCTGGGCATGCAGCGCACCGGGCAGGCGCTGGCGCCGGCGCTGGCGGCGCAGGGCGCGCGTCCGGTGCTCTGCGACGCCAAGGCGCGCATTGCGCTGGGTGCTGCGGCCGACGACATCGAGGCCCTCGGCGCCGAAGTGCGCTACAGCGCCGGCACCGACGCGGTCCTCAGCGGGATTGACCTGCTGGTGCCCTCGCCCGGCGTTCGACGCGATTCGCCCGTTTTGCTCGAAGCGCTGCGGCGAGGCATCCCGATCCTCTCCGAGATTGAGATCGCCTACCTGATCGCACCGTGCGACATCGTGGCCGT
>CAISJD010000068.1 GCA_903885605.1 uncultured Chthonomonas sp. | reverse complement strand
CATGGCCCGCCGCCGCACCGCCCTTGACGTCGTCCTGACGCGAAGCGGAAGGACCCCGACTCGAGCGACGCACCTCCGCGTTGTGCGCGCCGCACGGCCCTCGCGCAAGCCACGTTGTCAATTGAATCGGGGTCCTTCACTTCGTTCAGGACGACGGCTGGGGCGCGCATGGCCCGGCAGCCAGGGCGCGCCGCACGGCCCTCGCGCAAGCCACGTTGCCGATGGAATCGGGGTCCTTCACTTCGTTCAGGACGATGGCTGGGGGGCGCGCGCATCGGCCCGGCCCCGGCCTTCGCGCCGCCATACCTCCAGAAAGGAGCCTTACACCATGCGACAGACCAGCCGTTCCCGCGCCGTCGAGCTTGACCCGGCGGCCGCCATCCGCCGCGATCCCGACATCCGGGAGATCGCCGTGTTGCTCCTCACCGACTGCGCCCGCCGCCTCCGCGACGAGGGCATCGAGGTGAAGGGCATCGCCGACCTGGAGCGCCTGCTCAAGCTCCATGACGCCATCGCGCCCGCCGCCGCGCCGGAGGAGGGCGACCTGATGGGCCTCTCCGCGCTGCTGGACGCCGAGCTGGCCGACCTGCTGCAGGCCTGCGCCGCCGATGCGCGCCGCCGGGCGGAAGGGGGCGCCGAATGAGCCGCGACGCCCAGGCCGCCGGCGAGGCCATGCGCCGCAACCCCGGCCTCTACGCCGCCCACGTGCTGCGCGTGCGCTGGTGGGAGAAGCAGGCCCAGATCGCCGAGGCGCTGGTGCGCCACAAGCGCGTCTTCGTCAAGGCCGCCCATGCCGTCGGCAAGACCCACCTGGCCGCCGGGCTGGTGAACTGGCATTTCGACCTCCACGACCCCGGCATCGCGCTCACCACCGGGCCCACGCAGAGCCAGGTGGCCGACGTGCTGTGGCAGGAGGTCCGCACCCAGCGCCGGGGCCGACCGGGCCTGCTCCCGCGGGCCACGCGCATGGAGACCGGCCCGGCGCACTTCGCCGTGGGATACACCAGCCGCGACGATGCCGCCTTCCAGGGCCGCCACGCCGAGCGGGTACTCATCGTCTTCGACGAATGCACGGGCATCGACGCGCCCATCTGGGAGGCCGCCGAGGGCATGGCCGTGGGTCCGGGGTGCCTCTGGCTCGCCATCTGCAACCCCACCGACACCAGCTCCCACGCCTACGAGGAGGAGCAGTCCGGCCGGTTCCATACGCTGACGGTGAGCGCGCTGGAGCACCCGAACATCGCCGCGGAGCTGGCCGGGCTGCCCGCGCCCTACCCCGGCGCCGTGAGCCTGCGCTGGGTGCGCGACCGGCTCCGCGACTGGTGCGACGAGGTGACGCCCGGCGACGCCATGGCCGGCGACGTGGAGTTCCCGCCCGGAAGCGGCAGGTTCTACCGCCCCGGCCCGCTCTTCGAGGGCCGCGTGCTGGGCCGCTGGCCGCACCAGGGCTCGCGGGCGGTCTGGAGCGAGGCGGCGTGGCAGGCCTGCCTCCGCGAGAAGCCGCTGGAGCCCGGCGACGGCCCCACCTGCATCGGCTGCGACGTGGCCCGGTTCGGCGAGGACAGCACGGTCATGGTCGTGCGGCGCGGCCCCGCGGTGCTGCACCACGAGAGCCACAACGGATGGGACACGGCCCGCACCGCCCAGCGGCTCAAGGAGCTGGCGGCCCGCTTCGCCCAGCCGGATGAGAACCCGCGCCGCGTGGCCGTCTTCGTGGATGACGACGGCGTGGGCGGCGGCGTGGTGGACCAGCGGGGGCGCCACACCTTCGCGGGGTGCAGCGCGGCGGCTCGGGCCAGGGCCCCGCGGGAGTACCCGAACCGGCGGAGCGAGCTATGGTTCAGCCTGGCCGCCCGGGCCGCATCCGGCGAGCTGGACCTGACGCGCCTGCCCCGCCGCACGTCGGTGGAGCTACGCCGCCAGGCCATGGCCCCGCGCTGGCACGTCGACGACCGGGGCCGCCGGTCCATGGAGGGCAAGGAGGAGCTACGCCGCCGCCTGGGCCGCTCCCCGGACGACATGGACGCGCTGAACCTGGCCTACGCCGGGGAGACGGCGGCCGACGTGGAGAAGTCGGGCGACACGTGGGTGTAGCGCGGCGGCGGGTGGGGCCGATGTTGGGCAAAGGGTCCATGTGCCAGAATGGTGGAGGAGGTGGGCCATGCTGACGCGCCTGTATGTGGACAACTACCGCTGCCTCGTGAACTGCGAGGCGCGGTTCAGCCGGCTGCAACTGCTACTGGGGCCCAACGGCTCCGGGAAGTCGTCGCTCTTCGAGGCCCTGAGGCAGGTGCGAGGCCTCCTCGACGGCGCTCCGCTGGCGGCCACCTTCCCCACCACGTGCCTGACGCAGTGGCAGACGTCGCCACTGCAACGCGTGGAGGTAGGCCTGGAGCTGGATGGGCGCGCGTTCGCCTATGCGCTGGCCATTGAGCATGACAAGCCGCGCCGGCGTGCGCGGATCACCAGCGAGACGCTGACCTGCGACGGGGCGCCGCTCTTCTCCTTCGAGGGTGGCGAGGTGCAGCTCTATCGGGATGACCATAGCGCCGGGCCGCAGTACCCCTTCGACTGGTCGCGGTCGGCCCTCGCCACGATCTCGGAGCGGCAGGACAACGCCCTGCTCACGGCTTTCCGCCGCGACATCGCCCGGACGGTCATCGTGGCGCCTGCTCCCATCGTGATGAGTGAGATGAGTTCCGGCCCTGTCGAGCGCCTGGACCGGCACATGGAGAACGTTGTGGCCTGGTATCAGGGCGCCTCGCAGGACCAGGTCCTACCCATGCGGGTGGCCGAGGCCCTGCGCCCCGCGTTACCCGGGTTCAGCCACTTCCGGTTCGCTCAGACCGGGGACCAGTGGCGTCTCGAGGTGGAGTTCCGAGGGCGCTCGGGTGGGCTGACCGTTCCCTTCGGCCAGCTGTCGGACGGCGAGCGGATGCTCTGCGCGCTCTATATGCTCGCGGCCGGCTGTGCCGACGGCACAACCATTTGCATCGATGAGCCGGCCAACTACGTGGGCCTGCCCGAGATCAGCCCGTGGATCGACCTGGTGAACGACCGGTGCGACGACGGCGAGCTGCAGGCCGTCGTCATCTCGCACCACCCGCTCTGGATAGACCGCGAGGCCGCCTCCGCGGGGTTGTGGTTTGACCGGCAGCCGGGCGAACCCGCACGCCTCGCACGGCTCACCGACGAGCCCGGAGCGGGTATGCCCGTCTCGGAACTGGTTGAGCGCGGCTGGATCGGGGGCGCCTGAGCCTTGGCACGGCAGACGGACTACGTTGTCCTCTGTGAGGACAAGGCCCAGTACACCTTCGCTCGGCGGTTCCTCATCGGGCGCGGCGCGCACGGCCGCAAGTTCAGCCCGAAGTATGCACCGTGCGGCCGCGGCGCCGGGGAGCAGTGGGTCCGCGACCAGTTCGCCCCCGAGGTGCGGAAGGTGCGGCGCCATGGGGCCGGCCGGGCGCTGGTGGTGGTGATCGACGCCGACCTTGCGTCGGTCGATGAGAGGGCGCGGTCGCTTCATGCCCGGCTGTCCGAGGCCGGCCTGGACCCGATCCGCCGTGATGAGCGCATCGGCCTCTTCGTGCCCAGGCGGAACATCGAAACCTGGATCCTCTACATCCTCGACCCGGCTCGGTCCGGTCTCTCTGAGGAGGCCGACTACAAGCGCCGGGTTCCCGGCGAGGGCTGGGCCGGCGACGTTCAGCGTTACGCCCAGCAGCGCGCGCCGAAGGATGATGCCACGCCCGAGTCGCTGCGCCTGGCCTGCCGCGACTGGGAGCGCATCGCGCCGTAGCTGCCGCTCGGGCGCCTGCGCGGCTACCTCGGCGTCGTTGGCCCTTGACGTCGCCCTGAACGGAGTGAAGGGCCCCCCCACAGGCCGCCCGGCGCACCATCGCCCTGTACAGGGCCCGGCCCTCGCGCCTCGTGCGTGGGGGGTCCTTCAGGCCCTGTGGGCCTTCAGGATGACGGCTACGGCGGCCGTTCTTGACGTCACCCTGAACGGAGTGAAGGGCCCCGCACAGGGCGCCCGGCGATCCCTCGGCCCGTGCAGGGCCCTGACCCCGGTTTCATGCACGAAGCGCGCTCGCACGTGCACCCACTCAGCATGACGACCGTGGCAGCGTGATCTGCTGCCGGAGAGACGACGTTCCTTCAAAATACCAGCGATATTTGGACGCCATGTGTGGCTGGACGCTGTAGCTGTGCTACAATGCCAGCACCACTGCCAAGGAGGCGCCGATGAGCGCGAAGCGCGATGCGTTCTCACGCCTGGCCACCAAGCGAACGAACACTGTGATCGAGAAGATTCGCATCCTCAGCAACTGCGCAAACCCTTACGCCTACGAGTACACTGAAGAGGACGTGAAGCGCATCTTCAGCGCCATCGAGGCAGAGCTACGGACCGCCAAGGCCAGGTTCACCGTCGGTAAGCGCAACCAGTTTACGCTGGACTAGCATAGGTGGTATTGGTGAGGAGTGTGCATGGCGGACGTCGTTATCTAGATGATGAGCCCTGACTGGACCCTTGCCGAGGTGCTGCCGACGTTCGCGTACTACTGCCGCACGCCCTACGGCAAGCTGCACCAGCGCAACCCCGACATCATCGCGCTGGCCGGTCGGCTGGGGCGGACGCCCGGTGCGGTGGCGCGGAAGCTGACGAACATCGCCTCGTGCGACCCGGACCTCCGCGCCAGCGGACGGACGGGCAGCGCCAATGCGGCACAGGTGGAGAAGGACCTCTTCGGCCGGTTCCTGAGCGAGCACGACAGGGTGATCCTCGAGGCGAACGATGCCCTTGAGCGTCTGATGGAGGGCGAGCCGGAGCCTGTGGCCGTTGAGCCGACCTTCACGCCGCCTGAGGGGCCGACCACCAGTCTGACCGAGGTGGCCGTGCGCCGTGTCCAGGGCATCTTCCGGCGCGTGGTGCTGTCGAGCTACGTGAACGGATGCGCCATGTGCGACGTGGACGCCCCGCAGTACCTAACCGCCGCGCACATCATCCCGTGGTCATCCTGTGAGTCGCGGCGGTGCGACCCGCGCAACGGCATGGCCCTCTGCGGCATCCATGACCGTGCGTTTGAGCACGGCCACGTGGCGGTGGATGCCGACCTGCGGATCATGGTCGCCGGTCCGGCCCTGCGGACCCGCAGCATGGTGCTGACCGAGATGGTGACCAATCTGGGCGGCATCCCGTTGCGCCTGCCGGAGCGGTTCGCGCCAGACCCCGAGGCGCTGGAGTGGCACCGGGAGCATAGGTTCGGCGGGTAGGAGGCGGGGCGTGGCTATTAGGGTGCCTTCGTTCCGCCCCGTGCGTTCGGCCCATCTGTCTCGCCGCGTGGACGCCGCGCCCAGGTACGCAGGAGACCTGCGCCCACGTGGTGAACGTGTGCCGGCTCTCGGCACGAGCCGGGCGGCGCGGGGGTATGCAAGGCATGCGTGTGGTGCGGTACCGGTCCCTGACGCAGATGATGGCTGTGGGGACGCTGGTTGTGCTCGGCGTCGGCGTTCTGGTGTTCGTCATGACCAGAGGACTGATGGCCGGTTCGGGATGGCTCCAGCTGCTTCCTATCGGCGCGTTGATCGTGGGTCTCAAGGCGCTTGACTGGCAATGGTCATGGGTCAAGGGCTGGGTTGGTGAGCGCTCCTTACTGCATCGGCTGCAGCCGCTTGGCGACGGATGGACCGCCATCACGAACTTCGTGCCTAGTGATGAGAAGCGCGGCGACGTAGACCTTATGCTGGTCGGTCCACCCGGTGTGATAGTAATCGAGGCCAAGACGTACTCCGGTGTGATCGTGCACAACCGTGGCGCTTGGCACCGAGTGCAGTCCAATGGTTGGCGGACGCGCATCCCCAAGGGCATCTCCGGCCAGGCGCTGGGCAATCGCGACGCCGTCGACCGCCATGTCCGTGCGGCTCTCGGACCGGATTGCCCGGCGTCACTGGCTGTGATCCCGCTTCTCGTCTTCATCGGCGCCGAGAGCGTCGATCCCGGTCGGGCCCGCGTCACCGCGCTGCAGTCGGGGCGCGTGCTCGAGTACCTTGGCGGCTTGCCTTCCGTGATGCGGGCCGAGGAGGTCGCGAGGGTGGCCGCGGTGTTCGGCTCGAAGGCCGCTGCCGGGTAACGCCCGTCACCCCCGCGCTGCCCGGCAGGTAGGATGCTATGGCGCGGGGCCGGGGGGGCGAGGCCTTTTGTGTTCCGCTCGGCCGCCGATGGGTGGGCGCCAGGAGCTCGGGAACATGAGTTCCATGCTGCACACCGATGCCGGACACGGGCTGCTGGAGATCGTGATCCGGACGTCGGCGGTCTACCTCTGCCTGCTGCTCGGGCTGCGGCTATCGGGCAAGCGGGAGATCGGGCAGATCACTCCGTTCGACCTGGCGGTGCTGCTGCTCATCAGCAACGCGGTGCAGAACGCCATGACGGGGGGCGACAACAGCCTCACCGGCGGCCTCGTCTCGGCGGGGGCGCTGCTGGCGCTCAATGCCCTGGTGGCCCGCATCCGGATGCGCTCGCCCCGGCTCCAGCGCTTCGTGGAGGGAGTGCCCACGGTGCTCGTCTCGCGCGGCTCGGCGGGGCGTGGCGGCGCGCTTCGCGCCGGACGCGAAGCTGCGGCGCTGGAGTCGGGGTCCTTCGTTTCACTCAGGACGACGGTCAAGGGCCGGGCGCGGCGGTGAGTGGTGATGGGCGGGTGGCTGGTGGTGAGTGGTGAAGGGCGAACGGCGCCTTTGACCGTCGTCCTGAACGCAGTGAAGGACCCCGATCCCGGCGGTGCGGTGGCTTGCGCGCGCGGCTCGGCGGGGCGTGGCGGCGCGCTTCGCGCCGGACGCGAGGCTGCGGCGCTGGAGTCGGGGTCCTTCGTTTCACTCAGGACGACGGTCAAGGGCCGGGCGCGGCGGTGAGTGGTGAAGGGCGGGTGGCTGGTGGTGAGTGGTGAAGGGCGAACGGCGCCTTTGACCGTCGTCCTGAACGCAGTGAAGGACCCCGAT
>CAISJD010000067.1 GCA_903885605.1 uncultured Chthonomonas sp. | reverse complement strand
CCGCCGGCGACATGCCCGCCGTCATGCTGAGCGAAGCGAAGCACCCCCCGGACGTGCGCCGCCGCACGCAGCAGACCCGGGCTAGGACGCCCGAGCCACTAGAGGGAGGGCGTCCGTGGAGGTCCGTGCTCGTCCGTGCTCGTCCGTGCCGCCGTAAGGCCCACACGGACCCACACGGACCTCCACGGACGAACACGGACCCGCCGGCGACGTCAAGGGCAAGGGCGGCCAAGGGTTAAAGGGGCTTACTTCTCCACCAGGTGAGCGAGTATGCTGGACCGATCAACCATCTTCCATTGAGGTGCGCCCGTGGACCTGCCACTCGAAGACCCGGCGGAGCAACCCCGCCCGGCGACCCTGGACGGGATCATCACCGATCCTGTCATGCTCGAACGGCGCGCGGGCGACCTGACCGATCAGACCATGCGCTTCCGGTCATGGCTCAAGTGCGAGTGCCCCATGGCGGACGCCGAACTGGACGCCCTGGTAGCCGCCACGGCGCGGCATATGGCTGCGCTGATCGACTGCGGGAAGTGCGGGCTCTGCTGCAAGCTGCCGTCGATCGGCGTGAACGAAGCCGACTGCGCGCGGCTGGCCCGGCGGCTAGAGATAAGCCGGGTCACCTTCGCCAGGAAGTACGTCAGCGTCTACGAGGGCGAGGAGGGCATCACCGGGCCGTGCCCCTTCCTGAAGGAGCTGCGCTGCACGGTCTACGAGGACCGACCCGACGCCTGCCGCGGCTTCCCCTACCTCGAGGCGCCCGGCTTCCGCGGGCGCACGCTGATGCTCCTGAGCGCCTCGTTCTACTGCCCGATCGTCTTCAACACGCTGGAGGCCCTGAAGCGGCGGCTCCCGTGGCGAGGAAGGCCGAGGCGCAGGCCGCAGGGACGACCAATCAGGTCAGGCCAGGCGGGCTGAGGCGGGGCCGTGGTCAGAGCCGCCGAGCCATGGCAACGCCGTCCCCTCCTCCTCCGTCGCCCTGAGCAACGCGGAGGGCCTCCTGCATGAAGCGGCTTACGTCGGCCTTCAGCGCTGCCAGCGAGTCGGCATGGACGTACATCATGTGGCCCGCGCGGTACTCCCCTGTGCTGATGTTGCCGCGCACCTCGGGGTCGAGCCCCATGTGGCTCAGGGTGTACTCGGTGGCGAAGTAGGGCGTCGCCAGGTCGTAGTAGCCGCTCGCCACGAAGACCCTCATGTGCGGGTTCTTGCTGAAGGCCGACCGGAGCGCCTCGCTGGTATCGGGGTAGCCGTTGCCGGCCGATCCCCAGTCCCACGGGCTCTTTATGCCCGTGCCCAGCACCTGGTAGACGTCGTCGGTCTCCCACTTCAGCTCGCCGCGCACGTAGGCGTTGAAGGCCGAGGTGTAGGGCGGCATGATGACCGTCATGGCGGGGTCGTGGTCGGGGTACTCCGTGGCGGCCAGGGCGTCGATGCCCTTGAAGCGGCTGTCGAGGCGGCCCACGGAGCGCTTCTCGCGCCGGAGTAGCTCCTTGCAGAAGCGGTGGATCTGCACGCGCAGGTCGGTCTCGTCGATGTACTCCTCGCTGAGGCCGGTGTAGCGGGCCACGCGGCGCACCAACTCAGCGCGCTCGTCGGCGGCGAGCCGGTCGCCCTTGGCCAGGGCCTCGCTGTAGGGGCCGGCGGCGAAGGCCTCGGCCTCGGCAAGGGTCGCCTCCAGGTCGGCCTGCAGCTCCGGCGCCAGCCTGCCGTGGTACCAGGCGGTGGCGGTATAGGTGGGCAGGAAGAGGACGTAGGGCAGGTCGTTGCCCCGGCAGAAGCGGGCGGTCTGGAAGTTGAGAATGGAGGAGACCAGCACGATGCCGTTGAGCGCGATCCCCCGGTCGATGAGGTGCCCGGCCAGCCCGGCGGCACGGGTGGTTCCGTAGCTCTCGCCGACGATGAAGAGGGGCGACGACCAGCGCTGGAACCGCGTTAAGAAGAGCCGGATGAACTCGCCGATGGAGCGGACGTCGCCCTCCAGGCCCCAGAACTTCTTGCCGACCTCGGCTGTCCTGGGCTTGCTGAAGCCGGTGCCCACGGGGTCGATGAAGACCAGGTCGGTCTCGTCGAGCCAGGTGTACTCGTTGTCGATCACCTTGTACGGCGGGGGCGGCAGCGTGTCCTCCAGCGTCTCCACGCGTCGGGGTCCCAGGGCGCCCAGGTGGAGCCAGAGCGAGGCCGAGCCGGGACCGCCGTTGAAGCTGAACATGAGGGGCCGGCCGGCGCCCTTGGCGGCGTCCTCGCGGATGTAGGCCATGTAGAAGATGCCGGCCTCGTCCTCTCCCTGCTCGTCGCGCAGGGGCATCATGCCGGTGTGCACCGCGTAACGCACCTGCTTGCCGCCCACGGTGACCACGCTACGGCTCACTACAGGCGCCTTGTCGAAGGGGCTTTCCGGCTTGGGCGGCGCGGGCGCCTCCTTCTCGGGCTTCTCGGTGCGGCGCGGGCGCCTGTCGGTCTGTGGCATGGCGATGCCCCTCCTCGGTCGGGTTCAGCGGCGGGCGCGGGCCTGCCGCAGGTCTCAGACTACCCCACGCCGACCGGCGGCGCGTGCATGCCTCAGGGGCTCAATCCAGGGCGATCTCGGCGACCACGGGCCGGTGGTCTGATGCACGGGTGTTGATGACCCTGGCCTGCAGCGCCTCGGCGTGGCGGTTGTGCCATATGTAGTCGATGCGGAGCATGGGAAGGCTGCTCGGGTAGGTACAACCGAGGCCGATCGCCGACTCGCAGTAGCTGTCGGTCAGTACGGCCGCGAGCTGGCTGTAGACGTGACCCCGCGGCGGCGTGTTGAAGTCGCCGCAGACCACCAGAGGCCTGTCGATCTTCCCTACCAGGTTGGTGATGCTGACCGCCTGGGCTTCGCGGATGTCGGCAGCCGCGTCGAAGTAGGCCTCCAGGCCGTCCGTGCGCTTGAACAGCGTCTGGTTGGCGCGGCCGTTGGCGAAGTGGACGCAGATGACGGAGACCTCGGTATCTCCCAGCTTGGCCGTGACGACCAGCGCGGGGCGAAACTCCGACTGCTTGGAGAGCAGCTCGGTTCGTGTGCTGAGCAGGGGAATGCGCGACGCGACCATGAGCCCGCGGGAGCTGAAGCACCGGTAGCCCTTCAGCCGGGCAGCCATGGCGTGGGGGAAGCCCCTGACTTTGTTGGGCCAGTCCGCCTCCTGGAGGCACGCGATGTGCGGGCGCTCGCGGAGGATCACCTCCGCCAGTGCGTCGAGACCCGCACGGCCGCCGTGGACGTTGTAGGTCAACACGCGGAGCGTGCCGGGCTCGGAGGCCTGGGGCGAGCCCAGCATGAAGCCGCCGCAGAGCACGAAGAACAGGGCCGAACCCGCTGCCACAGCCAGCGCCGGCCGCCAGGCCCGCACCAGCGCGCAGAGCGCCGCCAGCGCCAGCCCGATCGCCGCGAACGGCCACTGGGGCAGGTAGGCGGCCAGCGTGCCCAGCCACCACCGTTCGGCGACGCCCATGCCGAGGAAGCCCAGCGCGGCCAGGCAGGCCACATAGGCAAGGGCCAGCCGGCCCACGAACCGCGGCGCACAACCGGTGCGGCTATTGCCCGATCGCCGCTTACTCCCGGCCATGGGCGGCGCCTTGCGTAGGCCGAACGGGTTCGGCGGGTTGCGCACTCACGGTGCGGCACGGCAGATGGGTCATCCCCTGCATCAGCTCCCTCTGGTCCACTCAGGTTCAAGCCATAACGGCTGTTGATTCACTCTAACGCACGCACGCAAGCAGACCGCCGTTCGAGTATCATTGAAACACCGGCGTCGTGAGTATCGCGTCGGCCTGGCGGATGTTCGTTCGCCGGGCCGGGCGCGCCGACCGGCCGGTATGGTGACGTCGCGGCCTCCGATCCCACCACCCGGAGACCGCTCCGGCTCTCCATAACTCACTCTCTCACGTGAGCGTGCGCCGTTGTACGCTCCGGGTTCAAATCGGCAGGAGGGCGGCACACCCACCCTCCCTTCTCTCCCCGGCCGACAAGCGACGGACGACCCCCGGTTAGCGTCCGCCCGCCCGTACAAGCTCCACTACGTCGCCGGGATGCTGCACCGCTCCGCGCCGCCCCTTCACCCGCCACGCGCTTGATCCGGGAAGGATGCGCAACGCCGCGGCCGCGTTGCCGCCCAGCGCCGTCACCCGGATGCGCGTCCGCGTGGCGTGGAGGCTCAGCGTCAACCCGTGGCATCGTACCCGCGTCACGGTGAGCGAGGGCCACGAGGCGGGTAGCGTCGGGTTCAGCGTGAGGCCCGCAAGGCTCGGCCGGGCTCCCATGAAGCCGTAGAGCATGATCTGCGGCACGAGGACGCTCTCGAAGAACTCATTGTCCATCCCCAGGCCGCCGGGAGGTCCGCCGCCCTGCATGGTGCCGCGGCCACCCTTGCCGTAGTAGGCGCGGTAGCCGCCCTCCGCCTGCACGTCGGCGAACCAGGCCAGTAGCTGCTGCAGACGGCGCCAGGCATCGTCGGGGCCCAGCGTCTTCAGGCGGGCAAGCAGGTCGTGGTAGGAGAAGCCCAGCACAGCGCCGCCGTCCTGCACCTGATCGCCGAAGGGCACGTTCTCGGGATCCCACATGCCGCTGTACCAGTCGAGGTTGCGCCGGGTGCTGGCACGCGGCCCGAAGCGCCAGCGGTAGATGTCGGCCCCTTGCGACGTATCGCCCGGCACCGTGCGCTTGCCGTCGAGCCACTCGTAGATCGACCGGGCGCGTTGCGGAGAGGCCACGCCGTAGGCCACGGCCTCGCAGTTGACGTAGGTGTAGCCATAGTCGTGGAATAGGCCGTCGCGGTCCACCGAGGCCGGGAAGCGGCCCGTCTCGGCGTTCCAGAGCGAGGCATTCATCTCGGCCTTCATGGCGGCGGCCAGCGCTTCGAGGTCCGCCGGGTCCAGGGCGCCGGACGAAGGGACGGCCCACTCCGGATGCGCGGCCGCGGCCCGTTCCAGCGCGGCCATGCGGCGCAGCGCCTCGTGGCAGTAGACCGTGGCCAGCGTGTCCTTGCCGCCGGAAGGGAGCAGGTCCCAGTAGTTGCAGCCTACGCCGCCGGCGTAGCGCGGGAGCTTCTTGCCCGAGGCGTCCCGCGTGTAGCCGCCCCGTCCGTCGTGGCCGTACCAGGTCATGTCGACGCAGTGGCTCTCGCGCAGGCGGAACTCCGAGATGGCGAAGCGCATGGCGAGGCGCATCCGCTCGATGTTCCGCTTCAGGAAGGCGGCGTCGCCCGTCCACTCCACATAGTCCGCGCAGCCGATCAGGTAGGCCGGGTTGTTCACGTTGTGGCGCGTGTCGGCCGGGGTGATGAGTTCCTTCAGGACGAGCCGGTCGCCGGGGTCTCCCCTGAAGGTGACCCGCAGTCGCGTCATCCTGCCCTCGTCGCTCCATGCCGGGCAGCGGCTGAGCAGCACGTTGGTGTAGCCCATGGCGGGCGCCTCGACCGGGGCGTCGAAGGCCATGCTCCGGGCGTCGTCGAACCCGGGCCGATCGGCGGTGGCCCACTGGACCGTGCCTGACCGAACGCGCCCTGGCGCCCACTCCAGGCGGGCCATGGGAGCCGCGGCCATGGGGATATCGAAGGCGGGCGAGGTCACGCTGCCCAGACCGGCATCCAGCGTCAGGTTCCATCCGCGGTCGGGCTCCAGGGCGCCGCGGAGAAGGCCCTCCGTCCGCCACTCCTCCGGGCGCGCCTTGCGCGGCACCCACGTGGCGAAGACGTCGCCGGCCGTAGAGAAGTGAAAGCCCACGCCGCCGGTCTGCATGTAGAGCGGGATCGGCCAGCCCTCGCTGTGGCCGTAGCCCCTGTGCTGGTGAGTGGAGACGTAGCCCTCGGCGGAGATGCGGCGTCCGGCCTCGAGGGCGCGGCTCCACTGCTCCGGCGAGCGGGGCCGGCTGAGGTCGGCCTCGGCTGCGGCCCAGAGCGAGGACATGGGAAGCCAGACATCCCAGAGCGTGGAGACGGGCCGCGCGCCGGGCAGGTGGAGGGCAAAGAGGCGCCGGAGAAGACCCATCTCGCGCGCATGGCCCGGGACGATGAAGTCGGGGAAGGCATGCGGCACGCGAGGCGACGGCGGACCCACCCATCCCCATGGCGCGCCTCCGAACTCGCCGAGCGCCACGGCGCGGCTCCAGCCAGACGGACTGAAGCCGGGAGCCGACCAGCCTGCGGGAGCCGAGGCCGAGCAGAGCCAGCCGGCGCCGGTGGTGATGCGGAGCGGCCGCCCCGAAGTCAGGTCGACCTGCAGCACGGCGACGAGACCGGCAGGATTGGGCTTATTGCCCAGGTTGGCTACGCGGAATGCCAGCGCGTTGGCTCCGGACCGGACCAGATGCGTCACGTCGGCCCGGAAGAGGCGGCTATGGTCGTCGTTCCAAGCGCACCGGGAGCCGTTGACGAAGGCCTGCGCGGAGTTGTCCGATGTGAAGGTGAGCGTGGCACGCCGTACCCGGGCGCCTGCGGGCACGGTGAAGGGCCGCCGGAAGTTCCGGACGCCCACGGGCGCGTTGTCCTGGGCCTGTCGAACCTCACGGGTCCAAATCCACTGCACGTCGGTCAGATCGGACTCAGGGCGTACCATGGGCTCGGAGGCGACCAGCGCCGGGTTCACATCGACAACGGCGGAGGGCGGCGCCACACCTGCAGGAGCGGCCTCGATCCGCACGTCGTCGATCAGCACCGAGACGCCCTCCTCCGCGGAGGTCTGGCTCAGGCGCAGGTGCAGCGCCCCGGAGCCTGCGCGGAACCAGGCGGCGTAGGCGTGGTAGGGTTGTCCGGCGCCGACGGGAGCCACCGCTACCTCGTTGATGAGGGCCGTGCCGTTGACCTCCACTCGCAGCCCTGCACGCTTGGCCTTGTCGGCGGCCCGGCCGTTGGCGCGAACCGAGAGGCGGTAGATGCGGCCTGCCTCGGCGCCGGGCGCGATCTGCTCGATCCAGTTCGGGTTCTGCAGCACCGCAACACAGCGCCCTTCGGGTACCAGGCCATTGTCGAAGAAGGCGGACGACGCGGCGTTGCGCCCGACGCCCATGGGGAAGCTGGTCCGCCAGCCCGTGAGCTTGTTGCCCTGGCCAACGTATCCGACGCCCTGGATCGCGGCGCCGTCCTGCTCGAAGCCCGGGTTGGCCACCCGGACGTCGCCCATTGCAGCCATGCACGTCAGCGCCAGAAGCGGCGCCGGCGAGAACCTTACCATTGTTTCCAGGCCTCCGTGCGGCCGGCGCCGCTCGCCGGGCGCCGGCCCGGACACGACCCTCCGCCACGGCCCACAGGGCCGCAGCATAGCGTGACATTCCCAATCAATCCTACCTCCCACGGCGGCATCGCCGCATCCTCATCGCGTGTCCCGGTTTCGGGGGCGGGGCGTCAAGGTGGTCACTTCCTTGTCCCGGAGCAATGACCCTCCTGATCGCCCTGGGCGTTGGGCGCCGCCCGGCCTGTGTGCGCCATAATGGGCCGCCGACGCGCGGATGCCGTGTCCCTGTTGCGCGGCGCCGGTTCGCTCGGGAGCCCGCCCATGCCTGCCAGGTTCGCCACCATCGACGAGTACCTCGACGGCGTCAACCCCGACCAGCGCGCCGCCCTGGAGGCGCTGCGCAGGGCCATCCTCGAGGCCGTGCCGGACGCCGTGGAGTGCATCGCCTGGCAGATGCCGTCGTTCCGCCGCGGCAAGCTGCTGGTGGGCTTCGCCGCCTGGGCCAACCACTGCGCGCTCTACCCCATGAGCGGCCACATCGTGGCGCAGTTTCAGTCCGACCTCGCGGGGTTCTCCTGCACGGCGGGCACCATCCGGTTCACGCCCGAGAAGCCGTTGCCGCCTGAGCTCGTCAAGGAGATCGTCCTGGCCCGCCTGGCCGAGAACGAAGACCGGGCGGCGCAGCCGAAGCGTTCGGCCGCGCAGGCAAAGTAGCGGGCGCAACGCCGGGTCGGCGCGCAGGTATCTGCCGCCGCTGCGTCGAAGGTGAGTCCGCCGCACCGGGGCTGTCATCCGGGCGACGCAGAGCGAGGACCACCCATGCCCCAACCGAGCCGTACCCCCATGCGTAGCCTGTGCGCCCTGGCGGGCGTGGGCATCCTCATCGCCGGCCAAGGAGTGCGAGCCATGACCCCCTCCCCCGATTCGATGGCCGAGGCGCGCCGGTTTGCCGCCGCCCTGTTCGAGGGCATCGCCGCGCCGCCGCCCAACCCCGGCATCGAGGTGGCCACGAACTACGACATGGTGCAGAAGGACGGCCGGTTCGGCAAGCCCCTGAAGCTGGCCGGCGCCACCTACGCCAGGGGCCTCTTCTGCCACGCGCCCAGCCGGCTCATCGTGCGGCTACCCGGCCCGGGCAAGCGGTTCGAGGCGCTGATCGGCGTCGATAGCAACGACCAGACCGTGGGTGGCCGAGGCAGCGTGACCTTCACGGTGAAGGTCGG
>CAISJD010000066.1 GCA_903885605.1 uncultured Chthonomonas sp. | reverse complement strand
TGCTCGCCGGCCTGCTGGCCGCCGCCCTTGCCGCACCCACTGCCCGCGCCGACGTGCCGCCCGCCCTGCGCGGTGTGAAGACCATCGTCTGCCTGGGCGACAGCATCACCCAGCAGGGCGAGGCGCCCGGCGGCTACGTATGGCTCGTGCGGCGCGCGCTGCAGGCCATCTACCCGGAACAGGGCATCCAGGTGCTCAACGCGGGCATCTCAGGCCACAAGTCCAACGACATGCTCGCCCGGTTCGACCGCGACGTGCTCGACAAGAAGCCCGATCTCGTGACCATCAGCGTGGGCGTCAACGACGTCTGGCACGGCTTCTACGACGGCCACCCGCTCGGCGACGGCCCGCGCGGCGTGCCCCTGGCCGACTACCGCCGCAACGTGGAGGAGATGGTGACGCGAGCCAAGTCGGCCGGGGCGCGCGTCGTAATCCTCTCGACCACCGTGATCAACGAGGCCGGGGAGACACCGGAGAACGCCAAGCTCAAGGGCTACAACGCGGCGCTCCGGCAGATCGCCCAGAAGTGCGGCGCCCGGTTCGTCGACTACCAGAACTCCTTCCGCACGGTGATAGACGCGTTCCGCGCCGCAGGTCCGCGTGGCAACCTGCTCACCACCGACGGCGTTCACATGAATGCGGCCGGAAACAGCCTCATGGCCCACGTCCTCCTCGGCGGCCTCGGCGTGCCGGTGGATGCGCGGGCGGCGGTCAAGGACTGACGGTAGCGGGAGGAGATGGCTATGAGCAAACCGATCCGGGTGGGCGTCGTGGGCATCGGCCGGGGCCAGAGCTTCGCGGCGGGCGCCACCGAGGCCGTGGGCATGCAGCTGGTGGCGCTCTGCGATACGTGGGAGGAGCGGCTCGCCGACGCGGGCAAGCAGTGGGGCGTGGCGACCTACACGGACTATGAGCGCTTCCTTGAACACGACATGGACGCCGTCGTGCTCGCCAACTTCTTCCACGAGCACGCGCCGTTGGCCATCCGCGCACTGGAAGCCGGCAAGCATGTGATGAGCGAGACGACCGCAGCGAAGACGCTGGCCGAGTGCGCCGCCCTATGCCGGGCCGTGGAGCGGAGCGGCCGCACCTACATGTTCGCCGAGAACTACCCCTACTCGGTGGCCGGGCAGGAGTTGCGGAGGCTCTACCAGGCGGGCGAGATCGGCCCCGTGCGCTACGCCGAGGGCGAGTACAACCACCCCGGCGAGGAGCGATGGCGCCTCTCCATCTCGCCCGGCCTGAACCACTGGCGAAACTGGTTGCCCCCCACCTACTACTGCTCCCACGCGCTGGCCCCGCTCATGTGCATCACCGACGAGATGCCCGCGCGCGTCAACGCCCTGGCCATCACCGAGGAGGCGTCGCAGTCGCCCAACACGGTCAAGGTGGCCGACACAGGCGGCGTCATCCTGGTTCGCACGGACGGCGGCGCGGTCTTCCGCCTCTGGGGCCTCATGATGGGCTCCATCCATCGCGTGCGCTACGAACTGCACGGTGATCGGGGGATGATCGCCACGGCCGAGCCGGACCACTGGAGCACGGTGCGCCGCCACACCGAGGAGTGGATGCGAAAGCCCGGCGAACCCGGAGAGATGACCTACCGGCCCGACTGGCCCGAGCACGGCGACCTGGCGCGCGCCTCCGGCCACGGCGGCGGCGACTTCTGGACCAGCTTCCACTTCGCCAACGCCATCCGCGCCGGCGGGCAGCCCTATCTGGACGTCTACCGGGGAGCCGCCATGTCGGCGGTGGGGATCCTGGCCTGGCGTTCCTGCCTGGCCGACGGCGCCCCGCTGTCCGTGCCCGACTTCAGAGACGAGGCGGCGCGCAAGGCCGTGGAGGCCGACCACTGGTCGCCGTTCCCCGAGGACGCCGGCCCAGGCCAGCCGCCGCCCTCCATCAGAGGCCAAGTCGAGCCCGGCCCCGAGGCCGTCGCCCGCGCCCAGGAGGTCTGGGCCGCCCACGGCCACAAGTTGGACTGAGCGCCGCGCCCAACCGTCAGCAACGCCAACAGGGTGAAAAGCCCTTGACGTCATCGACGTTGTTAACCCGGTTGTCGGGGTGAAGCGGCCGTCAGGCGAGGCGCTTCTTGACCGTGGTGCCCTGCGGGGAGTCGCCCACGTCGTAGCCCAGGTCGTTCAGGCGCGTGCGGAGCTCGTCGGAGCGGGCCCACTCCTTGGACTTGCGGGCGGCGTTCCGCTCGGCGACCAGGGCGGCTACGTCGGCGGGTAACTCGTCGTCGCGGTCCACGGCTCGCCTTGCGAAGTCGAGGCCCAGGGCCTCGTCGAACTCCGTCCAGAGGCGGTAGCTTCCGTAGCGGTTGAGGACGCCCAGGAGCATGGGGGCGTTGAGGTCGTCGTTGATCGCCTCCAGCGCCTCGGCGCGGGCGTCGGCGTAGCGAGCGTCATCGGAGAGCGGGTCGTTCGTCGGACGTAGCGCGTAGAGGCGGCGGAGGCCCTGCTGGGCGGCGTCCAGCGTCTCCCAGGAGAACTTTAGCTCGCTGCGGTAGTGGGCCTGCAAGCAGAGGTAGCGGTAGGCCAGCGGGTCGTATCCCCGGTCGGCCAGGACGCTGACCGTGAGGAAGTTGTCGCCGGACTTGGCCATCTTCACGAAGCCGTCGTCGCCCTGGTCGCCCTTGATGATCAGGAATGCGCCGTGGAGCCAGTAGCGGGCGAAGGGCTTGCCCGTGGCGCCCTCGCTCTGGGCGATCTCGTTGGTATGGTGCACCGGGATGTGGTCGACGCCGCCGCAGTGGATATCGATGGTCTCGCCCAGGTAGCGCATGCTCATGGCGGAGCACTCCACGTGCCAACCGGGGTAGCCGCGGCCCCACGGGGCGTCCCACTGCATGATGTGGCGGGGCTTGTTGGTGAACCAGAGCGCGAAGTCGTTGTGGTTGCGCTTCTCTTCCTGCTCCTGCGCTCGGCCGCCGCCGCCCATCTGCAAGCCGCGCAGGTCCAGGCGGGCCAGGTCGGCGTACCGCGCGAACTTGGAGGTATCGAAGTAGACCGCGTCGGTGGCCGCATAGGCGAGCCCCTGCTCCTCCAGGCGGCGGACCAGCGCGACCATGTCGTCCACGTGCTCAGTGGCCCGGCAGATGACCTCGGGCCGCTCGATGTTGAGCCGCTGCATGTCGACGAGCCAGGCCTCTTCGTACTTCCGGGCCAGCTGCCAGACATCCAACCCCTCGCGGCGGGCGCCCTTCTCCATCTTGTCCTCGCCGTCGTCAGCGTCGGACTCCAGGTGGCCCACGTCGGTGATGTTCATGACGTGGTTCACCTTGTAGCCGTTGAGCTTCAGGGTGCGGCGCAGGATGTCCTCGAAGACGTAGGTGCGCAGGTTTCCGATGTGGGCGTAGTTGTAGACCGTGGGGCCGCAGCAGTAGAGCCCCGCACACCCCGGGACCAGCGGCTCAAAGCGCTCTTTGGTCCTCGACTTGGTGTTGTAGAGCCACATCGGCATCGTCCTCCCTATGGTTCCTGCAGAGCCAGGTCGGCACAGAGCGGCCGCGGCTCAGAGCGTCGATGAAGAGATACTGCTGCACCCAACCGGCTCGGGCGCCGAAGCGATCACGCAACGCCGCACTCAGGTCGTCGTGAACCGACCGGCCCAGGGCGCGGCCCAGGGCATGCGGCAGGTAGCGGGCGCCCACCTCACGCGCCACGTGGACGTCGATCGGGGTCGCTTCATCATACCGCAGACCAAACAGCAGGACACAGTCGGCCACCTTGCGGCCCACTCCGGGCAGCCGCATCAGCTCGGCTCGAGCCTCCGGTAGGCCGGCCTGGGCCAGCGAGGCGAGCCAGCCGTCGCCGCGGTCGAGGAGGGCGCGTGCGGTCCCCACGGCATACTCGGCGCGGTAGCCCCAGAGGTCGGCGCGCAGGTCGCCGGGGCTCAGGGCCGCGATGCCCGAGATCTCGGGGAAGCCGTACAGCGGGAGGCCGTCGAGGACGCCCAAGGGAACTCCCCATCGTCGGCACAGGGCGGCCACGGAGCGCTCGATCTTACCCACCGTGTTGCACGCGGAGCAGATGAACGAGAAGAGCGCCTCGGCAGGCTGCTGCCGCATGATGCGCAGTCCCGCCCAGCGGCGCAGGATGGGAGCCAGCGAGGGGTCGGCGGCCAGCCATTGGGCGTAGAGCGTCGCCAGGTCAACGTCCAGCGCCAGCAGGTCGCGGGCGGCGGCCTCGCGACCGGGCGGGGTGGTCTTGCACCGAAGGCGGCCGTCGGACAGGCTCAGGGCCATGCCGACGCCGCCGGATGCGCCGATCCACCGCCCCTGCGGCGAGGGCCTCCACCCGAACGCCTGCCCGCCCGCAACGGTGGCGGCGAGGTCGAGACAGTCCGGCGCGGGCGGCGGGAGGTCGGTCACCGGGGCGCGGCGGTCAGCCCTGGGGCGCTTCGGCCTCGCCGGAGAAGGCGGGACCGGAGGGCTCGGCGGAAGGCGACCACCAGGTCGAAGCGAAGTCGGCCCCGGACTGGAGCGCCGCACGGGTGACGACGCCGCGGAAGAGCGGCCGCATGAGGCCCTGGCCGTCGGCATCCATCACCATGACCTGCACCGACACGGGGTTCGCCGGCCCATTGAGCAGGAATGCCGCCGAGGCCAGCGCGCCGCGCAGCATCTCGTTGCGCCCCAGCGTTCCACCCGAGACGGCCTGCGGCAGGCCCAGCACGAGGACGCCCACACCGCCGCCGGCCGAAGCGGCCAGGACGCGCATGCCCTGGGTCAGGTCAGAGCGGGCCGCCAGTCCGGCCTCCAGCCGCAGGTCCGCGTCGATCTGGCGGCCCGGCTCTACCGTGCGCGGGACCGGGGTGGCCTGTGGCAACGGCTGCGCCCGCCCAAGGTGATCACGGTGCGGCACGGGACCGACAGCGGGACGGACCTTCATGCCGCCGGCATGTCTGGGCGGGGCCAGGCGGGACGTGTGCCGCGTGGCCGACCAGGTGATCGTGGCCGCTGCGATGGCCACCACGACAATCGCGACGGTAAGCCACCTGAACTGGCGCAACAACACTGGCGGCTCGTTGCGGTCGGCCGCGGCAGTGATGGAACGGCCCTCGGCCTCGCGTATGTCCGTCTCCAGGCGCAGCAGCTTCTCACGGTCGGCCGCGCTGGATGGGGCGAGGTCGAGGGCCAGCCTGTACCACTGCAGGGCGTCGTCGAAACGGCCCTGGTCGCGGTAGATGTCGCCCAGGAGGGAATGGGCATGGAGATTGTTGGGGTCGGCGCGTAGCACCATGACGCAGCCGGCCTCGGCGTCGGGCCAGTGGCTACGCAACCGTGCCAGGTTGGCCTCGGCGAGCAGGCGCTCCAGGGAGTTCTCATCGGGCAGGGCGTCCTGCCCGCGGGGATCGGGCGCCGCCCCCCCGCTCCTGGTCGTCACCGAACCGCACTCCATGGCGATGCCCTCACGTACCCGTATGCCCGAAGCCCCCCGCGCCGCGGATGGTGCCGCTGAGCTCCGGCACGTCGACCAGTTCGGCCCGCGCCACTGGAGCCAGCACGAACTGCGCGATGCGGGCGCCGGGCTCGATGGTCTGCGGCTCATGGCTCCAGTTCACCAGGATAACCTTGATCTCGCCCCGGTAGTCACAATCGATCGTGCCGACGCCGTTGGCGAGGCCCAGGCCTCGCCGGAGCGCCAGGCCGCTACGGCCACGGACCTGGCCCTCATAGCCCTCGGGCACGGCAACGCAGAGGCCGGTCGGCACCAAGGCACGGTCGCCCGGCGCCAGCGTCATGGGCTTGTCGATGGCGGCCGGCAGGTCGAAGCCCGCGGCGCCCGAGGTCGCGTAACCGGGCATGGGCAGGCCTGACGCGTGCGACAGTCGTAGAACTTCTAATCGAACCGGCACGGCGGGTCTCCTTCTGGCGGGATGCCGGCCTGCCGGCGGGGTTGGCAGACGATGGCCCACGCCCTGATAGACGCTTCGGCCGCAGCGCACTGTTCCGTGCGCCGCGGCCGTGGTGATCCTTACGTCGCGGGTGCTGCCGCCTCGCCCTCGCCGGCCTCGGGCGGCGCCTTGGGGATGCGGAACCAGAAGGTGCTTCCCTTGCCCATCTCGGTCTCCACCCAGATGTTGCCGTGGTGGGCTTCGACGAGGTTCTTGACGAGGAAGAGGCCGATCCCGGTGCCCTTGACGCTGGCGGTCTTGGGGTTATGGATGCGGCGGTAGGGCTTGAAGAGCTTGGCCTTGGCGGAGTCGGGCAGGCCGGTGCCGTGGTCGCGGACGCCCATGAGCACGGTGCCCTTCTCGGGCTCGTCGCGGATGATGGCCACCACCTCGCCGCCCTCGGGCGAGTACTTGATGGCGTTGCTGACGAGGTTCTGGAAGATCTGCTCGATCTGGTCGCGACCCACCGTGGCGACCAGGTGCGGGGGCTCGGCATCCATAACCAGCGGGTGCTTGTCGGTGTTGGTCATGCCGCGCTGGACCTCGAAGACCGACTCGACCAGCGAGGGCAGGTCGGCCTCCTCCCAGAAGAGCTGCATGGCGATGCCGCGCTCGATCCGGGTGACGTTCAGCAGGTCGTTGATGAGGCGGCCCAAGCGGTCGACGTTCTGCTCGATGATCGTGTAGTACTCGTGCCGATCCTCGGGGGTGAACGAGTCGTCAGGGTCCTGCGCCAGCATGCTGATGAAGCCCTTGATGGGCGTCATCGGCGTGCGCAGCTCGTGGGCCGCGATGGCCACGAACTCGGTCTTCATGCGGTCCAGGTTGCGAATCTCGGTGATGTCGTTCATGATCACCGCGGTGCCGATGAGGCGGTGGTCCTCGCCGCGCACCTGGGCCGCATGGAGCTGGTAGATGCGCTCCTCGCCACTGTCCGGCTCGGCGACGCTCACCTCTTCGGCGGCGCGGACGTCGTCATCGGAGTCGGCCGCCTCGGACTGGTCGGTCACGGAGAGCATGCGGCCGAGCACCTCGAGCGCCTTCTCGTGCTGGATCATATCGACGAACGGGCGGCCGATGGGGTCGCCTACGACCTCGAATATCTGGCGGGCGCGGGCATTCATCTGCATCAATGTGCCGCGCTCACTGATCAGCAGCAGGCCCGCGTAGAGGCTCTCGATGGTGTGGACGAGCTTCTCTTTCTCCTCGACCAGCTCTTTGTACATCTGGGCATTGGAGATGACCGATGCCGCGTTCCGCGAAAGCCGCTCCAGGAGCCGCACGTCCTCCTCGTTGAAGAGGCCGTCGTAGCGCTTGTTGAAGACGCAGAGGACGCCGATGGTGACCCGGTTGGTGACCCGGTTCTCCTCGTCGCGCTTTTCGACGACCAGCGGCACGACGAGCCCGTTGCGCACGTGCAGCAGGGCCACGTTCTCCTTCACCGTGCGCGGGTCATGGATGGCGTCGTCGATGATGATGGGGTGCTCGGAGCGGTAGACGGCCCCGGAGACGCCCTCGCTCACCTTCACGCGGAGGAGGCGCAGGTCGGCGGGAGCGATGCCGTGGGCCGGAGCGCGGGCGACCAGCTCGCCGGTCTCCTTGTCCAGGATCAGGATCGCGCACTTCTCGGCCTGCAGGATCATGGCCACGCGCTGCACGAGGCGCTTCAGCGTGTCTTCGAACTCGGTGATCGAGACCTGCACGTCGGCCGCTTCGGAAGCCTTCATGCCCTGCTGCAGGCGCTCTACCTCGCGCTTCTTCTCGGCAAGCAGGCCTTCGAGCTCATGGATGCGCGAGACCAGTGCGTCGCGATCTTCACTAATCATGGATGGGTGCCTATCTCCAGCGCAGTGTGGCTCCGGGGGAACAGGGGCGATTATACCTAGGCCCCGGAGGGGTGTCAAACAGCGCCCGGCCCCGCGATGCCGCCTCCGGCCTGTAGTTGACGGCAGACTGTGCGCCGGGGTAAGATGTTCCCCGCTGGCCACCGTGGGGCTGTGGCTCAGCTGGGAGAGCGCCGCGTTCGCATCGCGGAGGTCAGGGGTTCGAATCCCCTCAGCTCCACTGCAAGGAATACGCCTTCAGCCGATCGCGGCTGAAGGCGTTTCTGCGTCCGGCTAGACGGGCTTCACGCGCCAAATGCGCTCGGCGTACTCGCTGACGGCCCTGTCGCTGGAGAATCGGCCGACGCGAGCCATATTCAGGATCGACCTGCGGTCCCAAGCGTGCAGGTCTCGGTAGTCCGAGGCGGCACGGTCCTGGGCATCGAGATAGGCGCCCATGTCAGCCAGATGCCCGTACCTCTCGCCGTGCGAGAGCAGGTATCCGCGAACCCAGCGGCCGAGGTCGGGGTCCCAGGGGGTGAGGAAGCCGCTCTCCAGCATGCCCAGCACGCGCTGGATGCGGGGGTCGCGCACGGCGGCCTCGGCGGGGTCGTAGAAGCCGGGCGCCGTCAGGCCGGTCATCTGCTCCGCGGTAAGCCCAAAGAGGTAGAAGTTCCTCTCGCCCACAGCGTCGCGGATCTCGATGTTCGCGCCGTCCAGCGTGCCGATCGTCAGAGCACCGTTCAGGGCGAACTTCATGTTCCCCGTCCCGCTGGCCTCGGATCCGGCCGCCGATATCTGGATCGACAGGTCGGCCGAAGGGATGATCTTCTCGGCGAGCGTGACGCGGTAGTCCGGGATGAAGACGAGCTTCAAGCGATCCTGTGCCCGTGGGTCGGCGTTGATCACCCGTGAGACCGCCACGATGAGCCGGATGATCTCCTTGGCGGCGAAGTAGCTGGCTGCCGCCTTCCCCGCGAAGATGCAGACCCGCGGCACGCCCGGCGAAGCGACGCCATCCAGGATGTCGGCATAGTCGGCGGCCACGCGGAGCAGGTTCAGGAGCTGCCGCTTGTACTCGTGCATCCGCTTGACCTGGGCGTCAAACATTGACTCCGGGTCCACCTTAACGCAGCAGAGCCGCTCAACTGCGCCGGCCAGCCGCTGCTTGTTCTCGCGGCGGACCTGGCGAAAGCGGTCGCGAAAGCCCGCGTCATCGGCCAGCGGCTCCAGTGCGCGCATCTGCTCCAGGTCGGTCACCCAGCCGTCGCCGATCGCCTCGGTGACCAGCCCTGCCAGGCCGGGGTTGGCGTGCAGCAGCCAGCGCCGCTGGGTGATACCGTTGGTAACGTTTGTGAATTTCTCCGGCTCCATGGCGGCCACGTCGGGCATCACCAGCCGCTGCAGAAGGCGCGTGTGGAGGTCTGCCACACCGTTCACCTTGAAGGCGGCATGGGCGGCCAGGCGGGCCATGTGGACGACGGAGCCGGGACCTGAGCCCGTGATGATGGCTGTGCGCTCCAGCAGGCCCGGATCGCCGGGGTGATCCTGCGCAACGGACTGCACGTAGCGGCGGTTGATCTCGTAGATGATGCTCAGGTGCCGGGGCACCATGAAGTCGAGGAGCCCCGCCGTCCACTTCTCCAGCGCCTCGGGAAGGAGCGTATGGTTCGTGTAGGCGAAAACCTTGCAGACGATGTCCCATGCCGGCGTCCAGTCCATATGACGCTCGTCCAGCAGGACGCGCATGAGCTCCACGATGGCCAGCACGGGGTGGGTGTCGTTCAGCTGGATGGCGACGCGGTCGGGCAGGGCCTCGATGGGCTCGCCGCTCACGTCATGGATGCGCAGGATGTCGCGCACGGCGCAGGCGCAGAAGAAGTACTCCTGCAGCAAGCGCAACTCGCGCCCCTGCGGCTTGGCGTCGTCGGGGTAGAGCACACGCGAGACGTTGGTGTCGTTGAGGGAGCCGCCGATGGAGCGGACGTAGTCGCCCTGGTTGAAGGCCTCCAGGTCGAACTCCTGCTCCGACCGGGCCGCGTAGAGCCGGAGCCAGGAGGCCGACCGGGCGCCGTAGCCCACCACAGGCAGGTCGCTTGGGACGCCGAGGATGTGCCGGAAGTCGACCCACTCCGGTAGCAGCTTCCCGTCGGCCCGCGTCCGGTACGCGAGCTTGCCGAAGACGGGGATGCGCTGCAGGATCGACGGTCGCTCAAGGAGCCAGGGCGAGCCGAACTGCCGCCAAACGTCGGGTCTCTCGGCCTGCGCTCCGTGGCGTATCTCCTGACGGAACATGCCGAACTCGTAGTTGATCCCGTAGGAGTAGCCCGGCAGGCCCAGCGTCGCCATAGACTCCTGGTAGCAGGCGGCGAGCCGGCCCAGGCCACCGTTGCCCAGGGCCGCGTCGATCTCCTCTTCAAGCACCGCCGTCAGGTCGCGGCCCTGCTCGGCCAGGAACGACCGGACGGTATCGAAGAGCCCCATGTTGCGGAGCGTGGAGGCAAGGGAGCGGCCAACTAGATGTTCGATGGAGAGGTAGTAGATGCGCTTGGCACCGGCCTCCGCGGCGCGATCCTCGGCCTTGAGGACCCTGTCATGCGCGGCATCACGGATGGCGTGGGCCAGGGCAGTATAGACCTCGGCATTGGAGGCATGCTCCCACGAAGCGCCGGTAGCGTGGCGCGCATGACGCAGCACCGCCGCCGATATCTCGGCGGCGGTGCTGTAAGGCACGGCTGGATCCATGGGCAACCTCAACGGCGATTAATGGGTACGTACTTCAGGTCCATCGGTCCGACATAGTCGGACTTGGGCCGGATCAGGCGGTTGTTGCTCCACTGCTCCAGGATGTGGGCGGTCCATCCGACCACGCGGCTCACGGCGAAGATCGGTGTGAAGAGCTCGGTTGGAATGCCCATGGCGGAGTAGACGACCCCGGAATAGAGGTCCACGTTCGGATAGACCTTGGTGTTCTCGCGGACGGTCCGCTCGACGATCTCGGCGATCTCGAACAGGCGCGTATCGCCGGCGGCTTCGGAGACGGACTTGGCGTACCCGCGCAGGATCGTGGCGCGCGGGTCCTCGGTGCGGTAGACGCGGTGGCCGAAACCGGGGATCTTGACCTTGCGCGACAGAGCTTCCTTCACCCACTCCTCGGCCCGCGACGGGTCGCCGATCTCGTTGAAAATCTTCACGGCAGCCTCATTGGCGCCGCCGTGCAGCGGCCCCTTGAGCGCGCCGATGGCCCCGGTCACGCACGAGTACATATCGGACATCGTCGCGGCGGCCACGCGGGCTGCAAAGGTTGATGCGTTCAGCTCGTGGTCTGCGTGGAGGATCAAGGCCACGTCAAAAGCGGTCACGAAAGCGGGGTCCGGCTCCTTCCCGGTGAGGCCGTGGAGGAAGTTGTACGCGATGCTGCGCCCGGGGATGGGATGCATGGGCTCGGAGCCGTTGCGAAGGCGCTGGTGGGCCGTCACGAGCTGCGGCAGGCGATCCGTCAGGCGGATGGCCTTGCGCAGGCATGCGTCCAGGCGCGTATTGCCGCTGTCCGGGTCCCAGTGCCCCAGCGAGGAGACTGCGGTCCGCAGCACCTCCATGGGCGTCGCGACCTTGGGGAACATCCGGAGGATCATCACGGTCTCCACCGGTAGCTCCATGGATCCCGTAAAGGTATCGAGGAACGCGTCATACTCGATACGGCCGGGCAACCTGCCGTACCAGAGGAGGTACGCTACCTCTTCAAAGCTCGACTGCACGGCGAGATCGGCAACGTCGTACCCGTAATAGAGAAGCCTGCCCTTGGCGCCGTCGATGAAACAGATGCTCGATGGGCCCGCCACCACATCCTCAAGGCCGGCCGTTGCCGGAGATGCGCCCGTCTCTTTCGCCATAACCCTTGCCTCCAAGCACACTCGAGATCAGCACCTATGGGTACGCTACGACGGTCTACTGGAGAGTATGATACCCGCCCCTCGCCCGCGAGGACGGGAGCCGTGGAGCACCTTGACTGCGCCGTGGCTGCCACCCTCCTGCCTTACGAGGCTACGGTGGCTGGTTACGCCCTTGTTGCGGCGGTGTCAGGCGGGCAGGACTCGTGCGCCATGGCGGCCGCGCTCTGCCGCTGGGCCGCGGGACGGGGCGTGCACATCCACGTGGCGCATCTGGACCACTGCCTGCGGGGCGCCGAAAGCCGGGCAGACGCACTCCACGTGGCGCGGCTCGCCGCAAGCCTCGGTGTGCCCTGCACCATCGCCGCCCGCGACGTCGGCTCGGCGGCCCGGCGGCTGCATCAGGGCGCGCAGGAGGCCGCCCGCGATGCTCGTATGCGCTTCCTGCACGACGTGGCAGAGCGCGTTGGGGCACGGGCCGTCGCCATTGGGCATACCCGGGATGACCAGGTCGAGACCATCCTGCACAATCTGCTGCGCGGCTCAGGCGTAGCGGGCCTCCGAGGGCTGGCGCCGTACGGCGGCGCGATTGTGCGGCCCCTGCTCACCGTAAGCCGCCACGATACATCGGCTTACTGCGACGCCCTGGGACTGGAGTACCGGATCGACGGCACCAATGCCGGGCTCGCCTACGAGCGCAACCGGATACGGAACCGCCTCCTGCCCCTCCTCCGGGCCGAGTACCACACCGACGTCGACGGCGCCTTGCTGCGGCTCTCCGAGATTGCCCGCGCCGACGACGATGCCCTCGACGGCTGGGCTCGAGCCGCACTGGAGGCATGCGAGGCGTCCGGCCGCCCCGGGAGCGTCGCGTTGCGGGCTGACGCCCTTGCCGCCCTGCCCGAGGGAGTGCGGCTCCGCGTGATCCGCCTCGCGGCGAGGGCGACAGGCGACCCGCTGACCGACGTAACGCTGGAGCACGCGCGCCGCGTCGATGCCATGGCGGCCGCCGCCTCAAGCCGACGCGGGTCGGTGACATGGCCTCGGACGGAGTGGCGCGCCGACGGAGCCGACGGCATGATCGCGGCCGCGCCGCACCTGCCGCCCAGCAGCGCCGCCCGTGTGGCGTACGAAGCTCCCATCCCCGGCTCGGTGGACTGCCCTGGGCTGGGCGTCACAGCCGAACTGGAGATCTGCACGGAGCAGGGCAGCGACGGGCTCTTCATGCCGCTTGCCGCGCTCAGGCCGCCGATTGTGATCAGAAACCGGCGACCGGGCGATCGCCTGCGCCTTCGTGGCGTAGGACATCGTAAGCTGCAGGACATCCTGGTGGACCGAAAGGTACCCAGAGCACAACGCGACCGCCTACCGGTGGTCTGCGACGCCGAGGGGCCGCTGGCCGTTCCGGACATCGTGACCGATGATCGGGTGCTCCGCGACGCGCCGGACAGCATCTGGCTACGCCTCCGCATCGCTGCACTGGCCTAGACCGCACTCCCGCCCCTGGTTTCCGGGCACTCCCCGACCTCCTGCGCGGGTACAGTATATGGTTCGTACGCCTGCCGGAGCGCAGGCTCCGGGAAGGATGGATCATTGGGCAATCGCACCACGAAGCTGCTGATCACGGCCGCCATGCTGGCAGTGCTCCTGTTCGTCCTCCAGAGGGGCAGCCTGCCCTTCATGGGGCAGACCGACCGCGCCATCAGCTACCCACGGCTCATGGAGCTCATTAAGACGCACAACGTGCGCAAGGGCGAGATCGCCAAGGACTCATTCAAGGGCGAGTATATCGTCAAGCCCGCCACCGCCCAGAACGACACATTCACCGTCAACCTGCCGAACTCCCAGGAGTCCCTGCGCGACCTTGAGCAGGCGCTGCTGGCCGGCCATGTGCCCTTCGAGTACACGCGCCCGCCCCTCAGCGACTTCGCCACGGGCATCATCTTCAGCGTCATGCTGCCGCTGGCCTTCTTCGGCTTCCTCTGGTTCATCTTCGTGCGGCAGGCGCAGAGCGGCGGCAACCAGGCCATGTCCTTCGGCCGCGCCCGCGCCAAGCGGCTGTCGGACTCCGTGCCCAAGGTGACGTTTGACGATGTCGCCGGCGTGGACGAAGCCAAGGAGGAGCTGCGCGAAATCGTCGACTTCCTGAAGAACGCCAAGAAGTTCCAGCAGCTCGGCGCCAAGATTCCCAAGGGCGTCCTCCTGCTGGGGCCGCCCGGATGCGGCAAGACCATGCTGGCGCGCGCCATCGCCGGCGAGGCCGGCGTGCCCTTCTTCCACATCTCCGGATCCGACTTTGTGGAGATGTTCGTCGGCGTCGGCGCCAGCCGCGTCCGCGACCTGTTCGAGACCGCCAAGGCCAATCGCCCCTCGCTGATCTTCATCGATGAGATCGACGCCGTGGGCCGCCAGCGCGGCGCCGGCCTGGGTGGCGGGCACGACGAGCGCGAGCAGACCCTGAACCAGCTGCTGGTTGAGATGGACGGCTTCGACCCCAACTCGGGAGTCATACTCATCGCCGCCACCAACCGCCCGGACGTGCTGGACCCCGCCATCCTGCGGCCGGGACGGTTCGACCGCCGCGTGGTGGTCGACCCGCCGGACATCCGCGGGCGCACGGGCATCCTCAGCGTCCACCTACGCGGCAAGCCGCTGGACTTCGAGGAGACCGAGGAGCAGCGGGACGCGGCCATCGCCAGGCTGGCGCAGCAGACGCCGGGCTTCACCGGCGCCGACCTCGCGAACCTCGTCAACGAGGCCGCCCTGCTGGCCGCGCGCCGCGAAAAGACCAGGATATCACTCAGCGAGTTCGCCGAGACCATCGACCGCGTCCTCATGGGCCCGGAGCGCCGAAGCCGCCTGATGACCGAGACGCTCCGCCGGCGGACCGCCTATCACGAGGCCGGCCACGCGATCGTCGCTGAGCTGCTGGAACACGCCAACCCGGTCAACAAGGTCAGCATCCTGCCGCGCGGCATGGCCCTGGGCTACACCATCAGCATGCCGACGGAGGACCGGTACACGCGCTCCAAACAGGAGCTCCTGGACCAGATCACCATGGGGCTTGGCGGACGCGCCGCGGAGCTGATCGTCTACAACGAGATGGATACCGGCGCCGCCAGCGACCTGGACCACGCCACCGACATCGCCCGCGCTATGGTCTGCGACTACGGCATGAGCGCCAAACTGGGGCCGCGGCGCCTGGGCCGCCGGCACGGCAACCCGTTCCTGGGCCGCGACATCATGGAGGACCGCGACTACAGCGAGGACGTGGCCCGCGCCATCGACGACGAGGTACTCTCCATCGTGGCCGAGGGGCACGAGCGGGCCATGGAGATCCTGAACGCGAACCGGGAGACCATGGACCAGGTCGTCGATGTGTTGCTGGTCAAGGAGACGATCGAGCGCGAGGCGTTCCTGCAGGTGATGGGCGGCAAGTCGGCGCACCTGCCCAAACCGCCGACGACGCTGGACATGCCGCCGACCGCCCTCGGACAGCAACCCGCCACGGAGATACACCTACAGACCAATCCCGGTCCCGCGCCGGCCTGACGGCCTGCACGACGCCACATCAGCGCAAGCCCGGTTCCGCATGGAGCCGGGCTTGTTTGCGCCTGGAGGCCGTTACGGGACGGTCACCACGGACAGCGGCCGGGCGGCCGGCTGCGGCGCCACCCGAACAACGGCCAGCCTCTTGCCGTCAGGCGACCAGTCGGCGTCGTTGCCCGGTAGCGCCACGAGAGCTCGGGCTGCCGGCGGTCGCCCCGCCGGCGCGAACCGCACCACAGTGGTCCGACCTGCAGCCGATCGCAAAGCAAGGACGACCCCCCCGGAACGCAGCGTCGGCTGCCGGTACGTTGCGCCGTCGGGCGGGCTCAGGCGGCGGGGAGCGCTGGAGCCGTCGGCGGGGACCAGCCAGACGGCGGCCTGGCGGGCGGGCGTCTCATTGGGCCACACTTCGAATGCGATCCACGCGGCGTCAGGCGACCAGGTTGGACGCGCAATCCGGGCGCCCCTGGGGCAGACGTCGCCGCTCGGCGCTGCTGAAGCCGTCGTGGCGGCGCCGTCGCGCAGGACGGCCACGGTACGCGCTCTGGCGCCGCCCGGCTGGATGACGCGCAGCGTCTCCGAGGGCACGGCTCCAGGGGCTTTCAGCACGCGGCGGCGATAGGCAAGCAGCCCGCCGCGAGGCGACCAGGAGGGCCAGTCGGCATCGAGGCCGGGATCGGCCAGCGGCCTCGGCGGCTCCTCGGTCACGCGGGCCAGCGGCGCGACGGTGACGGCGCAAGTACCATCCAGCCCTTCGCTGACGAAGGCAATGTGGCGGCCATCCGGCGACACCGCGGGCGTTCGGGCGCGCAGAAGCCGGTCCCGGGCCTCAGGGTCTGCCCAGGCCACGCGGCGCAGGCCTCCCCGCGGGTCCAGCAGCGACAAGCCGGTCACCACCGACGGCGGCGTCGTCTCCGTGGACCATGACGCCTGGGGCACGATGAGTGCGAGCGAGCCGGGTAGCCACGCCGGCGCGTCGGGCCCGCAGAGCCCCGTGCCGGGCCTGCAGACGAACGGGTCAGCCAGCCGCTCGGGCGGGCGCACCTCGCGGATCGGCGCACCATCGGCCGAGGCCAGGTTCACCGCCAATGCGTCGCCATGGGCCGTCAGGTAGGCGATGCGCGTCCCGTCCGGCGACCAGCGGGGCGAAAGAACCCAGGCATCGGCGGCGCGAGGCGCGGCCAGGCTCCCCGCCGGCGGGAGCGGAGCATGGCAGCCCGCAAGGAGCCACGCCGCCGCGCCGAGCGCGGCGGTGATCCGGGCGAGGCTAAGGAGCGGCGGCAAGGCGCGGAAGGTTACCAAGGCTGAGCCGCTCAATCTCCGAGTGGAGGCTACCGCCGTGGGCGTCCATGGTCACGACCGCCGGGAAGTCCTTCAGCTCCAGGTGCCACATGGCCTCCGGCACGCCGAACTCATCCAGGTAGTCGACGCCGGTAACGGCCACGATGCGGTCGGCGTAGTAGGCCGCGGCGCCGCCGATGGCGTTGAGGTAGACGGCTCCCACCTCCTGCAGGGCGTCTGACGTGGCCTGCCCCATCCCCCCCTTGCCGATGACGGCACGCACGCCGAAGCGGCGCAGGATGCCCGCCTGGTAGGGCTCCTCGCGGCTTGACGTGGTCGGTCCCGCCGCCACCACGCGCCAGCCCTCGCCGCTGCGGAGCATGACGGGCCCGCAGTGGTAGATGGCGCCGCCCGAGAGGTCCACGGGCGAGTCGTGGGTAGAGAGGTGCTTGTGCAGGGCGTCACGCCCCGTGTGCGCCGGCCCGTTCAACAGCACCACATCGCCCACGTGCAGGCCGCGCACGGCCTCCTCGGTGAGGGGTAGCTGCAGGCGCACCTCGCGACCGGTGAGCTCCTCGGCTGCGGGATCGGCCATGGGCGCCGGGGCTTCGTCACGGAAGAGCCGGCCGACCACCTCGCCGGTCTCGGCGTCGAGCCGGACGCCCATGCGGCGGAAGGCCCAGCAGTTGTAGGCCACGGAGACAAAGAAGCTGGCGGGTACCCGGTTAATCGCGCCGATCTTGCATCCCAGCAGCGTGACGTCGCCGCCGAAGCCCATGGCGCCCACGCCCAGGCCGTCGGCGTTGCGGAGGACGCGGGCCTCCAAGTCGGCCAGCTCGGGCTCGGGGTTCGTGTCGTCCAGCGAGCGGAAGAGCTGCTCCTTGGCGTGCGTGTAGCCGCCGGCCCGGTCGCCTCCCACGCAGACGCCAATGTAGCCGATGGAGCAGCCCTGCCCCTGGGCGGCGTGGACCGAGTGGAGGATGCAGCGGTAGACGCCCTCCAGGCTCCGCTCGGCCCGGCCCACGCCGGGCAGTTCGCAGGGCAGTGAGTACTGGGCGCTCTTGTTCTCGCAGCCGCCACCCTTCAGGATCAGCATCACCTCGATGCCGGCCTGGTCCCACACCTCGAAGTGGACCACAGGCGTGCCCGGACCCAGGTTCTCGCCGGAGTTGCGGCCGGTGATCGAGTCGACGGAGTTGGGCCGGAGCCTCCCCAGCCGCGTCGCCTCTGCCACCGCCCACTCAATGGCCTCGTGTACGGTCTTCTGGCTCACCGTGGCGGGCAGGCGCACCCGGAACGTGGGCATTCCCGTGTCCTGGCAGATTGGGATGGTGCCGGCGCGCGCCATATCGATGTTCTTAGCGATGATGCGCAGCGCCTGCCCAGACCGTGTCTCCGTCCGCTCACGGGCGGCGCCCGTCGTGAGGGATGCCCGCACGTCGGACGGAAGGTTGGTCGATGTCTCCGATACCAGCTCGAGCAGCGAACTGCGAAGCAACGCCATCGCATGCCTCCTATGCCTGAAGGGGAACCGATCCCGTCGATGCTACTTCTGCGAGCCCAAGGTGATCCCGCCTCCGAACCGGAGCTTCCACGGCATCCAGATGCTCTCCCAGATCACCCGCTTGCTCATCTTCGAATGGCCCAGCGTGCGGTCCGTGAAGACGATGGGCGACTCGGCGATGGAGAGGCCGGCCAGGCGGGCGCGGTAGGTCATCTCCACCTGGAACGCGTAGCCGTTGGAGGCGATGCTCCTAACGTCCATGGCGGCCAGAGCCTTGCGGGTGTAGCAGCGGAAGCCGCTGGTGGCGTCGGCCACGCCGAGCCGGGTCACAGCGGCGACATACCGGTTGGCGAAGATGCTCAGGGCCAGCCGCCGCCGGGGCCAGTTCTCCACTCCGCCGCCCTGGCAGTAGCGGCTTCCGAGGACCACGTCGTTGCGGTGCGAAACCGCGACGAGGGCGGCGATGTGGCGCGGGTCGTGGCTCAGGTCGGCATCCATCTGCACCACGCGCCCGTAGCCGCGCTCCAGGGCCCAGAGGTAGCCGTCGACGTAGCTCCGGCCCAGCCCGCGGAGGCCCGTACGGCGGAGGATGTGCAGCCGGGCGTCGTTGCCGAAGCGATCCTGGGCCAGGTCGGCGGTGCCGTCGGGCGAGGCGTCATCGACGATGAGGAGGTCACTCTCCGGCGCTTCGGCGAACAGGCGGGGCACGAGGAGCGGGATGTTGTCGCGCTCGTTGTAGGTCGGGACGATGGTGAGAACGCCGTCTGCCGCCACGCCTCTCCTCCGAGCCCTGGGTAACTGGCGATGCCCCCGCGAGCGCGGCGGATGCGCACCCGACGGGGATCATGTAGAATGCGCTCAGTATACCTTCGGGCTAGGAGGGCGCTGGGGCATGCCGTCGGCCGTGTACGTCCACATACCGTTCTGCCGGATACGCTGCCCCTACTGCGACTTCGACGCCTATCGCGCGCCGCGCAGGGCCATCGAGGGCCACAGCGGGGCGCTGCTGGCCGAGATCGCCTCGCGCCGCCACGAGCTGCGCCCCGTCACGTCGCTCTACTTCGGCGGGGGCACTCCCACCACGGCGGGCGTCGCCGGACTGCGGGCCGTGATCGACGTGCTGCGGGCAGCGCCGGGCATCTTACCGGACGCCGAGGTCACCGTCGAGGCGAACCCCACCCCGCGTGACGCGGCGGCCTTCGCCGAGCTGCGCGACATGGGCGTCACCCGGGTCTCGCTGGGGGTGCAGTCCCTGACGGACCGCTTGCTGCCTATGCTGGGGCGTGACCACACCGCCGCCGAAGCCGCCGACGCGGTCCGGCAGGCGCTCCGCCTGGGCCTGGAGGTGAGCCTCGACCTGATGTGCGGCGTGCCCGGCCAGGGCATGGCGGACTGGCTCGCGGACCTGGAGGCGGCGGTCGCGCTCGTGCCGGGGCACATCAGCGTCTACATGCTGACGCTGGAGGCGGGCACGCGGTACGAACGGCTGCATGCGGGGGGTCGGCTGGAGCTGCCCGACGAGGACGAGCAGGCCGACATGTACGAGGCCGCCCTGGAGCGGCTGGGCCGCGCCGGGTACGAGCACTACGAGGTCTCCAACCTGGCGTTGCCGGGCCGTCAGTCGAGGCATAACCGGGTCTACTGGGAGAACCGCGAGTACTCCGGTTTCGGCGCGGGGGCCTCCTCCTGCGTATCGGGCCGGCGGTGGACCAACGAGAGCCACCCCACAGCCTACGCCGAGGCGGTCCGCTCCGGCGTCCGCAAGCCCTCCCTGCTGGAGCGGCTGCCGCCCGAGCGGTCTATGCGGGAGACGCTGGCGCTGGGCCTTCGGCTACTCGAGGGCGTGGACCTCATCACGGTGCGCGAGCGATATGGGGCCGAACGACTGGCACGAGTGTTGCCGGTCCTGGAGGGGCTCGCTGCACGGGGGCTGGTGACGCTTGCGGGCCGGGCCGCTCTGACGCGGCGCGGGCTGATGCTGTATGACGGCGTGGCGGCGGAGATCCTGGCGCCGTAGGGGCAAGCGGTCGACGAAAGAGGGCCTCAGAGCGGATTCGAACCGCTGACCTTCGCTTTACAAGAGCGTTGCTCTGCCAGCTGAGCTACTGAGGCGCCGCGAACGCGTGGAGGGGCGCACCCGGTTCGTCGCACCCGTCCAACGCGGCGCCGACCTTGCGCTTGATCCGCTGCAGCGCGTTGTCGATGGACTTGGTGCCGCAATGCAGCGAACGCGAGATCTCCCGGTACGACCAACCCTCCAGATAGTACCCCAGCACGGCGGACTCCAGGTCGGATAGGGCGTCGCCCATGGCCGTACAGACCGCGCGAGCGTCGCGTGGCTCATCGACGCAGCATGACGGATCCTTGGCTCGGTCGTCGGGAATGCGGTCGAGGAGGTCGATCTCGGCGTCGGCCTCGGGCGAGGACTGGCTGAAGGAGACGTAGTTGTTGAGCGGGCTGTGCTTGAGGCGGCCGGCGGCCTTGATGGCGGTAATGATCTGCCGGGTGACGCAGACATCCGCAAACGCCCGAAATCGGACGAACCGGTCGCCCCGGAAGTCACGGATGGCCTTGTAGAGGCCGATCATGCCTTCCTGGACGACATCGTCGTGGTCGGCTCCGGGCAGGAAGTAGGTACGCCCTTTGCTTTCCACGAGATTGCGGTATCGGATAACCATGTACTCGGCAGCGCTGGCGCACCCGCGCTGGGCCATGGTAACGATATCTTCGTCGCTCAACCCCGCGAAATGAGAGGAGCGATCCACGTAGCCAAGTCCCATCAAGCAGCCCCCGCTGGTGCCGAGCCGATATCCGGTGTGGGTGCGTTGTGCCCCTGCCGTAAAGTGTAGGGCAAGAGCGGGCAGGTGTCAAGGCCCTTCCGCCGCCCCAGGCGCAAATCGCCAAACAACCGGGCTGAAAACTGCACCGAACCGCTTGACAGCCCGAGGCCGGCACGCGATAATGTGATCAGACTAGGAAAGGGGGTGGTGACTAGGCATGCATCATAGTCAACGGAGGGACGCGGGGGGCTAGCCGTTTTAGCCTACGGGTCATGAACGGCCACCCTTCGCCGTTCTTCAGGGGGCCGGTCCGCCGTCTGGTGGACCGGCCCTCAGTATGTCGGGCCGTTACTGCGCCGTGAACTTGCCGATCTCCGTGACGGAGTAGGTCTTCGCGCCCGCGTCCGAGGCCACCACGAGCCAGTAGTAGGTCTTGCCGCGGACCAGCACTGGCCCGGTATAGCGCTGGCTCGTCCGCCCCGCCGGCACCAGGCTGTCGCCGGGCGCGCTGGGGTTGGCCGGCCAGATCGGCACGGCTCCGTCGATGTCGGCCGTGTTCTGCAGGTCCGGGAAGCGGTTCCAGACCATGATCTGGTAGCTGGTCGCGCCGGAGACGGGCGCCCACTCGAACGTGGGATCGCCGGAGACCGCGGAGCCCGCACGCGGCGCCACGATATAGGTGGGCCGGAACGGGTTGGCAGTGGCGTCCGCGCTGGAGGCGCCCTTGGCTCCCGTCTCGGGGAACTTCAGCGTGTCCACGAGGGCCACGTTGTAGTAGTAGGTCGTGTCCGGCGTCAGGGCGTAGTCGGTGTCCACGAACATGGAGGCCAGTGGGTCGCGGAGCAGCGCGATCTCGAACTGCGGCCTGGCCGCCTGTCCCCGGTGGATCACAGCGCCGAAGAGGTCATCCCAGCTCTGGTAATCCCAGAAGAGGTCGACCTCCACGACCGAGCCCAGAGGCGTGGAGCGGCCGGCGGGCTGCAGGTTCACGACCTGCCGGGCCTGGGCGGAGCGCGCGAACCCGGCGCGGGCACGGTAGTTGCGCTTGACCCATTCCAGCAGGCCCGCGGCCTGCGAAGGCGCCCGGGAGACCGTGTCGGCCACGGTCCAGGTGAGCGTCGAGAGGTTCTGAGGCGCGGGAAGCGCCCCTTGCGGCAGGCCCGAGCCGAGGGCGAACGAGACCGCCTTGGTGACGTTGCGCTCGATCTTCACCGTCTGCGAGTGGTTCACGTAGCCCGCCAGCGAGCAGGTGACCGTGTAGGTGACGCCGGAAGTGAGGCGCGACACCCGGTAGTCGCCCGACGCGTCGCTGATCGCCATGGTGGAGGCGATGGGGCCTGCTACGAAAATCTTGGCGCCCGACAGCGACCCGCCGCCGGGGCCGATCACGCGCCCCTCGATCCCGCCCTGGTAGCCGTCATCGCAGACCACGAGGTTGACGCCCCGGTTCTGCTCGGCCGCCACCACGTCCATGCGGGTCTCGGCGGACCAGGGCCGGCCGTTGATCGTGATGGTGGCGCTGATGGTCTGGATGCCCGACCTGGTGTCGGTCAGCACGAAGGCGCCGTTGCTCAGCGAGGTCGTGGTGACCCCCGCTCCGGAGACGCGCGCGCCGGCCACGGACTTGCCGTCCACATCCGTCACCACGCCCGAAACCTCGGTGCCGCTGCCCGGCGTCCGTCCGCCGCCGCCGCATCCCGGTTGCGACAGGACCAGAAGCCCTCCCAGGGCGGCCACCGCCCAACCGCGCACCCCAACGCTCATCGTCATGGCATGGACCTCCCTCGGCGGCCGGCAACTGCGGCGCCGCCCACTAACGTCTACGCATCCCGAGCCCCGGCGTGACGCCCGGACCACACGTTCGGTAGAATAGCCCATGCCGCCCCAAGATCCGGCGGCCCAAGGAGAGCGCAGTGGACCGAACACGTGTGGGGATTATTGGGTGCGGCAACATCAGCGGCGCCTACCTGCAGGGCGGGCAGAGCTACCGCAACCTGGAGATAGCCGCTTGCGCCGACGTGCTGCCCGAGCGGGCCGCCGCCAAGGCCGCCGAGTTCGGCGTGCCCAGGTCGTGCAGCGTCGAAGAGCTTCTGGCCGACCCGAGCATCGAGATCGTCGTCAACCTCACGGTGCCCAAGGCCCATGCCGAGGTAAGCCTGCAGGCCGTGGCAGCCGGCAAGCACGTCCATGCCGAGAAGCCGCTGGCCACCTGCCGGGCCGACGGCGCCCGCCTCATGGCCGCGGCCGCAGAGAAAGGCCTCCGCGTGGGCTGCGCGCCGGACACGTTCATGGGCGGCGGCCACCAGACCTGCCGCAAGCTCATCGACGACGGAGCCATCGGCGAGCCCGTGGGCGCGACGGCGTTCATGCTCTGCCACGGCCACGAGACCTGGCACCCGAGCCCCGAGTTCTACTACGAGGTAGGCGGCGGGCCCATGATGGACATGGGCCCCTACTACCTGACCGCGCTGGTCAACATGCTGGGGCCCATCCGCCGGATCACCGGCTCGACCCGGATCACCTTCCCCGAGCGGCTTATCACCAGCCAGCCCAAGGCCGGCAAGGTGGTGACCGTTGAGACGCCCACGCACATCGCCGGCGTCATGGACTTCGCGTCGGGGGCCGTCGGCACGATCCTCACCACCTTCGATGTCTGGCACTCCACGCTGCCGCGCATCGAGGTCTACGGCACCGAGGGCTCGCTACTCGTGCCCGACCCGAACGGCTTCGGCGGACCCGTCATGATCCGCACCAAGTCCGACGCCGAGTGGCGCGAGGCGCCGCTGACCCACGGGTTCACGGGCAACCGGCGCGGCGTGGCCGTGGCCGACATGGCGGCCGCCATCCGGTCGGGACGAAGCCACAGGGCCTGCGGCGAGCTGGCCTACCATGTGCTGGACGTCATGGAGGGCTTCATCGACGCCTCGGCCAACGGAGCGCACTACGAGGTGGCGAGCACCTGCAGCCGCCCGGCTATGCTGCCCGTGGGCCTGCCCGACGACGCCGTAGACGACTGAGCCGTCACTTCCAGAAGGTGCGCCACGAGCCTTCCGCGTCGCGGGTGGTCTCGGCCACCAGACGGAGGGCCTCGGCAACCGGCGGGTCCGATCGGACGAACCAGCGGACCCGCCGGATGCCGTAGCCGTAGGCGTCGGGAACGATGACGCCGCTCACCAGCGCCGGGACGACCGCCTCGGGGTCGCCGCGCGGCGTCAGGTCCAGTGTGTCGAGCTCCTCGGGCCATGAGCAGGAGACCGGCCCGGCGGCGGTCGCCTGCAGGCGGCTGACCAGGGCCGAGCGCTTCTCGATGAGGTCGGCTCGCCGCTCCTCGTAGGGGGTCATGGGAGCCGGCAGGGCCTGCGGTTGCCCGGCTGCCGTAGCGGCAGGCGAGCCGATGCCGGGCGTCGGAGTGGGCGGTTGCGGAGCCACGCGGCGTCCCACCGCCAGCCAGAGGGCCGCCGCGACGACCGCGAGGCCCATCATCACGCCCAGCAGCCGCATCCCCGCGCCTCCGGTCAGGCCGCCTGCAGGCCTCGCAGGAGCTCCAGGTTCACCTTGTGCATGGTCTCGGACTCGGGGGTCTCCAGCACCAGCGGGATCGCGGCCAGCCTCGGCTCGTTCACGAGCAGGCGGAACGCCTCCTCGCCGACCTCTCCCTTGCCCAGGTGCTCGTGCCGGTCTACGCGGCTGCCCAGCGGCTTCTTGGCATCGTTCACGTGGATGAGCTTCAGGCGGTCCAGGCCGATGGTCGCGTCGAAGCGGTCCAGCATCTCGCGAAAGCTGTCGGCATCGCGGATGTCGTAGCCGGCGGCGAAGATGTGGCACGTGTCGAGGCAGACGCCCAGGCGCGCACTGCCGCCGGCCCCTTCGATGACCGTGGCCAGATGCTCGAACAGGTAGCCGAGGCCCGTGCCCTGTCCCGCGGTGGTCTCCATGGCGATGCCCGAGCCCAGCGCGGCGGTCTCGTCCAGCACGCGCCGGATGCTGCCGACGAGGGCCTCCAGGCCGGCCTCCTCGCCCGTGTTCAGGTGGGCGCCCATGTGGGTGACGACCCAGGGGATGCCCAGGGCGTCCGCCCGGACCAGTTCATCCTGCATGGCTCGGCGCGAGGCGCCCATCACCTTGGGGTCGGGAGCGGCGAGGTTGATGAGGTAGCTGTCGTGCGCCACGACGAAGGCCATGGCCGTGTCGGCGTGCGCCTGCCGGAACTGGGCCACGGCCTCGTCGGTGAGGGCGGGCACGGACCACTGGCGCGGGTTGCCCGTGAAGAGCTGGACGGCGGTGCAGCCGATGTCGCGGCCCGAGGTGAGCGCGTTGTGCAGGCCGCCGACGGTGGGCATGTGTGCGCCCATGGGACGCGTTGCAGGGCTTCGGGATAGGGTTTCAGCCACTAGCGTTTCTCTTTTCCCCCTGATGTACTGAGAGCCCGGACGATATCGCCCTCGGCCAGCTTCACCGGGCCGCCTTCGGCGCGCGCCTTGGCCCGGTCGCCGCGGACCTCGGTGATCCGCACGCGGCCCGCCTGGCGCTCATCGCTCCAGACCACGACGCCCTGGCTGTCGCGGACGTCCTCGGTGCGGATGACGGTCAGCTCCATGCCGACGGAGGCGTTGTCGAAGGCTCCGATACTCACTACGCACTCGCCGTCTGGAAGTACGGCAAGGATGCGCCCCTCGGCTGCCGGCGAGGCGCCCGCGAGCCGCTTGACGAGCCCATCCACAGCCCGGCGGGCGGCGCGGCCAAGGGAGCTCTCGGACCACTCCTTGCTGCCGAAGTCGATGCCGCCCAGGGCGATGTCGCCGTTGCTGATGCGCCCCGCGCCCAGCGTGGCGCCGGGGGTCGTCTCCGAGCCCTTCGCCACGTCGGTGACGAGCACCTCGCCGGTGACGGAGTCGATGAGCCGCACGTCCAGCGTCACCTTGGCGGTGCTGGAGCGGAGCTGCACGCCGCCGATGACGCCCGAGCCCAGGAGCCCGCCGATGCGGCTGTCCTTGACGCCGAACTCGGTGGCCTTCACGGCCAGCATATGCGTGACGCCCAGGACGCGGCCCAGCTCGGGCGCGCTCTTGGCGTCGAGGACGCCCTCGCGGCCCAGCCGCTGCTCGCGGAGGACGACGTCGAGGTCCTGCCGCTCGTAGACCCGGACGCCGGCCCTGCGCAGGGCGCCGGTAAGCATATCGCCCACGACGCGGTCCACCGGGGCGCCGCCCGACGAGTTGAGCGCCACCACGGCGATGCGGGAGCCGGTGGGCAACAGGGCGAGCGGGGCCCGGCCGGGCTCCTTGCGACCCTGGGCCGCAACGGGAACAGCAGCCGCCAGTGCGGCCGCAAGCGCGCCGATCCTTGCCAGTCTCATCGGTTGAGCCCTCCTACGGCTATAGACGCGCGCAGCCGGTGCGCGGAACCGTCAGCCCGCCAAGGCGCGCCGAAGCTCGTCGGGCGAGGCCGTGCCGGTCGTGCCCAGCTTGTGGATGGTGACCGACGCGCAGAGGTTGCCGAACCGGGCGGCCTCCAGGGGGTCGGCCCCGGCGCAGAGGGCTGCCACGATGCCCGCGGCCACGCTGTCCCCGGCGCCCACGATATCGATCGGCCCGCGCACGGGCGGCGCAGGCGCGTGATCGGCCCGGTCGGCGGTGCAGGCCAGGATGCCCAGCTTGCCCAGCGTGAGGAAGACGGGACGGCCGGCCCGGGCCGCCAACGCTCGGCCGTGGGCCATGGCCGCGTCGAGGTCGGCCACCTCGCCGGGAGCGTCGCCGCAGGCCCGGGCGGCCTCCAGGTGGTTGGGCTTCACCGTGACGCCCTCGAACTCGCCGATGCGGACGCGTGAGTCGGCCAGGATGGTGACCTCGGGATGCGCCCGGCCGATCTCGGCCAGCGCCTCACGCACCGCGTCGGTCACCACGCCGCAGTTGCGCTCCTCGACCTGATCGGCCACGATGATGCCGTCGACGCGCTCCGGCGATCCGGGATCGGTGAGCGCCCGAAGCGCCGCGATGATGCGTCCCACGTCCGCGGCGGGCAGGGCGCGGCGGTTCTTGATGTCGAGCCGCTCCATCTCCACCTCGCCGCCGGGCGTGAGCCGCATGGGCTTGGTGTAGGTGGGCGTGAAGCGGCTGGGCGACCGGCGGAGCCTCCGGCAGCCGACGCGGGTGCGCCGGAGGCCGCGGGCCAGCTCGAAGCCCTCGCCGTCGGAACCGATGACGCCGACGGCCTCGATGCGCCCCACGCCCAGGGCGGAGACGTTGTTCGTCACGGTGCCGGCCGCGCCGGGACTGCACCGCACCTGGACCACCTGGCGAGCCTCCAGGCCGGTCTCGATGGAGACCTCGGAAAGCGCAGGGTCGGTGACCATGTACTTGTCGAGGAAGAAGTCGCCCACCACGGCGATGGAGATGCCGGGCAGGCGGGCCAGGAGCTCGTTCAGGCGGTCCAGGTTCATCGTTCGGCGTCCCTCGCTAGGATCGCCTGGCGCACCAGCGCACGGCGTTGGCCAGGATCTTGTGGATGATGGGGTTGTGGTAGGTGGGGCAGGTCTCGTGGCCGGGGCGGAAGTAGAAGACGCGCCCGGCGCCCATGCCCTCGCCTACGCCCTGGCCGGGGCCGGAGGTGAACTCGGGGTCCTTGCCGTCGCCCACCGTCCAGGCGATGCCGCTGGGGAAGGTCTTGCCGTCGTAGGGGAAGTGCGACTGCAGGACCAGCGTCAGGGCCGGCGGCACGTCGAACGGGGAGCCGTACATCTCCTCGCCATCCAGCGTGAAGTCCTCGATGCCCTCGGCGATGGGATGCCACGGGGCGCAGACGCAAATCTCCTCGGGCTCCATGGGGTTCATCTCGCGCCAGCCGCCCTTGAGGTGGCCCGGGCAGGCCATGACCCACTGGAAGGTCTTGGCGTAGTGGGCGCTGTGGAGGGCGATGAAGCCCATGCCGCCCTTGTGCACGCGCTCCATGACGCGGCGGGCGGTCTCCTCGGTGACCTCGCCGTGGCGCGCGTGGCCCCACCAGAGCAGCACGTCGGCGTTGTCCAGCGCGGCCTGGCTGCAGCCCTGCTCCGGGTCGTCCAGGTTGGCGCAGGTGATCTCGAGCTCGGCTCCGACGAGGGCGCCGATGCCGTCGGCCAGGGCGCCGTTCAGGCTCTTCGGGTAGAGGGCCTTGGGTGCGTGCGGCGGGTTCTCGTCCCAGATAAGGACGCGAATGGGCTTGTTGGTGCTATCCACGAAGTGAAACTCCTTTCGACGGGCCGTTGGGGACGGCCCCTGAGCATGAGAGCATTTCGGCAGTGTGGTCGCGAATACCTGCTACCACTTGATCACCCAGGCCTCAACCGACCGCGCGGGCAGGTCTAGGGCCATGCGGCCCGACGCCGGCAGGGCCGCCGGCTTCGCGTCGCCGTCGGCTCCGACCACGCGGCTGAGCTTCGCGGCGGATGCGGGGATGCCGTAGGCCTTCAGGTCCAGCGCCGCCTGGGCCGCCACGGGCTTGGCGCTGCTGTTCGCGAAGAGGATGAGCAGCTTGCGCTCACCCGGCAGCAGCCACGAGCCGGTCTGCACCGCAGGCGTGGTGATCCAGGTCTCGCCGTACCAGGCCCAGTCGGATCGAATGCCGGGCACGTCGCCCACGAGCCTCACCGGGCGGGCCATGCGTCCGGCGTAGAAGTGGCGCGCGAAGCGGCTCCGCAGGCGTATGGTCTCCCGGAGGAAGGGGCCTGCAACGGCCTCCTGGGCCACGCCGGGATCGAGCCAGCCGATCTGCTCGCCGTAGACCAGCTGCTGGGCCATCTTGGCGCAGAGGGCGTCGAGCCGGGTGCCCGCGCCGGCATTGTAGGCCCGGCTGAAGAGCTGCACGGCCCCGGCATAGACGGCGGGGAAGGCGGGCACCATGTCGGGGAACTGCCAGTGCCAGGTCAGGTAGCCGTCCATCCACTTCACGTAGGGCTCGGCGTTGCACTCGGTGGTGATCATCTTGTCGGCGGGCAGCTCGGCCTGGAGCTTGGTGAGGAGCGGCCAGTAGCCCCTGGTGCACCACCAGTCGCCGCCGCCCAGCGCGTGGCCGTGGGTCGGGTCCATGCAGAGGGCGGGCGACGCGGCGGCGATCTGGTCGATGTAGACGCCGTGGACGCCCACCTCGCGGACCAGGCGCAGCACGATGCCGCGCACCGTATCCTGCCAGAGCGGCGTCGTGGGGCACATGACGCCCAGGACCACGGGCGAGCCGTCGGCCTCCTTGCTCCCGTAGGTCTCCGTGATCGGCTTGCCCTTCTCGTCCTTGGTCACCGAGGGCAGCGCGCGGGAGGTGAACTCGAAGTCCTCGGCGCCCCGGTCGCGGGTGTCCCAGAGGCGGCCGTTGATGTAGGGCATGGTGTGGACGCCGGCCCTGGTGAGCTGGGCCACGCCTTCGTCCATGCCTGGCCGCGTGGGGAAGTAGTGCGGGTAGTCGTTATCGAACGGGATCACGTGCCAGCTGTACCAGTGGAAGCCGATGGGCACGCCCAGGGTCTCGCGCATGCGGGTGACGCCGGGCACGACGTCGGCGGCCGAGCCGCTGGCCAGCGCCCATCCCGGCAGTTCGCGCATCCAGAGGGGCGTGTCCTCGCGGCCGTCGCGGCCCACCTTGGGCCACCATGGCGCCTTGCCGCTGACCCATCGGCGGTAGGTCTGCGCGGCGTCGAACCAGTCGCCCCGAAGCAACCGCCACGCCGCCACGCCGGGCAGGCGGTAGCCGTTGCCCGCCGTCCCCAGGTTCGGCGCGGGATGGTCGTAGGTCAGCAGGACGCCCTTCTGCGGCGCCGCGTCGAGGACGATCTCCTTGGTGGAGGCGCCGGGATCGTGCATGGCGAAGTAGAGGCCCGAGCCGCCGGGGCCTGAGCCGTAGGCCGCCAGCAGCTGCATGGAGCACCAGCCGTTGGGGTACATGGATCGGCGCACCTGGGCGTGCTCCCAGGCGTCGCGCAGTTCCACGCCCGGCCCGGTGGGATAGAGCGCCCGCGGCTCGGCGCCGGGCCTGGCCAGCCGCACCTGCGGGAAGGCCACCTGCCGCACCGCCCAGGGCGTCCCGCGGGTCGCCACGGTCAGCCTCCAGTCGAAGCCGCCTTCCCCCGGCGCGGGAGTGGCGGTGGCCACGGCGCTGACGCCCTTGAGCGCGGGATCGGCGTGGTTCGACCAGGCGAGGGTGAGCACGCCCTTCTTCGCCACGCAAGAGGCCCGCCGCCATCCCGCGTCGGAGGTCACCGCCACGTCGGTGTCGGATCCGGCCTTGCGTAGGGTCATGGCGAAGAGCGGCGGGGCGTCCGGGGCGAGGAGCGCCCTGGCGCGCTCCATGTCGTCCAGCGAGGCGAGCTCCAGCCCGGCGGCGGTGCGGGCCACGGCGAGACGCATGGCGCCCGCGTCGGCCACCGTCCAGCCCGCCGGCAGCTGCGTCCCCTGGGCGACGCGGGCGGCCTCCTGCCATCGGCCGGACTCCTCCAGCCGGGCGGCGGCGGCCGCTCGCCACCGGGCCGATGCCCGCGCCGGGCCGCGCAGGCGGTCGGCGGAGCTCTGCGCCCTGCTCACGGCGGAGCGGGTGGATGCCACCGTCAGGAAGGCGGCGGCGTCGCGGCCCAGCCGCTTGGCCCAGCCCTCGGCCTCGGCGAAGGGATCGTCGGCGGAGCCCAGCCAGACCCAGCACGAGAAGCGCTCGACCTGCCCGGTGAGGCTCTGCCAGTTGGCGTGGAGGTAGCTCCCGTAGCCGCCGGCGCCGTCGTAGACACGCACGTCGGGGCCGATGAGCGCCACGCCCGACTTGCCGGCCCGTGCGGCGCCCCAGCCCGTCATCGTGAAGCCCTTGGCGGACCCGGTGATGGCGCCGGACTGCCTCGGAGTTCCGCCGGACCAGTCGGTGAACCGCCGGTCGGAGAAGTTGAACTCAAGGAAGTGGAGCTCGTCCCACCTTTGGCCACCGTCCTGGCGGACCTCGGCATTCACCCAGCAGAGGGGCCTGTCGCGGAAGTAGTACCAGTCGTACACGGCTCGGGCGCCGCCGGGCGCGGGCGTCCCGTCCTCGCGGCAGTAGCGCGCCGAAACCCGCACCACGGTGCAGACCGGACCGGCCGAGACGACCCGGGCGCGCGGTTTGGGATCGAAACGGAGGTTCCAGCCGCCCAGCGCCGTGGTGTAGACGCGGTCGTTCCAGGTGAACTTCTCCAGCGCCTCGTCCATGCCGGCCACCGCGATGCCCTTCGGCGCGGGGTAGGCGCCGCCCCGGCCGAGGGTGATCGCCGCCTGCTGGGTCTGGATCGCCTCCGGCAGGCCCGGCTCCTCGGGCAGCTTCCCGCCCACGGCCAGGCGAAGGTCGCCGGCGATCCCCTGGGCGAGCAAGCTGACGATGGCGCCCGGTCGGCCCGGCGACATGGGCGGCACGTATTGCGCGGCGATGCGCGCATCGGAGCCCGGAGCGGTGAGCCAGAGCCGGCGCCCCGCCAGCGCCTGCTCCACGGACGGAGGCGCCGAAAGCATGACGATGCCGTGATCCGGCCGGCTCTGGATACGCACAATATGGCCGGTCGGCTGCGCCGCCGCCGCCGCCGCCAGGCTCAACGCCGCCGCAACCGCCAGTCCCCTATAACTCGAAGCCATGGCCTTCGCCCCTTTCGGCCGCATCACCGCGCGCCACTGCATTCTAGCCCGGCTTCCGCAGTTAGGCCCCGAATCCGGTAGTCCGGTGATCTTAACTAGGCTACAGATGTCTGTGCGAAGTCTACACTACATCCTCGGTGATTCTCAGCTGC